>DATAYA010000208.1:0-16808 GCA_036272815.1 Acetobacteraceae bacterium
GCGGTGTTCCGGCGCGTAAACAAAGCCGCCTTCGAAGCAGCGTTCCTGCAGGTTCTGCTGCTGGCGCGCGAAAGCGGCCTGTTGCGGCTCGGCACGGTGTCAATCGATGGAACGAAGATCGATTCCAACGCCTCGAAGATCGGCTCGGTGCGCTACGACCGGGCCAAGGAACTGCGCGCCAAGCTGGCGGCGGACATTGCGGCGCTGACAGCGCAAGCCGAGGCAGCCGATGCCGAGGATCACGATCCGCAAGCGCTGCCAGCGGAACTGGCCCGGCGCGAAGCGCTCAAGGCGAAGCTCGATGCCGCTTGCTATCGGCTGGAGGCCGAAGCCCGCGGGCTATCGGCTGGAGGCCGAAGCCCGCGCCGAAGCGCAGGCCGGCCGCCCAGCTTACGAAGCAAAGAAGGCCGCCTATGACGCCAAGAAGGGGCGTCGCGGCCGCCCGCCGAAGCTGCCCGACGATGACCCGCCGCCAGACCGGCAGAGCAACCTGACTGACCCGGACAGCGTCCTGATGCGCCGCTCAGACGCGCACGAATATCGCCAAGCCTACAACGCACAGGCGGTGGTCTGCGCCGATGGTGCGCAACTGATCCTGGCGACCAACCTGGTCGCGACCTCAGCCGACGCGCCCAGCTTCGCCGCGACCATCCTGGGGATGGAGGCAACGATTGGCCTGCCGAAAACGGTTCTGGCCGACACCGGCTTCGCCAGCGGCCCGGCGGTGGCGGACCTGCAAGCACGCGGCATCATGCCGCTGGTGGCGATCGGGCGGACCCAGCCGCAGCGGCCCTACGACTTCCGCCCGCCGCCCAAGCCCAAATCGCCCCGACGGATCACCGAGCCCTGGCGCATTGCCATGAAAGCCAAGATGCAGACTGACGATGCACAAGCCCTCTACAAAAAGCGCAAGCAAACCGTCGAACCGGTGTTCGGCATTATCAAGAGCGCCATGGGCTTCCTCCGCTTCCACTTGCGCGGTCTGCACAACGTCGCCTCCGAGTGGACTCTGACCGCACTCGCCTACAACTGCAGGAGACTCGCCCGCCTCCAGACGGCATGATCGGCCCAAAGACTCCCACGCTCATCCTATGCCGCAGGCCAAATCCGACAGGCTGCTAGGCCGCCGGTGCAGGCGGAACACGAACTCGTGCGCGACCCGGCTTCGCCCGGCTCAGCGCAGCTCGAACATCCCCTCCACCTCGACCGCCGCATCGGCCGGCAGGGCCGGAACGCCGATCGTGGTGCGCGCGTGCCGCCCCGCCTCGCCGAACACCGCGACCGCGAGGTCCGAGGCGCCGTTCATCACCTGCGCCTGCCCGGTGAAGCCGGCGGCCGAGGTGATGAAGCCACCCAGCCGCACCACCCGCGCGACGCGGTCGAGATCGCCGCCGCAGGCCGCGCGGAGCTGCGCGATCACGTTGACCATGCAGGCCCGCGCCGCCGCCTGGCCGTCCTCGACCGAGAGCCCGCCCGGACCGACGGCGCCGGTATGCGCGATGCGGCCATCCACCGCCGGCACCTGGCCCGAGACCACCACCAGCTTGCCCGACACCACGAAAGGGACGTAGTTGGCGAGCGGCGTCATCGGCGTGGGCAGCGTGATGCCGAGCCCCGCGAGCGTCGCCTCGATCCGTCCGGCCATAGGCTTTTCCCCAATCCTGCGATCCGGCATCCTTATCCCGTTCGCGCCGCGGACACACCCCGGGGATTATTATCGTCATGGCCGGGGTTGACCCGGCCATCCACGGGCCGCACGCAGGCTCCGCTGCGGCGTTGTGGGCACGACTCAATCTCGGCGGCGGGCGTCGCGTGGATGGCCGGGTCGAGCCCGGCCATGACGTGAAGTGGGTGGATGGCCGGGTCGACCCCGGCCGTGACGTGAATGAGGGCGGATTTCACACTGACCAACGACCACCTCAGGAGCCGGCATGGATAGCCCCGATCCCCTGCCGCTGGTCGCCATCGCCGGCCGGCCGAACGTGGGCAAGTCCAGCCTGTTCAACCGCCTGGTCGGCCGGCGGCTCGCGATCGTCGACGACACGCCGGGCGTGACCCGCGACCGCCACGAGGCCGAGGCGATGCTGCGCGGCCGCCGCGTCCGCCTCGCCGACACCGCGGGCCTCGACGAGGCGCCGGCCGGCAGCCTCTCCGGGCGGATGCACGAGGCGGCGGCGGCGACGCTGGCCCGCGCGGCGCTGGTGCTGTTCGTCGTCGATGCGCGCACCGGCATCCTGCCCGCCGACCGGCACTTCGCCGCGTGGCTGCGGCGGCAGGGGCGGCCGGTGCTGCTGGTCGCCAACAAGGCCGAGGGGCGCGGCGGGGCGGCGGCGGCGATGGAGGCGTTCGCGCTCGGCCTCGGGCAGCCGGTCGCGGTCTCGGCCGAGCATGGCGAGGGCATCGCCGAGCTGATGGGCGAGATCGCCGACCGCGTGCCCGAACCCGCGGAGCCGACCGAGGCGGCGCCCGACCGGCCGCTGCGGCTGGCGATCGTCGGCCGCCCGAATGCGGGGAAATCGACGCTGCTGAACCGGCTGCTCGGGGCCGAGCGGGCGCTTACCGGCCCGGAGCCCGGCATCACCCGCGATCCGATCATGGCACGGCTCGACGACGGGCAGGGCGCGATCGAGCTGGTCGATACCGCCGGCCTGCGCCGCCGCGCGCGCGTCGAGCCCGGACTGGAACGGGCGTCTACCGGGGCCGCGATCGGCGCGCTGAAACTAGCAGAAGTGGTGGCGCTGGTGGTCGACGCGACCGAGGGCATCCACGACCAGGACCTCACCATCGCCCGGCTGATCGAGCAGGAGGGCCGGGCCGCGGTCGTGGTGCTGAACAAGTGGGACGCGGCCGCCGACCGCAACGCGGTGCGCCGGGCGGTGGCCGAGCGGCTGCAGACCTCGCTCGCGCAGATGCCGGGGATCGCGCTGGTGCCGCTCTCGGGGCTGACCGGGGCCGGGGTGGACCAGCTGCTGCCGGCGGTGCGGGCGGCGCATGCGGTGTGGAACCGGCGCGTGGCCACGGGCGAGCTGAACCGCTGGTTCGAGGCGGCGCTGGAGCGGCACGCGCCGCCGCTGGTCTCGGGGCGGCGGCTGAAGCTGCGCTACATCACCCAGGCGAAGGCGCGGCCGCCCACCTTCGTGGTGTTCGGCACCCGCGCCGAGCAGCTGCCGGAGGCGTATCGGCGCTATCTGGTCAACGGGTTGCGCGAGGCGTTTGATCTTCCCGGCACGCCGATCCGCTTGCAGGCGCGCGGGACCGACAATCCCTTCGCGCCCGGCTGATCGCGCCGACTGATGGGGGAACAAAAATGACCTGGACCATCCTGACAGCTTCGCTCTCGCACGAGACCAACACCTTCTCGATCGTGCCGACGACGCTCGAGCATTTCCGCGCCGGCACCTACCTGCGCGACAACGCGGTCGCCGCCGAGCGGCGCGGCACGCATACCGCGCTCGGCGCCACATTCGAGGCGGCGGAGAAATACGGCTGGCGCCTGCGCCACCCGCTCGCGGCCAGCGCGAACCCGTCCGGCACGGTCAGCGACGAGGCATTCGAGCACCTCGCCGGCCTGATCCTCGATGCGGCGGACGGCGCGGACGGGGCGCTGCTGCACCTGCATGGCGCGATGGTGACCGGGAGTTTCGAGGATGCGGAAGGAGAATTGCTGCGCCGCCTGCGCGCGCGCCTGCCCGCCGGGGCGCCGATCATCGTGACACTCGACCTGCACGCCAACGTCACCGAGACGATGGCGACAGCGGCGAATGCGCTGATCGCGGTCCGCACCTATCCGCATATCGACTTCTACGAGCGCGCCTGGCAGGGTGCGGACCTGCTCGACCGCACGCTGCGCGGCGCGGTCCGGCCGCGCACGGTGATCGCCCGGCGGCCGATGCTGCGGGGCCTCGACGGCGGGCGGACGCAGGCCGGGCCGATGCGCACGCTGCTCGACCGTGCCGAGGTGATCGAAACCGCGGGCGAGGCACTCGTCGTCAGCGTCTGCGCGGGCTTCACCGCGGCCGACATCCACGACGCCGGACCTTCGGTCACGGTGACGACGGACGGCGCCCTCGCGCGCGGGCAGGCGATCGCGGAGGACTTCATGGACCACGCCTGGGCCGAGCGCGCCTGGACCAGCGTGCGCCATCTGGCGATCCCGGAGGCGATGGCGCACGCGCGCGCGGGCGAGGCGGGGGCGGCGGCGCCGCTGGTCATCGCCGACGTCACCGACAATCCCGGCAGCGGGCATTACGGCGACGCCACCACCCTGCTGGCGGCGATGCTCGCCGCCGGTCTGTCCGGGGCGGCGTTCTATGCGATCTTCGATCCCGAGGCGGTGCGGCAGGGGGCCGCGATCGGCGCCGGCGGCAGCGGCACGATCACGCTCGGCGGCCGGCACGATCCGGCCTCCGGCGGCGGGCCGCTGGAAGTGGCCGGCCGGGTGGTGACGCTGAGCGATGGGTGGTTCCGCGCGCACGGCCCGATGGGCGGCGGCGTGTGGCGCGACTATGGCCCGTCGATGCTGTTCCGCGCCGGCGAGGGGGACGGGATCGAGATCGCGGTGATCGGCCACAACACCCAGGCGACCGACCTCGCACAGCTCACCTCCCTCGGCATCGACGTCGCGCACAAGACGACGATCGCGGTGAAGTCGGCACAGCATTTCCGCGCCGCCTTCACCCCCGTCGCGCGCGAGATCGTCACCGTCGATGGCGGCGGGCTCGGCTCGGCGATCCTGCGCGGCGGCCGGTTCGAGCGCGTGCGCCGCCCGATCTGGCCACTCGACGAGATCGATCGCTGACGTCAGGCGAGCCTCCGCACCGACCGGGAGGATGCGGCAATGGACGAAGCCACCCTGACCAGGCTTGCCGGCCCTGCTCCGGTGCCGCGGGTTTCGGGCAGGCTCGCAGCCAAGGTGTGTCTTGTCACCGGCGGTGGCAGCGGGATCGGCCGCGCGACCGCTTTGCGCCTGGCGTTGGAAGGCGCCGCCGCCGTGGTGGTCGCTGGCCGTCGGCCGGACGCCGGCGAGGCAGTCGCCGCCGAAGTGCGCTCGGCAGGCGCGGAAAGCATGTTTGTCGCAGCCGACGTGACGCGGGAGGCGGACGTTGCGGACTTGATTGCCGCGACATTGCGCCGCTTCGGGCGGCTCGACGCCGCGTTCAACAACGCGGGATTTCAGGAGCGGCGCGCACCGCTGGCAGACCAGGACGGCGCGACGTACGAACGCGTGTTCGATACCAATGTACGTGCCCTGTTCCACGGCCTGCGTCACCAGATCCCGGCCATGCTGGCGGGCGGCGGCGGCGCGATCGTGAACAACACGAGCGTCAGCGGCGTGCGCAACCCCAATATCGGGCTATCGCTCTACTCCGCGTCCAAGGCGGCCGCCATCAGCCTGACCCGGTCGGCGGCGATGGAATATGCCCCCCAAGGCGTGCGGATCAACGCGGTGGCACCGGGCCGGGTGGTGACCGACATGATGCTGGCCTCCGGCATCGCCGACATGGCGCAGGTCGCGGCCGGGCTGCCGCTGCGCCGCATGGGCCGCCCGGAGGAGGTCGCCGCCGCGGTATCATGGCTGCTGTCGGACGAGACAAGCTATGTCGTGGGACATGTGCTGTTCGCCGATGGCGGCTTCCTGGCGGGATAGCCAGCGCCGCCGCCTGCTACCCGGTCAGCAGCCCCGGCAGCGCGGTCGCGAGGGTCGCCACCAGGCGTGTCATGTCGCGCTGCACGAGGTCGAAGCGCGGCAGCTTCTCGATGCGGCTCTCGTGCATGTAGAGGCCGCGGGCGATCTCGATCTGCACGACATGGACGCCCTCGCGCGGGCGGCCGTAATGGCGGGTGACGTAGCCGCCGGCATAGGGGTCGTTGCGGCGCACGACGTAGCCCATGCCGGTGATCGCCGCCTCGACCAGGCGGGTGATGCGCGGCGCGCAGGCGGTGCCGTGGGCGTCGCCGAGCACGAAATCCGGCTCCGCGCCAGTGCGGCCCGCCGCACCGCCGGCCGGCATCGAGTGGCAATCGAGCAGCAGGCAGGCGCCGAACGATGCGCGTGCCTGCGCGATCAGCGCGGCCAGCGCCGCGTGGTACGGCTGCCAGCAGGCGCGCACCCGCGCCTCGGCCTCGGCGAAGCGGAGCTTGCGGCGGTAGATCGCCTCGCCGGAGGAGACCACGCGCGCGATCGTGCCGAGGCCGGCGCCGACGCGCGGGCTGGTGGTGTTGACCCAGGGCGGCAGCGGATCGGCGAACATCGCCGGGTCGAGCTCCCAGGCCTCCCGGTTCGGGTCGCAGAAGGCACGGGGGAAGGTGGCGGCGAGCAGCGGCGCGCCATGCGCGGGGGCGGCGGCGAACAGCTCGTCGACGAAGCTGTCCTCGCTCCGCCGCAGCCGGCGCGGGTCGAGCCTCGCGGCGGCGAGGAAGGCGGCCGTGTAGTCGCGCCCGGAATGCGGGGAAGCGAGCACCAGCGGGATCGCGGGCGCCGTCGGGGCGAAGATGCGGCACGGTCCGCCCGCGTCGAGTGCGCCAGCGTCGGGCATGCGAGCGTCGGGCATGCGAGCGTCGGGCATGCGGGCGTCGGGCGCGCCGGCGGGAGGCGTGCAAGCGGGTGTCCCGGGTGCTGGCAGCGGGTGGTCCATTGCCGGCCATCAAGCCGCAGAAAGCCCCCCGGCGCTACCCCGCCATTGCCGTCAGTGCCCGGGCCAGCACCCGCGCCCCGTCGGCGAGCTGCGCCGGCTCGCTCCATTCCGCCGGGTTGTGGCTGATCCCGCGCCGGCAGGGCACGAACAGCATCCCGGTCGGGCAGACCGGCACCGCGAACTGCGCATCGTGGAAGGCGCCCGAAGGCATCGGCAGCGTCGCCAGGCCGAGCCCGTCCGCCGCCGCCTGGACCGCACCGACCACCAGCGGGTCGAACGCCACCGGACGCGCGTGGAACGTCTCCTCCACGCTCACCTCGGCATCGCGCACCGCCGCCTGCACCACGCCCGCGACCGCATCGCCGCGGGCCGCGAGCACGGCGGGATCGGGGTGGCGGAAGTCGATGGTGAAGGCCGCCCGATCGGCGACGCTGTTGGAGGTGTTGGGCGAGACGGTGATCCGGCCGACGGTGAAGCGCAGCACGTCGGCCGGGTCCGCCATCAGCGCGTTGAGGGCCGCGATCGCGCGCACCATGTCCTGCACCGCGTCGCGCCGCAGCCCGAGCGGCGTGGTGCCGGCATGCGCGGTCTCGCCGCGCAGCGTCACCGTGAACCAGCGGCTGCCCTGGATGCCGGTGACGACGCCGATTGCTTTTTCCTCCCGCTCCAGACGCGGACCCTGCTCGATATGCGCTTCGAGATAGGCGTGCGGGCGGCCGCCGAGGGCGCGGCGCGGGATGTCGGCCTCCTCGGCGAGATGCTCCGCCAGCGCGTCGGCGAAGCGCACGCCGTCCGGGTCGCGCACCTCGGCGAAGGCGGCGAGCGGCTTGTGGCCCGACCACGCCATGCTGCCCATGCAGCCGGGGGCGAAGCGGCCGCCTTCCTCGTTGGTCCAGGCGACCACCTCGATCGGGCGGCGCGGGACGATGCCGGCATCGTGCAGGGCGGAGAGCGCCTCCAGCCCGGCCAGCACGCCGTAGATGCCGTCGAAGCGGCCGCCCTGGGGCTGGGTATCCATGTGGCTGCCGGTGACCACCGGCGCGAGATCGGGCGCGAGGTCGGGCGCGAGGTCGGGCGCGGCGTCGGGGTCGGTGCCGGCCCGGCGCAGCCAGAGGTTCGCCGCGTCATCGACCGAGACCGCGCAGCCGATCGCGCGCGCCCAGCCGATCAGCAGGCGCCGCGCCTCGCGATCCAGCGGCGTGAGGCAGGCGCGGTTGACACCGTCGCCGGCGATGGCGCCGATCCGCGCCATCTGCATCAGCCGGTCCCAGAGCCGGTCCTGATCGACCGCTGAAGCCGCGTCCATGGTCGCGCTCCGCTGTTCCCCGCGCGATGCTCGCATGCCCGGGTCGAAGCCGCTACGGGAAGCCGGCGTCGAACAGCCCGCCCCAGCCTTGCACGCACGTGCCTTGCACGCGCGCCGGATCGATGCCGGCCATCACCAGGGATTCCCAGACGACGACCGAGATCGTGTCGAGGACCCGGATCCCGAGTTCCTGTTCCAGCGCCGCGACCAGCGGGGCGGCCCGCAGGTTGGTGCAGAACGTGGCGATGGCATCGGGCCGCGCCTGCGCCACCTCGCGGACCATCCGCGCGACGCAAGCGGCATCGACTTCGGAGAAGGCGAAGTTCTCCGACAGGCCGAGATGCCGCTCCGCCGCGCAATCGAAGCCGGCCGCCGCGTAGTTGTCGACGATGCGGGCCTGCACGGCGTCCGAATAGGGCGTCACGAGGCCGAGCCGGCGGATGCCGCGCGCACGCAGTATCGCGTTGAGTGCCAGGACGGAGGTGGTGGCCGGGATGCCGGTCGTCTCGGTGATCGCGGCACAGAGGGCCGCGTCGGCGTCGAAGCCGAGCCAACCAGCGGAGGTGCCGTTCCAGGCGATCACATGCACGCGGGCATCGGCCAGCAGGCGCGCGGCCATCAGGATCGGTGCGATGTCGAACTGGCTCAGTGCGCGGCCGCTCAGCGCGATCTCGGTGACGCGGAAGCGGCCGAAATGCACCGAGACGTCGGGCAGCCCGGCGAGCATGGCGGATGTCACCGGCTCCAGCACCGTGTTGGAGGAGGGGGTGAGCATGCCGAGCCGGGTGCGGCGGGACATCGGTTTAGTCCGAGGCCGCTTCGACCGGTTCCGGGCGTGGCAGGGTGGTGATGCCCGGCAATGACGTGATCCGCCCGACCCAGGCAAGCACGCCGGGCCAGCGCGCCAGATCGAACCCGGCTTCGTCGGCGCGATGGGTGTAGGCGAACAGCGCGAGATCGGCGATCGTCGGGGCCTCGCCGACCAGCCAGGGGTTGGCCACAAGCCGACGCTCCATCACGTCCAGCGCCTGCGCGCCGCGGACGGAGCACTCCGCGAGGCGGTCGGGATAGAGATGCGCCTCGTGCCGCCACGCGATGAGATTGCGGGCGACCGCGATGTAGGGTTCGTGGCTGTACTGCTCGAAGAACAGCCATTCATGCACGCGGGTCCGCGCGAGGCCGGGCGGCGGCAGCCACGGCGTGCCTTCGGCGTAGTGCAGCAGGATCGCGTTGCTCTCCGCCAGCACCGTGCCGTCGTCCAGCACCAATGTCGGCACCTTGCCGATCGGGTTGATCGCCAGGAACTCCGGCGTGCGGGTGGCACCGGCGTTGCCGTCCGTCTCCACCCAATCGAATTTGTGTTCGGTCAGACGAAGGATTTGTCCGGCCTTCCAGCAATTGCCAGACATGCGCATCCCGAAAAGTCGCATGCGGTCGCGCACTCTCCCGGTTGCCACCGTGTCCCGCAGCCGGCCCGCCATGCGCGGATGGAGACGTGCCCGAATACCGCGATCGCCATCGTCGCGCAACGGTCGGCGGACCGCGCGCGGCGTGCGATCAGGCGGCATCGTGGAAGATCACCCCGAGTGTGTGCCGGTGCCCCGACCGCACACGGCTCACGCCGTGGCGGAGGTTGACCCGGTAGTCGCCGCGGGAGCCCCGGACCGGGCGGCTGTTGACCGCGAACACGACGCCGTCGCCACGGCCCAACGGCACCACGGCAGCCCGTGTCTGCATGCGCGGGCGCTGTTCCGTCAGGACGAACTCGCCGCCGTCGAAGTCCTTGCCGGGCGCCGACAGCAGCACCGCGACCTGCAGCGGGAAGACGTGCTCGCCATAGAGGTCCTGATGCAGGCAGTTGTAGTCTTCGGCGCCGTATTGGAGCAGCAGGGGCGTCGGCCGGGTCTGGCCGCCCTGGTGGCAGCGGGCGATGAAAGCCGCGTGATCGTCCGGGAAGCGGACGTCCATTCCCATCCGCTCGTGCCAGCGGTTGGCGAGCGGGGCGAGGTGCGGGTAGAGCGTGGTCCGAAGCGTCTGCACCAGCGGCGGCAGCGGGTAGCTGAAATAGCGGTATTCGCCACGGCCGAACCCGTGTCGGGCCATGATGACCTGGCTGCGGAAGCCTTCGCCCCGATCATACAGGCCCGCCACGGCCTCGCACTCCGCGCCGGCGAGGAGCTTCGGCAGGACCGCCCAGCCTTGCGCGTCCAGCTCCGCCGACACGTGCGGCCAGTCGATCGCGTCCGCGCGGCTGTCGGCGACGACATCGTTCATGCCATGGCCTCCATGCTGATCAGGCGGCGCTTGCGCTGCACGCCCCAGCGGTATCCCGAAATCGATCCGTCCGCCTTCACGACGCGATGGCAGGGGATGGCCACCGCCAGGACGTTGGCGGCGCAGGCCGCACCCACATCCTGCGCTGTCGCCGGCATCGGGAGCGCCTTGGCGAGCGCGCCGTAGCTGCTTGTCTGCCCGGGCGGGATGGCGCGCAGCGCGCTCCAGACGGCGCGTTCCAGGTCCGACCCGCGCAGGTCGAGCGGCAGGTCCGATGCCAGCTCCGATGCCAGGCTTGGCGCCTCGACGAGGATGACGACCTTGCCGATGGTTTCGGCCAGTCCGGGCGCGTCCTCGACGAGGTGCGCCGCGCGATAGGCTTCGGCCAGGTCGCGCCGGAGCTTGACGCGGTCGTCGCCCAGGAAGATCGCCGCGACACCGCGGTCGCTCTCGGCGACCAGGACGGTTCCGAGACTGGTTTCACCGTAGCCGAAGCGCAGCGTCTCGACGGTGGCAGTGGTCGCGTTCATGGCCTTGATCCTGTCCGGTTGGACCGGAAGATCGTATCCAGGCGCCGCGATCGCACTCCGGCTCTTGCTTTCGGTTCGAAATTCGCGGCGGCGCTGCTGTCCAGCCGATGCCGCGTACGCGCCACGGAGCAATTCCGTCAACACGCCTCAAAAATGGCGGTTTCCGCCAGACCCAGACAGGGACGCCGGAACGCCGCCGGCGCTATCCGACCAACGTGTATCGACGCCTCGGAACCAATTTCTCCTCCGCGCGCATCAAATCCGGCAACACCTGCGCCAAGCGTGCCTGCGTGCTCTGGGTCGCGCGCGTCAGCGGCAGGCGGACCTCGCCGGAACAGAGACGCAGCTCCGCGAGGGCCGCCTTGACCGGGATGGGATTGCTCTCCGCAAACAGCGCGGAATGGAGTGGGTCGAGCAGGTCGCGCACCCGGGCGAAGCGGACGAGATCGCGGCTGTCCCACGCCCCGTGCAGGGATGCGCACAGGGCCGGCGCCACGTTCGCGGTCACGGAGACGCATCCGCTCCCGCCCATCGCACGATACGCCCCCGCCGTCGCGTCGTCGCCGGTCATCTGAACCAGTGTCTCGCCGCACAAGGCGCGCAGTCGCGGCACGCGCGCGAGATCCGCGGTGGCATCCTTCAGCGCCGAGATGACGCCGCGTCGGAAAAGCTGGGCGATCGTATCGTCGGCGATGGCGACGCCCACCCGAGACGGCACGTCATAGAGCATGATCGGCAGATTGGCGCCGTGCGACACGGCGCGGACATGCGCGCAGATCCCGTCCTGCGTCGGCTTCACGTAGGGCGGCGCGGCACACAGGAGCGCCCTCGCGCCCGAACCCGCGGCCACGGCGGCAAGGCCGACGGCCTCCTCTGTGGCGCTTGCGGTGCAGCCCGCGATGACCGGGACGCGGTCGCCCGCGACGCGCACCGCGACGCCGATGACGTCCGCCTGCTCGGCAGGCGACAGTGCCGCCGCCTCGCCGGTGCTGCCGCACACGACGAGGGCGGCCGTTCCCCTCTCGATCTGGCGATCGCAGAGCCGCACCAGGGCCGCGGCGTCGAGGCGGCCGTCGCGAAATGGGGTGACGATCGCGACGACGGAGCCATGCAGCGAGCTGAGACAGTCGTGCATCGAGAAATCCTCCCAGCGATCATGCGTTCAGCTGTGCAGGGTCGGCCCGAAGAACGGGCGCTCCGCCGTCAGAAGCGTCTGCTCCGGCAGCGCCTCCACGGCGATGCTGCTGAAGCCGGTCACCCGCAACTGCCGGATGGCGCGCACGGCCAGAGTGCCGGAGGGGTCGTCCTGGATGCGCAGCACGATCCAGCCGTTCGGTGCCAATGTCTTCCACGCCTGGGCGATCGACTGCCCGATCGCCTCGGCCGACACGGCATCGGGGATGACGACCATGTCCGCCGTGGCTGTCTCGCCGGGCTGGTTCCGGCAGAGAGCGGTTGCCGCGATGCAGCCGCGCCTGAGCAGCAGGCATGTGAACTCCAGCGCACCAGGACCGATCACCGCGGCCTGCACTTCGGACAGGTCACCGAGATAGTCGAGCAGTGCGGCGTCACGATCCTTGGCCAGGAGGGAGGGCTGCGTCAGGGGGACGCGGTGGGTGAAGTGCCGGATGGGCTGGGTATGCATCGAGGGGCCTTTCCGCATCAATGTCGTCGGGGTGCGTCGTGTGGGTGCGCCCGTCACGGGTTGATGTGCCTGTTGGCACGGCCGCGCGTTCGTCCCCGGCATCGAGGATGACGACACGCCCGTAGCAATTCGATTGGGCCCGGTGCGCGAGGAAATATAGACGGGGTAGTCGCGCACGCCGTTGGAGGTGACGATGAACCACGTCGCCGAGCGGGGCGGCTGGACGAAGTTCGGCTCCATGCAGCCGCAGCTCAGCCTGATCTGCCGCGAGGAGGAGCGCGAGATGCTGCTGGATAGGCGACTCGACTCTCGCAGTCCGTTCTTTATATGTTCCTGGCTTCTGTCAGGAGGGCTGGGCCATGCAGCATCAGCATCAGCAGCCGGCCGGGCTGGTCGAGGAGCTGCGGTCGCGGATCGCCGGGATCGGCCGGGCCGCTCCGCCGCGCGGCGGAGCGGCCGCCGTCATCCCGCTCGGCGTGGCGGCGATCGACGCCACCCTGCCGGGGCGCGGCCTCGCCTGCGGGGCGCTGCATGAGATCGCCGGGACGGGGCCGGATGTCGAGCACGGTGCGGCGGCGGCGCTGCTGGTGGCCGGGCTGCTCGGGCGCTCCGGGAAGGCGGGGGGTCGCGGGACGGTGCTGTGGATCGTCGAGCGGGCCGACCTGTTCGCGCCCGCCCTGGCCGGCGTCGGGCTGCATCCGGACCGGGTGATCCTGGTCGAGGCCGGCCGGCCGCAGGCCGTGCTGCTGGCGATGGAGGAGGGGCTGCGCCATCCCGGCCTCGCCGGGGTGGTGGGGGAGCTGTCCGGGCGGTTCTCGCTCACCGTCTCGCGCCGGCTGCAGCTCGCGGCCGAGGCGTCCGGCGTCATGGCGATCGCACTCCGCCGCAGCCGGCGGCACGACGACCCGGCGCTGGCCGAGCCGACCGCGGCGGCGACCCGCTGGCGGGTGGCGGTGCTGCCCTCGCCGCCGCCGCTTCCGGAGGCGCCGGAGACGCCCGGCCTTGGCCCGGCGCGCTGGCGGCTCGACCTCGCGCGCTGCCGCGGCGGCCAGGGAACGGCAGGGCCAGCGTCGGGGACTGCATCTTGGATCGTGGAGGCTTGCGATGCGAAGGGTCGTCTCCGTCTGGCTGCCGACCTGGCCGACCGACCGGCTGCGCCGGCACCGCGGGGACGCGCCGCCGGCGGACCGGCCGCTGCTGACGTCGCGGCATGACGGGCGGCGGCGGATCGTGGCGGCGGCGGACCGGGCGGCGCAGCGCCTCGGCCTGCAAGCGGGCATGCCGCTCGCGCAGGCACAGGCGATGATCCCCGATCTCGCGGTGATCGAGGCCGATGACGCGGGCGACGCCGCAGCCCTGGCCGAGGCCGCCGCATGGTGCCTGCATACCGCGCCGCTGACCGCGCCCGACCCGCCGGACGGGCTGTGGCTCGACGCCACCGGCTGCGCGCATCTTGCCGGCGGCGAGGGGCCGATGCTGGCGGCGTTGTGCGGCCGCTTCGGCCGCGCCGGGATCGACGCGCGGGCGGCGGTCGCGGACACGCCGGGCGCCGCCTGGGCGGTCGCGCGCCACGGCGGCGGCATGGCGGCGGTGCCGCCGGGCGGCATGGTCGTGGTGCCGCCCGGCCAGGCCGAGGCGGCGCTCGCGCCGCTGCCACTCGCCGCCCTGCGGCTGCCGGAGGAGATCGTGCGCGATCTGCGCCGTCTCGGCTTCGAGACCGTGGGCGCACTGGCGGCAGCACCCCGCGCACCGCTCCGCCTGCGCTTCGGCGAGGTGGTGCTGCGCCGGCTCGATCAGGCTGCGGGACGTCTTGCCGAGCCGATCAGCCCGGTCTTCCCGCGCGAGGCGATCAACCGCCGCGTGGCCTTCGCCGAGCCGCTGCTCACCGCCGAGGCCTTCGCCGCCGCGATCGAGCGGCTGGCGCGCGACGTGTGCCGCGCGCTCGCCCGGGCCGGCCAGGGCGCGCGGCGGCTCGACCTCTTGTTCGAGCGTGTGGACGGCACGCTCCAGGCGGTGCGGGTCGGGACCGCGCGCCCGAGCCAGGCGCCGGCGCACCTCGCCCGCCTGCTGGCGGAGCGGCTGGAGCAGGTCGATCCCGGCCCCGGCGTGGAGGCGATGCGTCTGGTCGTGACACTCGCCGAGCCGCTCGGTGCCGCGCAGCCGCGGGACGGGCTGCTGGCCGATGCGGCAGAGACGCAGGACGCCGCCCCCCTGGTTGCTCCCCTGGTGGATCGACTGGTCAACCGGCTCGGCGTGCGGCGGGTGCATCGGGCCGAGCCGGTGGAGAGCGACGTGCCGGAACGCTCGGTGCGGCGGGTCGCGGCCCTGGCACCGCCGTCGGGACGGAGCTGGCCGCCGAGCCTGCCGCGGCCGGCGCGCCTGCTCGACCCGCCGCAGCCGGTGCAGGCGTTGGCTTTGCTGCCCGACCGGCCGCCGGTGCAGTTCGTCTGGCGCCGGGTGCGCCACCTTGTCCGCCGCGCCGACGGGCCGGAGCGCATCTTCGGCGAATGGTGGAAGCACGCCGCGGAAGCGGCCAGCGTGCGCGACTATTTCGCCGTCGAGGACGAGTCCGGCGCGCGCTTCTGGCTGTTCCGTCGCGGCGACGGGCTCGATTCCGCGACCGGCGATTTGCAGTGGTTTTTGCATGGGTTGTTTTGAAGCAAGCAAGGCCAGGGCGCCGCCCCTGGGCTTCACGAATTCATGCCGGAGAGGCGGAGCCTCCCCTTGCCGCTATCTCGCCACCGCGCAGGAATGGTCCTGCAATTCCTCGCCGCTGCCGCGGTTCCCGGCGGCGAGGTCGGCGCGGCCGGCGAGCAGATAGAAGCCGGGCGTGCCGTCGGCGAACACCGCGCCCGCGACGACGAGCGTCTCGTCCGCCATGTCGGCCGCCGCCGCTGGCAGGCCGTCCGCCAGCAGCCGGAACGGGTTCGCGGTCCCGAGCGCGGCACCCCCGAGACGGCGGACCATGTAGTCGTGCCCCGCCAGTTTCACCGGGAGCCTCGCCCATTGCTCGGTGATCCCTGCATCCCGGCTGCGCAGCGCCTCGATCACCTCGGGACGCAGGCAGTCGATGTGGATGTGGAACTCGTTCTGCGTGCGGCCGTAGGCTGAGTTGATCGCCAGCCCGATGTCCTGGCGCGGCAGTTTCCGGTGCGCCGCCGCGTCCACCTCCCCGCGGGCGGCCCAGGCGGCGGCGAAATAGTTGGGCGCGTCGGGGGCAAGGACCGCCGGGCTCTCGATCCCGCCGACCCGGCTGGTCGGGATCAGCAGGAACTGCGTGGCGCCCACGATGTCCTTCAGCAGGACGTGGCCGCGCGCCTCGCCCTCGCGCAGATCGACGGCGGCGCAGGGTTTCGGGTCGTTGTTCAGCTTCGCGTCGGGCACGCAGCGGTCGTGCGCGATCTCCCAGAGCACGTTCGGGTTCGCGGCGCGGGCGTGTCCGGCTGCGAGCCCGAGCAGCAGGGCCGCGAGCGGCAGCGTGGTGCGGTGTGGCAAGGCGGTCGCCTCTCTTCCGGTGCGGGAGCGGCGACCGTACGGCAACCGACCGCGCGCTGCACGCCGGATAGCGTGACAAGCGAGGCGGACCAACCCCGCAAGGGAGGGGGAGCTTTCGTGTCGGACAACTGAGTTGGAGACCGGCTCGGACGGGGGGCGCATCCTGGGCCAAGGGCGCTGTTGTACGCTGCACACCGGACCCGCAGCAGCAGGTCGGCGCCTCGTCGAGACCATCGCGTCTGCTGCGACCTGTTCATCCGACGAGTGACCAGGACGTTGGCGGAAGCTTCAGTCGCGAACGTTCCAAGTCGCAAACCCGCACGATATCGTTCGGCATAGTTGATGCGCCGGGCGCGCTGACCGCGGGATGGTTGTCGACTCGCGAGTGGCGTGCGGCTCTATCCGGCGATGCCTTACCTTACGCCGTAGCGGCGGCCGACCGGTCGGTGATGGCGCTCAAGGGGCGGAAGAAGTAGCTCATTGAGCGGCATCATAGAGGCAGCCGGCGAGCACCGTCTTGCGGAACTCGTCTGGGGATGGGCGACCGGGGGATTCTTCGGCCACCAGGGCTTCTTGGGCCATGTAGAGATCGTTGGTGGTCTGGAGCGTCGTCGCAGCGGCTTGCCGGGGCGTTAGGCCCTTTTGGACCCAAAACTGGACCGTCGACATCGTAACGTAGGCCGTGCCGGCGTCCTGTTCGCAATGGGCTGCCTGAATTACGAAGGTCGAGCAGGAAATCTCGCTGGCGTGGGCGCAGAAGGCGTGTATCGCCGTCTGGGTCGCGGGCGACGCGGCGAAGCCATAGTTTGGGGCACTCTGCGCCTGTGCGTATCCAATCAGGGCGAGCGTCACCGCCGCGACCAACGCCGCAACCGGCGCGGCCCGGACCAGACAGAACGCCAGCCGGCCAAGGTTTACCAGGA
>DATAYA010000209.1:0-4601 GCA_036272815.1 Acetobacteraceae bacterium
GCGCCGCGGCCTGCCGGTGGAGGTCGAGCGCGAGTTCGACGTCTGGCGCCTCGTCGTCGATCCCGACGGGGTGAAAGGCTGGCTGCACGAGGCGACGATCACCGGCACCCGCACCTTCGTCGTCACCGGCGCCGAGCACACGATGCGCACGGCCCCGCGGACGGACGCCGCGGCGGTCGCACGGCTCAAGCCGGGCGTGATCGGCGACATCCTGCGCTGCGAGGCGGGTGCGGACTGGTGCCGCGTGCGGGTGAAGGATTATCGTGGCTGGCTTCCCCGGTCGGATTTCTGGGGCACCTTTCCGGGGGAGGCCGTGAAGCCGTGACGCCGCCATTCGATCCGCCCGAAACCGCACCGCACGCGCATCACGACATGGGCGGCGTCTCCCGTTACGCCTGCCAGCCGATCGACACCGGACGCCACGCGCTCGACGATTTCGATCGCGAGGTGGACGCGATCCGCGGCCTGCTCGGCGCCCGCGGCGTGATGAGCGTGGACGAACTGCGGCGCGGGATCGAGGCGATCCCGGAAGCCGACTACCACCGGCTGAGCTATTATCGGCGGTGGCTGTGCTCGATCACCGACACGCTGCTGCGCAAGGGCGTTATCACCGAGGCGGAGCTGCGCGCCGCGATGGACGCCACGTGACCCTCGCGGCGGGAGTGCGGGTGCGGGTCCGCGACGACTGGCCGGAGACGCGCGGGCCGGCGCATATCCGGACGCCGCATTATTTGCGCGGGCGGCCGGGCGTGGTGGTCCGCCATCTTGGGGACTTCCGCAACCCCGAGGACCTCGCCTTTGCACGGCCGGCGTCGGTGCTGCCGCTCTACCAGGTCGCCTTCGCGCGTGCGGACATCTGGCCCGACGCCGGACAGGGGGAGATCGTGGCCGAGCTGTTTGGGCCCTGGCTGGAGCCGGCATGAACCCCGATCGAGGCGTGGCGCGCTCGGAGGGCGCGCTGGCCGGGCTGCGTGTGATCGACCTCAGCCGCGTCCTCGGCGGGCCGTATGCGACGATGGTGCTGTCGGACCACGGCGCGGACGTGGTCAAGATCGAGCCGCCGCAGGGCGACGAGACGCGCAACTGGGGACCGCCCTTCGCGGACGGGGATGCGAGCTATTTCCTCGGCGTCAACCGCAACAAGCGGGCGCTGGCGCTCGACATCGGCCGCCACGAGGGACGGGCGGCGCTGCTGCGGCTGCTCGACGGCGCCGACGTGCTGGTGGAGAACTTCAAGACCGGCACGATGGAGAAATGGGGGCTCGGCTACGAGGCCGACCTCGCACCGCGATTTCCCGGCCTGATCCATTGCCGTGTCTCCGGGTTCGGCGCCGACGGTCCGCTCGGCGGCTTGCCGGGTTATGATGCGATCCTGCAGGCGATGACCGGGCTGATGAGCGTGAACGGTGATCCGGCGACCGGGGCGATGCGGCTCGGGACGCCGGTGGTCGATCTCGCGACCGGGCTGTTTTCCGTGGTCGGCATCCTGATGGCGTTGCAGGAGCGCGCGCGGTCGGGGCGCGGGCAGTTCCTCGACATGACGCTGCACGATTGCGGCATGGCGCTGCTGCACCCGCACGCCGCCAACTGGTTCCTCAACGGGCGCCGGCCGGCGCCGCTCGGCAATCCGCATCCGAACATCGCGCCGTACGAGAAATACGCGACCCGGACCGGCGAGATTTTCGTCGCGATCGGCAACGAGGGGCAGTTCCGCAAGCTCGCCGCCACGATCGGGCTGCCCGGCCTGCCGGATGATGCGCGGTTCCGCACCAACCAGGACCGGCTGGTCAATCGCGCGGCACTGGAGGCGATCCTGGCGGAGGTTTTCGCACAGCAAGACGGCGAGGCGCTCGCGACCAGGCTGCTGCGTGCGGGCGTGCCGGCCGGGCCGGTGCGTCCGGTCGATGCGGCGGTGGGCTCGGCGCACGCGGCGCACCGGGAGATGGACGCCTCGCTCGACGGGTATCGCGCGCTCGGCACACCGGTGAAGCTCTCGCGCACGCCGGGCGGCCTGCGCCGCAAGCCGCCACGTTTCGCCGAGCATGCGGACGTGGTTCTTGGCGAACGCGGGTTCTCGGCCGGGGAGATCGCAGCGCTGCGCGCGGCCGGCGTTCTGGCGGATCGCCGACAGACGTAGGTGGCATCCCGCTCAGTCGAGCGGCGCGTTCAGATATTCCTTCATGCTCAGGATCGCGACCGCGCTGATGGCGCCTCCCAGCATGACGTAGAAGGCGGGCGCGAATGGATTGCCGGTGACCCCCACCAACCAGGTGGAAATGAAGGGCGCGAAGCCGCCGAACAGCACCACGGCAAATCCGTAGCTGACGGAGAGCGCCGTGTAGCGCACGCGGGTCGGGAACATCTCCGCCAGGATCGAGGGGATGGTGCCGGTATAGAGCGACTCGAAGAGCCCGTTGCACAGCATCACCAGCAGCAGCGCCTCGAACGTGCCGCCCCGGATCGCCAGCAGGAACAGCGGGTAGGCGAACACCAGATTGAGCAAGGCGCAGGCAAGGATCAGCGGCCGCCGCCCGATGAAGTCCGACAGCAATCCCACCAGCGGCGTGAACACCACGATCACGAGCCCGGAAGCCACGGCGCAAAGCAGCGCCGCGCCCGGCGGCAGCTTCATCGTGTTGATCGCGTAGCTGACAAGATAAATGACGAAGGTGTAGTTGGCGATGCAGCCGACGATGCTCAGTCCGAATGCCTGCAGCATCCGCACCCGGTACTCGCGCACCGCGGTCGCCATCGGCGAACGCTCGACCACACGGTTCTCGACCGCCCGCTCGAAGGCCGGCGTCTCGGCCACCCGCTTGCGGAGATAGTAGCCCACCGGCCCGAGGAAGAACCCGGCGACGAAGGGTATCCGCCAGCCCCAGGCGAAGAAATCCGCCTGGCTCAGGCCGGACGCGAGCGCCACCGCCGAGAGCGAGCCGCTCAGCGCGCCGATCTGGGTGCTGAACTGCTGCCAGCTTCCGGTCAGCCCGCGCCGGCCCGGCGGCGCATACTCCACCAGGAACGCCGCAGCACCGCCCCACTCGCCGCCGGTGGAGAAGCCCTGCAGCAGCCGGAACAGCACCAGCAGGATCGGCGCCCAGATGCCGATTGAACGATAGGTCGGGATCAGCCCGGTGAAGCCGGTGGCGGCCGCCATCAGGCCGATCGTGACGATCAGCGCCGCCCGCCGGCCCATCCGGTCGCCATAGGCGCCGAGCACGATGGCGCCCACCGGCCGCATCAGGAACGCGGCCCCGAACGCGGCAAACGTGCCGTACATCGACCCCGACGGATAGAACGCGCGCGCGATGGCGACGGCGAAATAGCCGTAGATCGTGAAGTCGAACAGCTCGAAGAAATTGCCGATCGCGCAGGACAGGATGGCACGCCGGCGGATGGCCGCCGCCTGCGGGCCGGTCAGGCTGTCCGCGCCGATCGCGACCGACTGCGACATTCCTGCCGATCCTCCCGATCTGTCCGGACACACTCTGCTGTGCCCGGGCGCGATCGCGCAACCGGCTTCCGCCCGTCTCAGTCCTGCCGCACCGATTGCAGCGGCACGTCGCGCATCGTGGCGGCGACCGCGACGCCCACCGCCGACAGTGCCGCGCACGTCCAGAAGGCGATGCGGAAGCCGGACGAGAGGGCCGCGACCGCCGCCGCGTGGGCCGCGGCCGTGAGGCCCGCAAGGGCGGCACCGCCGCCGCGCAACGCGCCGAGGTCGATGTGCAGCGGTGGTTGCAGGGCTTGGATGCCGGCATCGAAGCGGCCGATCAGCAGGACGCCGGCCAGCGTGCTGCCGAACGCGCCGCCCATCGAGCGCAGGAACAGCAGCGCGCCAGTGCCGGAGCCGATGTCACGGCGCTCGATCGCGTTCTGCACCACGACGGTGACAACCGGCATCACCGCGCCGACGCCCGCTCCGACCACCGCGCTGCACAGCACGGTCGCGATTTCCGGCGCGCCGGCGGCGGTCAGCCCGAGCAGCCAGAACCCGATCGCGCACGCCGCGAGGCCGGTGGCGAGGATCACGCGCGTCCGCCCGAGCCGCCGAGTGGAGGCGCCGGCAAGATAGGAGGCGACGACGTTGGCCGCCAGGAACGGCACCACCAGCGCGCCGGAGCTGCCGGCGTCGGCACCGCGCACGAGCTGGAAGTAGAGCGGCAGCAGGAACGTCGCGGCGAACAGGCCGAGGGCGGCGAGGAAGGCGATCGCGACGCCGCGGACGAACTCGCCGATGCGGAACAGCCGCGGCGGCAGCAGCGGGTCCGGCACCCGCCGCTCCTGCACCACGAGCAGCGCGAACAGGATGGCGCCAGTTGCGGCCAGCGCGAGGTTGTCCGGCGCGAGCAGGGCGCCCAGGCTGTCGCTGCCGCTCAGCACCAGCAGCCACGCGGTGATGCCGCCGGTCAACAGGCCGGCACCGGCGAAGTCGATCCGCGAGCGCTGCCGGCGCGTGTGCAGGATGCGCAGGCCGCGCTCGCAGAGCAGCATGGCGATCGCCGCGATCGGCAGGTTGATCCAGAACACCCAGCGCCAGGAGAGGTGGTCGGTCATGTAGCCGCCGACGATCGGCCCGGCGATCGAGGCGATCCCCCAGG
>DATAYA010000210.1:0-14652 GCA_036272815.1 Acetobacteraceae bacterium
GTTCCATCGCCGGCCGCGTACGGCACGCCGCTACCGGATTTTGTGGCATGAGGCCAAAAAACCCAAACATGCGGCTTTCGGTCGCGATCCGACGCGGCTAGACTCGCCGCATGTCAATGCCGAAAACCTGGCAGGGCGTGCGGATGCGCCGCGCCCGTGTTGGCCGCGATCCCGAGGCCGCGCCGCAACAGGTCATTCTTCCGGCGGCCTGGGGCGAACCCGCCGCGGCGGCCCTGGCCGCATTGGCGCCCCCCGAGGGGCCGGCCTCGCTCGCCGCCGCCGCCGATGCCTGGATCCGGCCGCTCGCGGCCCGCGCACGCGGTGGCGCCGGCACGGTGCCGCTGGAGGAGCGGCTGCACGCGCTGCTGCTGTTGCGCCGCGGCGCGCCGACGCCCGACATCTGGCGCGGCGCACCGGCCGGGACGCCCGGCTTCGTGCTCAACCTCGCGTCCTTCGCCGACCCGGCGCTCGGCTTTGACGTCGGCGGCTTCGCCGAGGCGGCGGAGACGGCGGCGACCGCGCTGGCGCTGGCCGTTCCCGCGGCACCCCGGCTTGCGGTCGCGATCGCAGACCTCGCCGGGCTGCTGGCGCGGCTCGGGATCGACTATGCCTCCACCGAGGCGCGTGAGGTCGGCGCGGCGATCGCGGCGCTGCTGCGCGGCCGGGTGGACGCGACGCTGGCCGAAAGCGGCACCTGGCCCGCCCCACCCGCCGCCGGCGCCGTGCCCGGTCTTGCCGCTGCGGCACGGGAAGCCAGGGCGCGGGCGCAGGGCACGCCGCGCCTGCCGCTCGGCGATGGCATCTGCCGCGCGGCCACCACGGCGATCCTGGTGCCGGGCCCGGCGGAGGCGTTGCTCGGGGTGGAGACCGGCGGCATCGCGCCCGCCTTCTCGCCGCTCGATGCCGAGGGCCGGCTGACCCGCGCGGCCCGCGCCTATCTCGCGGCGCGCGGCCTCTCCTCCGAGGACGCGCTCGCCGCCGCCCTGTGCGGGCAGGCGCCGCTGCCGTTGGCCGACGCCGCCGCGCACCGGGCGATGCACGAGGCGGTCGCACCCTTCCTGCACGCGATGCCGGCGCTGCCCGACCCGCGCGAGGCGCCGCGCGCGTGGCCGATGCCGCTGCGGCGGGAGCTGCCCGCGCGCCACGGCGGCTATGCCCAGCGCGCGGCGATCGGCGGCCATCGCGTCTATCTGCGCACCGGCGAGTATGCCGATGGCGCGCTCGGCGAGATCACGCTGGCACTGCCGAAGGAGGGCGCGGTCGCGCGCGGCCTCGCCGACGGCGTGGCGGCCGCGATCAGCCTCGGGCTGCAGCACGGCGTGCCGCTGGAGGCGTTCGTGGACGCGCTCGGCCTGACGCGCTTCGGCCCCGCGGGCGAGGTGGAGGGCGATCCGTCGGTGGCGCAGGCGACCTCGCTGCTCGACTACGTCGCGCGCCACCTCTCGGCGAGCTATCTGGGCCGGCCGCTGCCGGCGCCGCCTGCGGAGGCGTGGGAGGATCGTGCGCCGCCGCTGCCGCTCGAACTGCCGCGGCACGAGCCGGCCCGGCCGCTCCTGCGCGTGGTCGGAGCCGCCGCGATCCGTTGACCGTACCGGGGTTCCATCCGAGATTGCGCCGCCGCAATCCGAGGACCCGCGCATGCCCGACACCCACGGCCGCCACGCCGACCACCCGATCGATCCGTGGTTCCTGGAGCGCTGGTCGCCGCGCGCCTTCACCGGGGAGGCGATCCCGGACGAGGCGCTGATGACCCTGCTGGAGGCCGCGCGATGGGCGCCCTCGTCCTACAACGCACAACCCTGGCGGTTCCTCTACGCGAAGCGCGACACGCCGGCCTGGCCGGTCTTCTTCGGCCTGCTTGTGGAAGGAAACCAGCGCTGGTGCGCCAAGGCGTCGGCGCTGGTGATCGTCGTGTCCCGCACGATGATGGACCTGCCCGGCCGGCCGGAGCCGGTGCCCTCGCACACGCATTCCTTCGATGCCGGTGCCGCCTGGGCGTGCCTCGCATTGCAGGGCGCGCGGTCGGGGTGGGATGCGCACGGCATGATCGGCTTCGACGTCGCGCGGGCGCGGACGGAGCTGCACGTGCCGGAGGGTTTTCGCGTCGAGGCGGCGATCGCGATCGGCAAGCGCGCGGATCGGTCGACGCTGCCACCGGACATCGCGGCGCGCGAGGTGCCGAACGGGCGGCGGCCGTTGGCGGAGAGCGTGATGGAGGGTGGGTTTCGGGGGTGAGTGCCAGTCACCACCGCTGAGTGCCAGTCACCATCATGGAACAGTCGCTCGCTGATCCTGTCTTGAGTCGCTTCCGCGCCGCCGTGGCGGAAATCTGCGGCGAGCGCGTCGAGCGCATCGCGCTGTAGGGCTCGCGCGCGCGGCGAGCACCGGCCGGAATCCGATTACGACGTTGCGGCATTTCTGCGCGAGATGCCCTAGCGGGCCCGCGACATGGGCCGACTTGCTCAGCGCGCTAGGGGTTAACCGGGAGGACAGCAGAAAGGTGGCAGACCGCGTCGCTACGCTTCGCCAGGACATAGAAAAGACCGACCGCATCATCGAAATCGGGCCAAGCTTCAATCCGTTGGTGCCCAAGCACGAAGGTTGGATGGTCTCCTCTGTCGATCACGCCGACCGGAATGGGCTCGTCGAAAAATACCGCAACGATCCCTCCGTGAACGTTGCTTTGATTGAACCCGTCGACTTCGTCTGGACGGGCGAAGCGCTGAGCGATTCCGTTCCCCCGGAGCATCATGGGACATTCGACGTGTTCCTGGCGAGCCATGTCATCGAGCACATCCCCGATCTCGTCGGGTTTCTCCGCTCGGCGGAGGTCCTGACGCGACAGGACGGAAGGTTGGTGCTTGCCGTACCCGACAAGCGCGTGTGCTTCGACTTCTTCCGCCCGTTGTCCACGACGGGCGACGTTCTGGCGGGGCATTGGGAGCGACGATCGTGTCATTCACGAAAATCGCTCTGGGATCATTTCGCCTACCAGGGGGTGAAACATGGCGCCCCTAGCTGGAGCCGCGACGACCGGGCGTCGATAGCGCTCTCGTGCACATTCGCGCAGGTAGCAACGTTGAGCGGGAAGTGGGAGCCCGGAAAATACGTCGATGCGCATGCCTGGATGTTCGTCCCGTCCAGCTTCGCCTTGATCATGCTCGAGCTGGCACAGCTCGGGCTCACCGATTGGCAGATCGAGCGGATAGAGGCGGCCGAACAGACGGAGTTTTATGTCTGGCTGCGACGCGGCGCATGGGCGAGAGCCGCGGCCAGGACCGAGGCGGACCTTGCCGCGGAACGGCTCCGGCTGCTCACGGCAACGATGCTGGATCTCGACGATCAGGGGCGGCAGTTGGCGGCGAGCCGCGCGAACCGTCTGCAAGATGCACTGCTCGGCATGCAAGAGGCGGCCGCTCGGCGGGCGGAGGCCATGCGCGGGCTCGCTGCCAGGCAGAAAGAGCTTGAGGCCGATCTGGCGCGGGTGCAGGACGCGCTTTCCGCAGTGCGAGTGAGCCGGGCTTGGCGTGCCCGCTCGACATTGCGCAGGATTCTTGGGCTTCCACTTACCCCAGCCGACGCCTAACATCTCGACCGGCCGCGCCATCCTCCGGCGTCGATGCTGACCTTGCGTGGAGCTGCGGCGCGGTTTCTCCTGACCTGCGCCCCGCATCCGGGATCGACAGCGATCGGCTCTATCAGCACCGCGCGCGTTCGCGGAAGTTCATGACTTCCATCGGCCGCCACGAGTTGACCCAGCCGCGACCCAAGGCCTCACTCCACCGGCAATCCCTCGTCGCCCGAAACCGGCGCGCACGCCTCCGCCGTCATGTCGGCCAGCCGATAGAGCCGCATCGCCGCCAGGCTCGTCCCCGGCACCGCCCCCGCGAGATGCCGCACCAGCGGCAGCGTGCGCAACGTGTGGTCGGCGAGCGACTGCGACAGCAGATGCAACCCCGAGACCCCCGCCGCCGTCCAGGCGACGCGCCGCACCAACGCCAGCGTCGCGAACAATCCCGGCCGCACGCCGTAGAGCTGCGCCACCTCGCGGATCAGCGCCAGGCCGCGCACGCCCGCGAGCACGCCCTCCAGCACCGGGGAAGGCGTGATCGCGACCATCGCCCCGCCCTCGACCGCCGCCCGCCGCCCGGCCCGTCGCGCCTGCGCCCGCAGCACGCCGGCGACCTCGGCCCGCAGCACCGAACGCAGCTCCGCCACCGACCCGGCGGCCTCGATCCGTGCCGCGACTGCCGCCGGGTCCGGCAGCCGGCCCGAGACGGCGCGCAGCCAGGCCCGGCTCGCCCGGCGCACGCCTTCGAGCGTCGGCGCGGCGCTGTCGAATGCGTCGCGCAATGCCTCCACCCGGTGCAGCGCCCGCCACGCCGCCAGCTCCCCCGCCGCACCGCGGACGATCAGCGCCAGCGCCGCCGCAAACAGCGCCAGCGCCACCCAGCCGAGCCCGTCGCCGCGTGCGAGCAGCCCCTCCACGAAGCGGATCGCAGCGAGCCCGATCCAGCTCGCGCCGAGCAGCGCCAATCCCGCAGAAATCGAGGCGATCGTGCCGATGCCGCGACGCCGCCGCAGGATCAGCCGCGGCGCCCAGTCCGGCGCGATCCGCCCGGCGGCGGCATCCGGCGCCGGCTCCAGCAGCGCGGGCGCGCGCGGCGGCGGCTCGCCAGAGGAGCAGGAGGGCGGAAAGACCGGCGGGGTCGCGACCGGCGATGGCCGGGAGAGCGGCGTCTCGTCGACGAAGCCGGGCGGGATCGGCGGCATCAGAGCCGGTCCGCGAGCAGGCTCGCCAGCACGGCGTCGATCCCGAGTTGCGGCACGCCGCTCGCCCCCGACGGGTCGATCCGCGGCGGCGCGAAGACCGGCAGCTCGTAGAACTGCTCGGACCAGAACCCCGCCGGCGGCGCCCCGGCCGGCACGGCGCCGGGATAGAATGCCCGCTCCTTCGCCTCGCCCAGCTTCACGCCCATCACGACCTCCACCGGCCGGCCCTCGACCGTGGCCCGCCCGTCGCGCGTCGAGACGACCGAGGCGGCGGCATGATAGCTGATCCGCTGCTCGCCCAGCATCGCAAGCGGCGCCGCCGCCTCCACCAGCGCCCGCAGCAGCGCCCGCAGCGCCTCGCGTTGCGGCGCCGGCACATGGTCGGCCTTGGTCGCGACGAACGCCACCCGCTCGATCCGCCGCCGTGGCCGCACGGGATCGGCGAGGCCGAGCAATTGCGCGCCGAAGCGGATCGCCCCCTGCAACGGCCGCAGCAGCGGCGGCAGGTTGCGGCCATACTCCAGTGCGGCCGCGATGTCGGCGATTGCGCGCGCCGTGTCCTCAAACGCCGCACGCCCGGCATGCAGCGCGCCGAGCACATCCACCAGCACGACCTGCCGGTCGAAGGCGGCGAAATGCGTCTCGAAGAAATGTGTCCGCATGTCCTGCTTGTAAGCCTCGAACCGCTCCGCGAGCAGGCTCAGCGCATCGGCGACGCCGGGCGTTCCGGGAGCCGGGAAGAACCAGAGGAACGGCGCCTCGCTCTCGGGGCCTGCGGTCAGGAAGCGGCCCGGCTGAAGATGGCGCAGGCCAAGCCGGCTGCGGCAGGCGCGCAACCCTTCGCGATAGAGCGCGTGGCCGGTGCGCAACGTCTCGTCGCTGACCGGGCGACCGGCGTCGAACTGAGCAAGCCAGGCCAGGAACTCGGCGAACACGGCGGCGCGCGGCGGCGTGCGGAGCCGTTCCAGAGTCAGCCGCGACCAGGTCGAAAAACTCTGGCCGAGCAGGGGAAGGTCCAACAGCCACTCGCCCGGATAGTCGAGCGCCTCGATCCGCAGCCGCCGCCGTCCGAGCCGCGCCAGCAGTCCGGCCCGGTCGGTCTCGATGTCGATCGCGATCCGCGCCAGCCCCTCGGTCGGCTCCGGCCAGGCGGGCGGATCGGCGGCCAGCGACGCGAACCGGCCGGCAAAGTCGAACAGCGGGATCGTCGATGCCCCGGCCGGGCCGATCCGCACGCCCCGCAGCCGGCTCTCGCCGCCCGCCTCCAGCCGCGCCTGCACCGCCGGCAGCGTGTCGCGCCCACGCCCGAGTGCCAGCAGGTTGGCGATCAGCGAGGTGAGGAAGACGGTCTTGCCGGCGCGGCTCAGGCCGGTGACGGCGAGGCGGATCGTGGTCTCGTTGGCCACCCGGTCGGCAGCCGCGCGCAGGCTGGCCGGGGCCAGGGTCATGCGGCGGTCATGCGGCGCCGTGACCGCCGGCCTCGTCCTCCAGCCCGAGCGCCCGCAGCCGTGCCGCCTCCTCGTCCCAGCCGGGCCGTTCGCGCACATTGAGGAACAGATGCACGCGCCGCTCCAGCAGCCCGGCCAGCTCGGCGCGGGCGCGGGCGCCGATGGTGCGGATGCGGGCGCCGGCCTCGCCGATCAGGATCGCCTTCTGCCCGGCGCGTGCGACATAGATCGTGGCGTCGATCCGCACGCTGCCGTCGTCGCGCTCCGCCCAGCTCTCGGTCTCGACCGTGGTGCCGTAGGGCACTTCCTCGTGGGTCTGACGGAACACCTGCTCGCGCACGATCTCGGCCGCCAGCATCCGGTCCGGCATGTCGGACAGCTCGTCGTCGGGATAGAGATGCGGCCCCTCCGGCATCGCCGCCGCCAGCGCCGCGAGCAACGTCTCCACCCCGTCGCCGGTCGCCGCACTTACCATGAAGGTCTGCGCGAACGGCGCCAGCGCCGCGAAGTCTTGCGCCAAGGGCAGCAGCGAGGGGCGCGGCACCAGGTCGATCTTGTTCAGCACCAGCCAGAGCGGCCGCCCGGTCGCGGCGAGCCGTGCCGCGATCGCGCGCACCGGCGGCGTGGCACCCGCGCGGGCGTCCACCACCAGCGCCGCGACATCGGCGTCGGTCGCCCCGCTCCAGGCGGCGGCGACCATCGCGCGGTCGAGCCGGCGGCGCGGCGTGAAGATGCCGGGGGTGTCGACCAGCAGCACCTGTGCGTCGTCGCGCACCACGATCCCGCGCACGCGGAAGCGCGTCGTCTGCGGCTTCGGCGAGACGATCGCGACCTTGGCGCCGGTCAGCCGGTTGAGCAGCGTCGACTTGCCCGCGTTCGGCGCGCCCACCAGGGCGGCAAAGCCGCAGCGCGGGACGCTCATGCGCCCAGCCGGATCAGCAGGTCGGCCGCCGCGATCTGCTCGGCCGCACGCTTGGTGCGGGCGGTGCCGCTGGCCGACGTCTCGCCCACGCTCACGGCGATGGTGAAGCGCGGCGCGTGCGGCGGCCCCTCGCGCGCGGTCACGGCGTAGGCCGGCAACGCCATGCCGCGCTTCTGCGCCCATTCCTGCAATTCGGTCTTGGCGTCGATCGGCGGACTCGCCTGGGCTGCCATCGGCGCCGCCCAGGCGCGGCGGATGAAGCCGCGCGCCGCATCCAGCCCGCCGTCGAGATAGAGCGCGCCGATCACCGCCTCCACCGCATCGGCGAGCACCACCGGCGAGCGTCGCGCCCCGGCATCACCCGGCGCGACCGCGATCAGCGCCGCAAGCTGTTCCGCCTCCGCGACCGCGACCAGCGTCGGCTGCGAGACCAGGGCCGCGAGACGCCGGCCGAGCGCGCCCTCCTGCTCGGCGGGGAACCGCTCGGCGAGCCATTCGGCGATCACCAGTCCGAGCACCCGGTCGCCCACGAACTCCAGCCGCTCGTTCGAGCCGGCGCCCGGCTGCGCGGAGCGGTGGGTCAGCGCCTCGCGCAGCAGGCGCGGCTCGCGGAAGGCGTGGCCGAGCCGGTGCGTGGTGGTGCTCAGGTGATGCCCGTGAACAGGCGGTCCCAGCGGATCTCGAACGGCCATTCCCAGAACTCGTACCAGGGATACTGGCTGTCGATCGAGAAGAAGATGAACTCCGCCTTGCCCACAAGGTTCTCGACGGGTATGAACCCGACCGCGTTCAGCACCCGGCTGTCGAGGCTGTTGTCGCGGTTGTCGCCCATCGCGAACACATAGCCCGGCGGCACGTGATAGACCTGCGTGTTGTCGAGCGGGCCGTTGTCGGACGCCTTGAGGATGTAGTGCTTGTTGCCGTCCGGGAAGGTCTCCAGGTAGCGCTGGAGCTGCATCGCGGGTCCGTCGCCGGTCGCGACATAGGTGCCGGCCGGCCGCCGCGGGATTTCGGTGCCGTCCACGTAGAGGTGGCCGCCCTGCATCTGCACGGTGTCGCCCGGCAGGCCGACGATGCGCTTGATGTAGTCGATCGAGGGATCGCGCGGCAGCTTGAACACCACGACGTCGCCGCGCTTCGGCAGGCTGCCGAAAATGCGCCCCGAGAACAGCGGCGGGGAGAACGGGAACGAATAATGCGAGTAGCCATACGCGAACTTGGCAACAAACAGGTAGTCGCCCACGAGCAGCGTCGGGATCATCGAGCCGGACGGGATGTTGAACGGCTCGAACAGGAAGGTGCGGATCACCACCGCGATCAGCACCGCGTAGACGATCGTCTTGACGTTCTCGGCCAGTCCGCTGGACTTGCGCCTGGCAATCGGGTGGGGAGTGGGCATTGGTTGGGCGCTATCCGGCGGGGGCGGGCGGATCAAGCGCACGCGACCCCACCCTGTCAAGCAAGCGGGCGGCCGCGCAACAGGATTGCCGGCTGTTCATCGTAGCCCAGAGTGCCATGTGCGACCGCCGGCGGCAGGGTCGCGGGCCAATGCCACAGCGGCGGCGCGAACAGCGCCTGCATCACCGGGACGGGACAGTCGAAGGGCGGTCCGCCCTCGCGCCCGGTCTGCATCAGCAGCGCGAACAGGGAGCCGCCGGGACGCAGCCACGATGCCAGCCGCGCCGCATAGTCCGGCATGGTCGTCGGCGGCAGCGCGCAGAGGCAGGTCTGGTCGTAGATCGAATCGAACGGCGCGTCCGGCTGCCAGGCGAAGAGATCGGCCTCGATCGCCTGCCCGCGCGACCCGATCGCCGCGCGCTGCATCGCGACCGCACTCGGGGCGACGTCGACCACGGTCACGTCGAATCCCGCCGCGGCGAGGGCCGCCGGCTCGGCGCTGCGGCCGGCGCCCGGCAGCAGGATGCGGCAGGGGGCGAGCGTGCCCGCGTCGCGCCACGCGAGGAAGGCGGGATGCAGCGTCGGGTTCTGCCAGGGCGTCGTGCCGTCGCGGTAGCGCTGCTCCCAGTCGAACACCTGTGTCGCACTCATCGCGCCGGCATCGCCCAGATGATGACCTGCGCGAACGCGTACGGGTACTCGTCGGTCATCGTCAGCGCGACCTCGGCCCGCGTCCCCGGCGGCGTCAGCGCCGCGAGACGCAGCGCCGCGCCGCCCGAAAGTCGCAGCGTCGGCTGTCCGCTCGGCAGGTTGGCGACGCCGAGATCGGAATGGAACACGCCGGCGCGGAAGCCGGTGCCGAGCGCCTTGGCCGCCGCCTCCTTCGCCGCGAACCGCTTGGCGAAGGTCGGCGCCCGCAGCGCCTCGGTGCGGCGGAGCGCGCGGGCGCGTTCGGTCTCGGTGAACACGCGCGCGAGGAAACGGTCGCCGAAACGTCCGATCGCGCGCTCGATGCGGCGGATGTCGCAGAGGTCGGAGCCGAGCCCGAGGATCATGCGCATCCGCCCGTGCGGGAGTGGTAGAAGGGGAGCCCGAGGTCCAATGGTCGCGACAGCTCCCGATCGCCCTCGAGCGGCACCTGGTCCACGCCCCCGCCCGGGCGGCGCGGCAATTTAAGGACGTCGCTGCTCGTGAATATCCCTGCATTCGACGTGGAAGTATCGACCAGTCCCCAGTCCGCGCCTCGCGCGACGGCGTACGGGTGCCGCGGCGCCCCCATGGTGCGACAGCAGGGCGAGAACAAGGACGGAGAGGGGGACGCTCCCGCGCATGACCCGCAGCCGCTACGCCCGCGCACGGTCGACCTGCGTGATGCCGGGGGCCGCGCGCAAGCCTGCGATGACGGTCGCGAGGTGGCGGAGGTCGCGCACCTCCACGTCCACCAGTCCCTCGAAGAAATCCTGCTGCCGGTTGAGCACGCGAAGGTTAGAGATGACACCTTCATGCTTGGCGATCGAGTTGGTCAGGCTGGCGAGCGCGCCGGGCGCGTTTGCAGCGATCACCGAGATGCGCGCGGTATGGGTCGGGCCGCCCTTCTCGCGCGCGATGGCGGCGCTGTCCCAGTCGACGTCGATGAACCGCTCGGGTGTTGCCGCAAAGCTCGCGAGCGTCGGGCAATCCTTGGTGTGGATCGTCACTCCCTTGCCGGTGGTGACGATGCCGACGATCCGCTCGCCCGGCAGCGGATGGCAGCAGCCGGCGTAGCTCACCGCCATGTTGGCGACCAGGCCGGTGACCGCCATGCCGCTCTCGCGCGCGGCGCGGCCGGCCGGGCGCGGTGGCAGGGCGGGCATCATGCGCGGCGCGCGGGGCGCCTGGCGCAGTTCCGGGTAGGCGGCGTGGACCACGTCCTTCGGCCCGAGATTGCCGTTGCCGACGGCGACCTGGAGGTCGGTGACGCTCGCCATCTTGAGGGTCTTGAGTGCGCCTTCCAGCACACGCTCCTGACCGTCGAGCCCTTCCTGGCGGAACGCCTTGGCGAGTGCCGCGCGGCCCTGGTCGATATGCGTCTGGCGCTGCTGCTGCGCCATGTGACGGCGGATGCGCGCGCGCGCCTTGCCGGTGACGACGAAACGCTCCCAGGCCGGCGAGGGCGTGCCGCCGCGCGCCGTCATTATTTCGACCTGATCGCCGTTCTGCAGTTCGTAGCGGAGCGGCATCAGCCGGCCGTTGATCTTCGCACCGACGCAGGCGTCGCCCACCTGGCTGTGGACCGCATAGGCGAAATCGACGGGGGTGGCGCCGCGCGGGAGCTGGATGAGCTGGCCCTTCGGCGTGAAGCAGAACACCTGGTCCTGGTAGAGTTCGAGCTTGGTGTTCTCGAGGAAGTCGTCCGCGGCGGTGCTGTTCTCCAGGATCTCGAGCAGGTCCTGCACCCAGCGGAAGCGGTGCAAATCCTCCTCACTCGCGTCGGGCTGCTTGTAGAACCAGTGCGCAGCGACGCCGTTCTCGGCGATCGCCTGCATGTCGGGGGTGCGGATCTGGACCTCGATCTTCTGGTTGCGCGGCTCGCGCAGGGTGACGCCGGTGTGCAGGCTGCGGTAGCCGTTCGCCTTCGGTGTCGAGATGTAGTCCTTGAAGCGGCCGGCGATCACCGGATAGGCGGCGTGGATCGCGCCCAGCGCCGCATAGCAGGCATCGCGCGTCGGCACGACGATGCGGAACGCCATGATGTCGGAGAGCTGCTCGAAGGCGACATTGCGCTGCCGCATCTTCTCCCAGATCGAATAGGGCGATTTCTCGCGCCCCGAGACCTCGACCTGGGAGATGCCCGCCTCGCGGCAGATGCGCGCGAGTTCGAGACGGACCTCCTCGATCACGTCCGCACCCTGGCCGCGGAGGAAATTGAGGCGGCCGATGATGCTGTCGTACGCCTCCGGGTCGAGCTGCGCGAAGGCGAGTGTCTGCAGCTCGCTCTTCATCGCCTCCATGCCGATGCGCTCGGCGAGCGGCGCGTAGATTTCCATCGTCTCGCGCGCGATCCGCAGCCGCCGCTCCGGCTCCTGCACGTAGTGCAGGGTCCGCATGTTGTGCAGCCGGTCGGCGAGCTTGACCAGCAGCACGCGGATGTCGCGGCTCATCGCGAGCACCAGCTTGCGGAAGTTCTCCGCCTGCTTGGTGCGGTCGGATTGGAGCTCCAGCCGGGTGAGCTTGGTCACGCCGTCGATCAGGCTCGCGATCTGGCGGCCGAACTGGCGCTCGATCTCGGGCAGACGGAGCGGCGTGTCCTCGATGACGTCGTGCAGCAGCGCGGTCGCGATGCTGGCGGTGTCGAGCCGGTAGCCGGCGAGGATCTCGGCGACCGCGAGCGGATGGGTGATGTAGGGATCGCCGTTGTCGCGGCGCTGGTCCGCGTGCGCGGTGCGGGCGAGCGCGTACGCGCCGTCGATCAGGCCGGTATCGGCTTTCGGGTCATAGGCAAGGATGCGGCGGTCCAGTTCGGCCGGCGCGGCCACACTCGGCGCCGCGCCCTGGATGCCATCGGGCGCGCGCGGCGGATGGGCGAAGGGAGGGCGGTCGCCGCTCACGAACCCTCCGCGCCCCGGCTCACTCGTTGGGCGGGCGTCCGCCCAGCTCCGCCTCGATCGCCGCCTCAATGTCATCGGCCACGAGTTCCTCGACCGGCAGGCCCGCCGCCTCCTCCTCGGCGCTGATGTCCTGGAGGCCGAAGATGTTCTGGTCGGTCGGAATGAGGTCGAGCACTTCCTCGTCCGCCGGCTCCGGCTCCGGCTGGCGGGCCAGCGACTTCACGAGGTCCTGGTGCAGCCCGTCGAGCGGCACGGTCTCATCGGCGATCTCGCGCAGCGCCACGACCGGGTTCTTGTCGTCGTCACGCTCGATCGTCAGCTCCTCGCCGCGCGCGAGGTTGCGCGCGCGCTGGGCCGCGTAGAGCACCAGCTCGAAGCGGTTCGGGACTCTCTGGACGCAATCTTCTACGGTGACGCGCGCCATGCGGCGGACTCCTGCGGCAGTGCTCTCGCGGGCAAGGGGCTCATGTAGGCGGCGTGAGGCCACTTCGCAAGCGCGAAGCCGCCGTCAAAGCGGCAGGATCGGCTGCCCGGCCAGCCGCGCCGCCAGGCTCGCGGCATCCACGCCGAGCACCGGATGCACCCAGCGCGGTGCCACCTCCGCCAGCGGCACCATGACGAAGGCGCGTTCGTGCGCTCGCGGGTGCGGCAGCACCGGGTCGGGTGCCGCACGCACCAGGTCGCCCATCGCGATCAGGTCGAGATCGAGCGTGCGGGCGGCGTTGCGGACGCCGCGGACGCGGCCGAACGACGCCTCGATCGCGTGCAGGGCGGCGAGCACGGCGGCGGGGTCCGGCCCGTAGCCCTGCGTGGGATCGAGGGACGCCACGCCGTTGACGTAGTCGGGCTGGCCGGAGGGCGGCACCGGCGCGGTCGCGAACCAGCGCGAGACAGACACAAGGCGCAGGCCCGGCAGGGCGGCGAGGTGCAGCACCGCGCGCCGGCAGGCCTCGGCAGCAGGCGACCCGTCCGGCGCCGGGAGGTTCGCGCCGATGGCGACCAGGACGGGACTTGTATGGTAAGTGAAGCTTCTCGGGCCAACCCATTCAGTCATGTTGCCGTTCGAACACCAAGCCGATTGCAGTCACCGAAAGGACAGCGCCCATGCATTTCCTGCCCGACGAGCGCACCGCCCTGTTCATCGACGGGGCGAACCTCTACTCTGCCTCGCGCAATCTCGGCTTTGACGTCGATTATCGCAACCTGCTGGAGTTCTTTCGCCGGAAAGTTCATGTGATTCGCGCCTATTACTACTCCGCCGTGCTCGAGACGGAGGAATATTCGCCGCTGAAGCCGCTCACCGATTGGCTCGCCTATAACGGCTACACGCTGGTCACCAAGCCCGCGCGCGAGTTCACCGACGCCACCGGCCGCCGCCGCGTCAAGGGCAACATGGACATCGAGCTGGCGATCGACATGCTGGAGCTGGCGCCCAAGATCGACCACGCGGTGCTGTTCTCGGGCGACTCCGATTTTCGGCGGCTGGTGGAGGCGGTGCAGCGGCGTGGGGTACGGGTCTCGGTCGTGTCATCGATCAAGACCTCGCCGCCGATGGTCGCCGACGAGCTGCGCCGGCAGGCCGACCAGTTCCTCGAACTCGCCGAAATCGGGCCGGAGTTCACCCGCCGGCAGATGGAGCCGCGCACGCGGACGATGCCGCCGCGCGGCACGCCGGCCGAACCGTTCGCGGCGAACGGGGCCACCGAGCTGACCTGATGGCGGACGCTGGGGTGCTCCCGGCGCTGGCGGAGGCGGACGAGCCGGGACGGGACTGCCCGCTCTGCCCGCGTCTGGTCGGCTACCGGGAGGCGAACCGGGCGGCCTTTCCCGGCTGGCACAATGCGCCGGTGGCAGGGTTCGGCGCGCGGTCGGCGTCGCTGCTGATCGTGGGCCTGGCCCCCGGGGTGCGCGGGGCTAACCGCACCGGGCGGCCGTTCACCGGCGATTTCGCGGGCGTGCTGCTGTACGGGACGCTGCTGGCGGTGGGGTTGGCCGAGGGCGCATACGGTGCCGATCCGGCGGACGGACTGGTTCTGCGGGACTGCCGCATCGTCAATGCGGTGCGCTGCGTTCCGCCTGCCAACCTGCCCACTCCCGTCGAGGCGCGGACGTGCAACCCGTTCCTCGCCGCCGAGATGGCGGCAATGAAGCGGCTGCGGGGGGTGCTGGCGCTCGGCGTCGTGGCGCACGCGGCGGTGCTGCGGGCAGCGGGAGTGCGGCCGGCGTCGGCGGCGTTCCGGCATGGCGCGATGCACGACCTGCCAGGCGGGCGCGTGCTCGCCGACAGCTACCATGTGTCACGGCTGAACACGAATACCGGTCGGCTGACGGCGGCGATGTTTGCCGAGGTGGTCGCGGCGCTGCTCCGCCGCGCCGGTCAGGAATAGCGTTCCTCTTCCCACGGATCGGCGTTGTTGTGGTAGCCGCGGACCTCCCAGAAGCCGGGCCGGTCGGCGCCGGCAAGCTCGATGCGGCGAACCCACTTCGCGGACTTCCAGAGATAGAGGCGCGGGATCAGCACCCG
>DATAYA010000211.1:0-7519 GCA_036272815.1 Acetobacteraceae bacterium
CTGATCCGCATGGAGGCGCGGCCCGGCCGGACCGCGACCCAGACCGTGCTGAACGAGGTGCATACGGCACTCGAACAGGCGGCGAAGGGTGCCACGATCCAAAGCACGCAGGCGGTCGGCGCGTCGGTCTCGGCGCAACTGTTCCGCAACGGGCTGCTGGCACTCGGGATCAGCCTGCTGATGATCCTCGTCTACATCTGGTTCCGTTTCGAATGGCAGTTCGCCGTCGGCGCCGTCGCGACGCTCATCCTCGACACCACCAAGACGATCGGCTTCCTCGCGATCACGCGGCTGCAATTCGACCTCGTGATGGTGGCGGCAATCCTGACCATCATCGGCTATTCGACGAACGATAAGGTCGTCGTCTATGACCGGGTGCGGGAGAATCTCCGGAAATACAAGTCGATGCCGTTGCGTGATCTGATCGACCTCTCCATCAACGAGACGCTGAACCGTACGCTCGCGACCTCCTCGACGGTGTTCCTGGCAAGCCTGCCGCTGGCGCTGTTCGGCGGTTCCACCCTGTCCGATTTCGCCTGGACGATGATGTTCGGCATCGTCGTCGGCACCTCCTCCTCGATCTTCATCGCCGCCCCCATCCTGCTGTTCCTGGGCGAGCACCGGCTGCGGCGCGACGCACAGGCGGCGAAGCCCGCGAAAACCAAGGCCGCGACCTGATGCGGAGCGGGCACGAAGGCGACTGTTGAAGAATCGGTGACCGCTCCATTCTACTGGGTCCCTGCTGCTGCGACAGGCCCGGACATGATCGAGATGCGGTTCCAGCCGATCGTCCGCCTCTCGGATGGCGTGCCCGTGGCGCTGGAGGCGTTGGCGCGGCTGCGCGATCCCGATCGCGGCATGGTGCCGGCCAGCATCTTCGTCCCGGAGCTGGAGACCGCGGGCCTCGGGCACGCGCTGGCCGGGCTGGTGGTGGCGCGCGCGCTCGCCGAGCTGCCGGACCTGCTGCTGGAGAGCGAGGCGCTCTGGCTCTCGGTCAACCTGCCGCTCGACGTGTTCCTGTCGCCGGATGCCGCCGAACGCCTCGACCGGCAGCGGCGGGAGGCGGGGGTGCCGGCGGCGCTGCTGGTGATCGAGCTGACCGAGAGCCAACCGGTCGCCGACGTCGCCGGGCTCGCGGCGGCGATGCTGCGCTGGCGGGCGGCGGGGTATCGCGTGGCGCTCGACGATGTGGGACCGCAAACGCCGCTGCTGGAGGCGCTGCTGCCGCTGTTCGATACAGTGAAGCTCGACATGAGCATCGTGCGCGATGCGGGCAGGTCGGCGGCGCGGTTCATCGGCGGCCTGGTGGCGGGGACGCGCGCACGGGGGCAGATCGTGGTCGGCGAGGGCGTGGAGGACTGGACGGTCTGGGGCCGGATGCGCGGGCTCGGGGTCGATCTGGCGCAAGGCTTCCTGCTGTCCGAGCCGATCGAGGCGGGAAGTCTGCTGCCGTGGCTGGCGGCGTGGCGGCGCGCCGGCCTGGTGGAGCCCGCCGGTTGAGCCACGGCATCGACGCCTTCTATGCAGCCGCGGCGGCGGCGCCGGAGCGGGGGCTGGGCCAGCTCGATCCGGCGTTCCAGCGCGCGCTGGCGGAGTATCATCTCGGGCTGACCGCCGAGGCTTGCGAGTTCCACCACGCGGCGGTGCTGCCGGACGGGCGGGTGCTGGCGGGGGCGTGGGATTTGCGCGGACACGAGGACGCCTATCTCGGCGGGCTGGACGTCGCCGGGCGGCGGGTGCTGGAGCTGGGGGCGGCGAATGGCGGCCTGACCTGGCACATGGCGCGGGCCGGCGCGCGGGTGGTGGCGTTCGACGTGCCCCCCTGCCGCACGCTGGAGCTGGTGCCGCATCCCGGTGTCGATCTCGCGCGGGTCGCGGCGGCAAGCACGCAGTCGGTCGCGCGCATCCGCGGCGGCTGGTGGTTCCTGCGCCGCGCGCTGGGGCTGGAGGCGGCGGCGGTCTATGGCGATTTCTCCGCCCTTCCGAGCGACCTCGGCGAATTCGACGTCGCGGTGTTCGGCCTGCTGCTGCTGCATCTGTCGAACCCGTTCCGCGCCTTGCAGCAGGCGGCGACGGTCACGCGCGAGGCGATCGTTGTGACCGACGTGGCGCAGGCGGCGGAGGCGCCGGTCGCGCAGATGGCCGGGTTCCAGTATGCCGCGGCGTTCGCCGCGCCGATGGTGTTCGCGCCGACGCGGCCGCCGGCGGGCATCTTCCATTGGTGGGGTCTGTCGGCAGGCGCGGTCGCGCACATGCTGTCGCTGCTCGGCTTCGGCGAGACGCGCATCACGACGCACCGGCCGGAGCGGATGCCGGACGCGCCGGACCTGTTCACCGTGGTGGCGATGCGGACCAGCGGGACGGTGGCGATGCCGACGGTGCGGGCGGCGGATGCGGCGGCGCCGGCGGCCGGGCCGGAGGTGGCGCGGGAGGAGGCCGCGTCCGACGGGCTGCCGCTGCCGCCGCCCTGGGCGCGGCTGCTGACGTCGGGAACCGACGATCCAGAGGTATTCCTGCGCCTCGGGGCGCGGGCGCATGCGGCGCTGCTGGACAGCCTGGCGGTGGCGGGAACGGAGCCGCGGATGCTCGGGCGCATCCTCGATTTCGGCTGCGGCGCCGGGCGGGTGATGCGGTACTGGCACGGCTTCGAGGGTGTGGAGCTGCACGGCAGCGACATCGTGGGCGACGCGGTGGCGTGGGCGGCCGGAGCGCTGCCCTTCGCGCGGTTCGCGACCAATCCGCTCGCGGGGCCGCTCGGCTATGAGGACGGCATGTTCGGGCTGGTCTATGCGCTCTCGGTCTTCACCCACCTGCCGGTGGCGATGCAGCGGCCCTGGATGATGGAGCTGCTGCGGGTGCTGCGGCCTGGCGGGCTGCTCTATCTGACGACGCATGGGGACTATTACGTGCGGCATCTCGGGGACGAGCAGCGGCGGGCGTTTGCGCGCGGCGAGCCGGTGGTGGTGGAGGCAGCGCGGGCGGGCAGCAACTGGTGCGGCGCCTACCACCCGCCCTCGTGGATGGAGCGGCTGATCGCGTCATGCGACGCGGAGCGGGTGGAGTTCGTGGCGCGCGGGGCGCGGGGCAACCCGGAGCAGGATAGCTGGCTGGTGCGCAAGCGCGGGTAGGTGGCCGGGCGGGGATTTAAGGCCGGACCGGCACGACCCATCTCTGTCCGGGGATTTCGGATCGGAGGCTCAGATGCTGTTGGCGGACGTGCTGCGGGTGAAGGGAACCGATGTCGAGAAGATCGGTGCGACCGAGCGCGTCGGCGCCGCGGTGCAGCGCCTCGCCGAGCGCCGGATCGGCGCGCTGGTGGTCGAGGATGCGTGGATGCGGCTGGTCGGCATGTTCTCCGAGCGCGACCTGGTGCGCGCGATGGCGCGGGACGGCGCGGCGGCGCTGCAGCATGAGGTGCAGAGCCTGATGACGGCGCCGTTCGTCAGCAGCCCGCCCGGGACGCGGATCGAGGCGGCGATGGGGCTGATGACGATGCGCCGCATCCGCCATCTGCCGGTGATCGAAGGCGACCGGCTGGAGGGGATCGTCTCGATCGGCGACCTGGTGAAGTACCGGCTCGACGAGAAGGAGCTGGAGGCGAACGTGCTGCTGGAGATTTCCCGGATGCGGGGGTGAGGGGGCGCCGGGCGTTTCCCAGGAGCTACTCCAGGAAGGATCGCCAGTATTAGGTGGCGCTTGCCATGCCGGCGACCACCCCTACCCCGCCACCGCCGCGCTCCGCCCCCGCCGCTCCGCGTACAGCGCCAGCCGCCGCGCAGCCGCCGGCGCGATCGCCGCCGCCTCCGCGCCGAGGTCGAGCGGCGGCAGTTCGCGCGCACGGTGGCACGCACTCCGGTGCCCCGGGACGATCTCCCCGAGCGGCGGGTCCTCGACCCGGCAGCGGTCGATCACGAAGGGGCAGCGTGTGTGGAAATGGCAGCCCGGCGGCGGGTTCATCGGGCTCGGCACGTCGCCGCCGGGGAGGGTGCGGGCGTGGCTGCGGTGCGGGTCGGGGCGCGGGATCGCCGCCAGCAGCGTGCGCGAATAGGGATGCAGAGGGTTGGCGAACAGCGCGTCCTTCGGCGCCTCCTCGACGATGCGGCCGAGGTACATCACCGCCACCCGGTCGGCCATGTGCTTCACCACGGCGAGGTCGTGGGCGATGAACAGGTAGGAAAGTCCGAGCCGCGCCTGCAGATCCTTGAGCAGGTTCACCACCTGCGCCTGGATCGAGACATCGAGGGCGGAGACCGGCTCGTCGCAGACGATCAGTTGCGGCTCGACCGCGAGCGCGCGGGCGATGCCGATGCGCTGGCGCTGGCCGCCGGAGAATTCGTGCGGAAAGCGGGCGGCGTGGTACGGCGCGAGACCCACGAGGCCGAGCAGTTCGGCCACCCGCGCGCGCCGTGACGCGCGGTCGCCGAGGCCGTGGACGATCAGCGGCTCCTCCAGGATCGTGCCGACGTTCATCCGCGGATTGAGCGAGGCGAACGGGTCCTGGAACACGATCTGCATCCGCCGGCGCAATGCCCGCATAGCCGCACCGCCGAGCGTGGTGATGTCGGCGCCCTCGAAGCGGACGTGGCCGGCGGTGGGCTCGATCAGCCGCAGCGCGAGGCGCGCGGTGGTGGACTTGCCGCAGCCGCTCTCGCCGACCAGCGCCAGCGTCTCGCCGCGATCGAGGCGGAACGAGATGCCGTCGACGGCACGCACCACGCCGATCGTGCGCGCGAGCACGATGCCGCGCTTGACCGGATAATGCTTGGCGAGCCCGTCGGCTTCGAGCAGCGCGGTCATGCGGCCACGACCTCGAAACGCACAGCATCCTCGACCGGCGCACGGATGCAGGCGGCGCGATGGCCGGCGGCGATCTCGCGCAAATCCGGGTCGCGCGCGGTGCATTCGGGGATGGCAAAGACGCAGCGCGGATGGAAGCGGCAGCCGGCGGGCAGCGCGAACGGCGCGGGCACCGCGCCCTCGATCGCGAGCAGCCGGTCGCGGTGCTCCTCGACGCGCGGGATGCTGCCGAGCAGGCCGAGCGTGTAGGGGTGCTGCGGGTCGTCGAAGATCGCCGGACCGGCGGCGCGCTCGACAACGCGCCCGGCGTACATCACCGCAACCTCGTCGGCCATCTCGGCGACGACGCCGAGATCGTGGGTGATGAGGATGATCGCCATCCCCGTTGCCTGCTGCAGTTCGCGCAGCAGATCGAGGATCTGCGCCTGCACGGTGACGTCGAGCGCCGTCGTCGGCTCGTCGGCGATCAGCAGGTCCGGCGCGCAGGCCAGCGCCATCGCGATCATCACGCGCTGGCGCATCCCGCCCGACATCTGGTGCGGGTATTCGTCGAAGCGGCGCTCGGGTGCGGGGATACGGACGCGGCGCAGACTCTCGATGGCACGGGCGCGCAGCGCCGCGGCGGAGGCGGTGCGGTCGTGGGCTCGCATCGCCTCGGTGATCTGGTCGCCCGCCGTGAACACCGGATTGAGGCTGGTCATCGGCTCCTGGAAGATCATCGCGATGCGCCGCCCGCGGATGTCGCGCATCGCGGCCGGCGGCAAGCCGAGCAGGTCGCGCCCCTCGAACATCACGCTGCCGGCGGCGATGCGGCCGGGGGACGGGACGAGTCGCATCAGCGACAGCGACAGGACGGACTTGCCGCAGCCGCTCTCGCCGACTACGCCGAGGGTGCGGCCGCGACGGACCGAGAGATCGACACCGTCGACGGCGGCGACCTCGCCGGCCTGGCCGCGGAAGGTGGTGCGCAGTCCCTCGATGGCGAGGAGCGGTTCTGTGTCGGGCATGGGGCATTGTGGGCTGCGGGGGCAGTGCGGCTCAAGGGCGACTTAGGGAGCGTGTGTGATGGCGACGGCGCGAATTGATGCGGCCGCGGAATAGACGGGTACCGCCCGGAGGTCATGGGTTATTGCAGGTCCTGGCGTATTCCCGCGTCGCTCCATTGTGAGTTGCGCCGCGGCGACAGCCTCTGCGTCGTGTATCGCGATCTGACGGCCCCAGTTTCTCGCTGTGCTGCCGGATCGCTGGAGATATGGAGATAAGGCGATCGATGAGCCACGTTGAACCGAAAGGCGCCAAAGATGAGAGCCAGAGTCCCACGGCACGTACGGCGGGAGCCGCCGCGATGGTGCATCTAATCACCATCCTCTATCAGTCGGAGGCTGGCATCTCCGCGTTCCTGGACAGCCTCCAGGCGCAGGACATGCCCGAGTGGCGGCTGCACGCGATCGACAATGCCACTCCTGATGGTTCGGCCGATCTTGTCGCGGAGCGTGCTGACCCACGCATCACCCTCCATCGCAACGCAGCCAATCTCGGCTTCGCCAAGGCTGCAAACCAGGGGTTGCGCGAAGCGGCCGCGGCCGGCGGGGAATTCCTCGTGCTCATCAACAACGACACGGCGTTCGAACCGGACTTCCTGCGGCACCTCGTCGGCGTGCGCGCGGAGCACGGGGCTGGCGTCATCGCCCCGCGCATCATGCGGCGCGACCAGCCCGATGCCGCCTGGTATGCGGGCGGGCACCTCGCGCACGGGTGGGTGTTCGAGAACCGCCACGAGATCTGCCCGGACGCCAATCCGGACCCGGTGACGGTGGATTTCGCGCCCGGCTGCTGCCTGGGCATTGCGCGGAGCGTGCTGGAACAGGTCGGGCTGTTCGACGAAAGCTTTTTCGTCTATTGGGAGGACACAGATTTCTGCCTGCGCCTGAAGCAACAGGGCATACCGATCCTGTACGTTCCAGAACCGAATCTGGAGCATGACGGGGGCGCGGCCTCCGGCGGGGAGTTCAGCCCAGCCTACATCCGGCTCTATTTCCGCAGCTACATGCAGGTTCTACGCAAGCATTTCGGCTTCCAGCATGCGCTGGTGACGATGCTGCGCCTGCTGTCGCGCGAGATCGGCCGATCCAGCCGCGACAGCCGCAAAGTGCGCGCGATGGCGAACGCGATGCTGCACGGACTCGCCGCGCCAATGGTGGCGGAGGCCCGCCTCGGAATTTGACACGGGCGGGACAGTCATGCCGCACGTCCCGGCGAAAACCTGAACACGAGTTACTTGGCCGGGTGACGGCCGGCCGCCCCGAACTACGACTTGTCCGGCGCCGCCTGAAAGGCGAATTGCAGGTGCCTCACGTCCGCGAAGGCCCCAAACGTCAGAGCAACCAGAGCGTATGCCATCGCTAGGTAGGCCAAGCTGCGCCCCGACCTGGAGAAGCGGACGTCCGCGTTGATGCCCTTGAGTTGCAATATCCGGAAGCCATGCCGCTCCAGCGTCTTTTGCAGGCTCTTTCGGGTGAAGAACGCCAGGTGGGTCCGATCGAGAATGCCGAAGTCGGTGTAGTGCCAATCCTTTTCGAAAAGATATTGGAACATATTGTTATAAAATCGAACGTTTGGTATCGAACCAATAATCATGCCGCCGGGAGCTATATATTTTCCGATGCTCCCCAAGAATTTTGCATGGTCCGGCATATGCTCGATGACGTCATTGCAGATAACG
>DATAYA010000212.1:0-5315 GCA_036272815.1 Acetobacteraceae bacterium
GTACGATTCCTCTGATTTTGCCCAGCAGACTGGGTCGGGAGCAGCCGCCAATGCGCAGGGGGCCGCCCCTCCCCCCGACCCGTGATCCGCTCTGCGACTCAAGCCCGCAAGGGGAGGAAGAGAAGCGCGACGTGGAAAAGCCCGCCTTGCGGGCCTGGGCAGCGAAGCGGACCGAGGTTGGGCGAGGGGCTTCGGCCAGGACACCCCCGCTCGGCACACCCCGGTCAGCCGCCGCCCTCGTCCGCGTCCCCCCCGGATGGCATGTCTTGCGGCGCCGGGGGCGGGGCGCCATGTGACGCGATCATGCAAATCCAGACCCAGGCCGGCGCCGACCCTATCGGCTGGCACGGCACCACCATCCTCTGCGTCCGCCACCAGGGCGGCGTCGCGATGGCCGGCGACGGCCAGGTGACGCTCGGCCAGACCGTCGTGAAGGGCAACGCCCGCAAGGTGCGCCGCATCGGCAACGGGGACGTGCTCGCGGGCTTCGCCGGTGCCACCGCCGACGCCTTCACCCTGCTGGAGCGGCTGGAGGCCAAGCTCGAACGCTTCCCCGGCCAGCTCGAACGCGCCTGCGTCGAGCTGGCGAAGGACTGGCGCACCGACCGCTACCTGCGCCGCCTGGAGGCGATGATGGCGGTCGCCGACCGCACCCATAGCTATACGCTGACCGGCACCGGTGACGTGCTGGAGCCGGAGGACGGCGTGATCGCGATCGGCTCGGGCGGCAACTACGCGCTCGCCGCCGCCCGCGCGCTGATTACCGTCGAGGGATTGTCGGCCGAGGAGATCGCACGCCGCGCCATGCGCATCGCCGCCGACATCTGCGTCTATACCAACGAGCGCGTGATCGTGGAGACCCTGTAAGATGGACGTCCCCACCTACTCCCCGCGCGAGATCGTCTCCGAACTCGACCGGTTCATCGTCGGCCAGAACGACGCCAAGCGCGCAGTCGCGATTGCGCTGCGCAACCGCTGGCGCCGCCAGCAGCTCCCCGAGGGGCTGCGCGAGGAGGTCGTGCCCAAGAACATCCTGATGATCGGCCCGACCGGCTGCGGCAAGACCGAGATCGCCCGCCGCCTGGCACGGCTGGCGCAGGCGCCGTTCCTCAAGGTCGAGGCGACCAAGTTCACCGAGGTCGGCTATGTCGGCCGCGACGTCGAAAGCATCGTCCGGGACCTCGTCGAGGCCAGCATCACCATGCTGCGCGAGATCGCGCGGAAGGACGTGCAGGCCAAGGCCGAGCTTGCCGCCGAGGAGCGTCTCATCACGGCCCTCGTGGGCGAGAAGGCGGCGGCCGACACCCGCAGCAAGTTCCGCCGGATGCTGCGCGGCGGCGAGCTGGACGGCAACGAGATCGAGATCTCGCTCGCCGCCGACCCGTCCTCGGCGATCGGCCAGTTCGACATCCCCGGCATGCCGCCCGGCCAGATGATCAATCTGGGCGAGATGATGAAGGGGATGATGGGCCGCCAGCAGCAGCAGAAGCGGATGACCGTCGCCGCCGCGCGCGTGGCCTTGCAGCGCGAGGAGGCCGACCGCCTGCTCGACACCGACAACCTGACCAAGGACGCGGTCGCGCACGCGCAGGACCACGGCATCGTCTTCCTCGACGAGATCGACAAGATCTGCGCCCGCAGCGAAGGCGGCTTCCGCGGCGCGGACGTCTCCCGCGAGGGCGTGCAGCGCGACCTGCTGCCGCTGATCGAGGGCACCACCGTCAGCACGAAGTACGGCCCGGTGAAGACCGACCATGTGCTGTTCATCGCCTCGGGCGCGTTCCACCTCGCCAAGCCGTCCGACCTGCTGCCCGAATTGCAGGGCCGCCTGCCGATCCGCGTCGAGCTGTCCGGACTCTCCCGCGGCGACCTCCGCCGCATTCTCACCGAGCCGGAGCATTCGCTGCTGAAGCAGTATTCCGCGCTCCTCCGCACCGAGGGGGTGACGCTGGAGTTCACGCCCGATGCGATCGACGCGCTGGCCGACCTCGCCGCCGACATCAATGACCGGATCGAGAACATCGGCGCCCGCCGCCTTGCGACGGTGCTGGAGCGGCTGCTGGAGGAGATCAGCTTCACCGCGACCGACCGCGACGGCGAGACGGTGGTGGTCGATGCGGCGGTGGTGAACGAGCGGGTGGCGCCGCTGGCGCAGAAGGGCGACCTGAGCCGGTTCATCCTGTAGCGGGCGGTTCAGAACGCGGGGACACCTTCCACCTCCTGCACGGGCCGTTACGCCGGCGCTTCCGGCCGCCATGCATCCGGCACCAGCCGATACCCCGCGCCGTCGCGCGCCACATGCGCGAACGTCGGGAACTCCAGATGCATGCCGGCGACGTGCAGCCGTTCGCTCGCCGCCATGTCGAAGACGCGCGCGCGGGTCTGCCACGCCAGCGCGGGGTCGACGTCGAAGGCGAGGCTGGCCTCCGGATGCGCGAGCTGGATGCCGGGGACATGCACCACGTCGCCCCAGATCAGCAGGGCGTCGTCGCCCGACGTGATGCGACAGCCGCTGTGGCCGGGTGTGTGGCCGGGCAGCGGCACCAGCTCGATGCCGCGCGCGACCTCACCCGGCGGCAGCAGGCGCAGCCGCTCGCCATAGGCGGCCGTCATTGCGCGCGCCAGCGCCGCCATCGCGTTGGAGGCGTCGCCCGCCGCCGGGTTGCGCCAGTACGCCGCCTCGGCCTCGCCGATCACCAGCTCCGAATTCGGATAGGCCGGCCGGCCGGCGGCATCGAGCACCCCGCCGGCGTGATCGGAATGGATGTGCGTCAGCGCCACGCGCGCGATCGAGTCCGGTTCGACGCCGATCGCCCGCAGCAGCGCCGGGACGTGTCCGGCCGTCGGGCCGAACAGCGTCCCCGCGCCGGTGTCGATCAGCGTCCGTTCGTCGTCCAGCTCGACGAGGAAGGCGCTGATCGCGATCTGGACCGGCACGGCGCGGAAATGCCGGTCGAGCGCCGCCTTCGCCGCTTCCTGCGGGATGTTGACGATGATGTCGAGCGGCGCCTCGATCATTCCGTCGAGCAGCACCGTCACGGTCGCATCGCCGACCTTCGTGCTGTAGGTGCCGAGCGAGCGCCGCCCGATTTCGGTCTCGTTCATGCCTTGCACTCCGAATTCGCGGGGAGGAACGCCTGCGCCGCCGGGATGGTGCCGACCGCGGTGTAGTAATCCCACGGCGCACGGCTCGCGGCCGGCGTCTTCACGCGGTAGAGTGTCACGTCATACAGCAGCCTCCCGTCCGCGCGAAGCGTCGCCGGGGGGCCGAAATAGGCGACCGGCATCGCGCGCATCGCGCGGCCGACGGTGACCGCATCCGTTGTGCCGGCCTTTGCCGCCGCCTTCAGGAAATGCAGCGTCGCGGCATAGATGGAAGCCTGGTTCTTGGTCGGCATCGCGTGCCGCTCCGCGGCGAAGCGCCGGGCGAAGGTGCGCGCGGCTTCGGACTGATCCCAGTAGAAGCCGGCCGGAAAGCTCAGTCCTTGCGCCGCCGGAAGTCCGAGCGCGTGGATATCGGTGATATAGACAAGAAAGGCGCCAAGCTGCGTGCGGCCGCTGCGCAGCCCGAACTCGGCCCCCTGCTTGATGAGGTTGACCTGGTCGTTGCCGACCGCGATCAGCCCGATCACGTCCGCGCCCGAGCTTTTCGCACGCACGATCTGGGCGCCGAAATCGGCGTTGCCGATCGGGAAGGTCGCGGTGCCGATCACCCTGCCGCCATTCGCCGTCAGCACCTTGGTCGCGGCGGCCTGCAAGCCGGTGCCGAAGCTGAAATCGACGGTGATGAAGAACCATCTCTTCCCGCCGGCGCCGGTCAGCAGCTTGCCCGTGCCCTCGGCAAGCGCATGCGTGTCATCCGCCCAGTGGCTGCTGACGGGCGAGCAGAGCTTCTCGGTGAACGCCGTGATCGCGGCGGCGGTGATCATCACCGTTTTGTTTTTCTCTTTCGCGATCTGCTGCACGGCAGCGGCAACCGGCGTGACTGGAAGATCAGTGATCGCATCGACGCCGCTGTCGTACCATTGCCGCGCGATGCCGGCGGCGATGTCGGGCTTGTTCTGCGTATCGGCATGGATGATGTCCACGCGCCGACCGAGCACCGTCCCGCCGGCGTCCTGCGCCGCCATCCGCGCCGCCACGATCGAGCCGGCGCCGCCGCTGTCGGCATAAGGCCCGTTCTCGTCGGTCAGCACGCCGATGCGGATTGCTTCTCCCGCCGCGCGCGCCGGCCGGAGCAGCCCGCTGGCCGCCAGCCCTGCCCCGAGCACTGCCCGTCGCCCGATGTCTGCTCCGGCCATCATGCCGCTCCGTGTGCGTTCAGCCTGCATGGTATCGCCGCGAATCCGCGGAACCGCACGCGGCCCCCGCGCACCGGCGCCCCGTCCAACGCATAATCGGGAAACCGCGCCAGGAAACGACCGATCGCGACCGCGCCCTCCATGCGTGCGAGGCTCATGCCGATGCACTGGTGGACGCCGGCGGCGAAGGCAAGGTGGCGGTTGGGCGTCCGGCCGATGTCGAAGCGGTCGGGATCGGGGAACTGCGCCGGGTCGCGGTTGGCAGCACCGATGCAGAGCGTGACCTGAGTGCCCGCAGGCACCGCCGTGCCGCCGAGATCGACCGCGCGCGTCGTCGCGCGGTTGCCGAGCTGGTTGGAGCTTTCGAAGCGCAGGATTTCCTCGACCGCGGTGCGGATCAGCGCCGGCTGCGCGATCAGCCGCCGCCGCTCGTCGGGGAATCTGCAGAGCGCCACAAGCCCGTTGCCGATCAGATTGGTCGTGGTCTCGTGCCCGGCATTGAGCAGGAAGATGCAGTTGTGCAGCAGCTCGGCGGTCGACAGCGCCGCGCCATCTGGGGTGCCCCGGATCAGCCGCGTCAGCACGTCGCGCTCGGTATCACCGGGGGAAGCGCGGCGGCGGGCGACGAGCGTTTCGAGATAGGCGAGGAAATCCCGCACCGCCGCTTCGCCGCGGTCGAAGGCGGCGGGAGAAAGGACAGGCTCCAGCGCGCCGAGGATCGCGAGCGACCAGTCACGTAGCGGCTTTCGTTCGTCATGGGGAACATCGAGCAGATTGCCGATCACCTCGATCGGGATCGCGGCGGCAAAATTGCCGATCAGGTCGAAGCTGCCTTTGGCTTTGATCCGGTCGAGCAGGCTGTCCACAAGCCGGACCAGATCGGCTTCCATCTCGGCAATCGCGCGCGGCGACAGCGCGCCCATGATCAGCCGCCGCACGCGGGTGTGGATCGGCGGATCGTTGAAGACGAGGCTCGTGGTGTGATGCTCGTAGAGCAGGGAGTTGCCGTATTTC
>DATAYA010000213.1:0-8428 GCA_036272815.1 Acetobacteraceae bacterium
CCGGGCCAGCAGCGAGAGCACTGCCTGCGCGGCCGCGACCGTCGGCGCCGTCAGGATGCCGGCTTCCCGCATCCGGTCGAGCGCCGGCGCATAGCCGGCGAGCCGCGCCTCCCCCTGCCCGGCCGGCTGCAACGCCCGGTCCAGATGCAGCCGCGCCGTGCCGGCCACCGCGAGCGAGCCCCAGCGCAGCGCGAATTGCTGCACGTCGACACGGCCGCCGCGGTCCCGCCAAGCGGTGGCACGCGCCGCGAGATCGGTCGTCTCCGCCGGCCGGGTGCCGCCGTCGGTGATCGTGCCGGTGACGGACGCCGCCGCGACCTGCGCCCCGAGCGGCCAGCTCTGTCCCGACTGCGAGCCCAACTGCGGGCCCAACTGCGGGAGAGTGATGCCGCTCGCCACCGCCTGGAAGCCGGTCGCAGCCGCGGACAGCACCAGGTGCAGGCTGAACGACTGCACCGCGGTGAGCGAGGACGGTGCGCCGATGCGCAACGCCGCCGCCGTTGCATCCAGGGTCGGCGGCTCGGCCGGCAGCGGCAGAGTCGCACGCAGAGTCTCAGCGGTGAACGGCAGGTCGGCCCAGGCGGCCAACTGCACGCGCTGCCGCCCCCCGGGCTCGATCTGCAGCACGCGCGGCGCCAGCAGGCGCAGACTGACGGTGGCGCGCTCGGCACTCCAGGTCAGGCCGCCCGGCAGGTCGGCCTCGCCGCCGGAGAGAAAAAGGTCGGGCAGTGTGACCGCGGCGGCGAGCGGCCAGCCGCCGGGCTGCGGGTGGCCGGCGCTGACGCTCCAGCCGGCCTCGCGCATCTGCGCCATCCAGGCCCCGATGCCGCGTTCGAGCCGCCAGACCCCCCAGCGCCACACCCCGTAATCGGCCGCGGCCAGCAGCACGACAAGCAGCAGCACCGAAACTCCGAACCGCCGCAGCCTCATGCCGCCCGCGCCGCCGCGACGAAGGCCGCGATCAGCGCCGGATCCTTCTCGCCCGGCGCCCGCTCGACGCCGGAAGAGACGTCGACGGCCGACGCCCCGCTCGCCCGGATCGCGCCGGCCACGTTCTCCGGATCGAGGCCGCCCGCCAGCACCCAGGGGCACGGCGCCGCCCAGAACCGCGGCAGGGTCCAGTCGAGCCGGCGCGCATTGCCTCCCGGCCGCGACGCATCTGGCGGCGGAGACGCTTCCAGCAGGAGCACGTCCGCGCCGGATGCCATTGGCGGGAGGTCGGAGGCGGAGGCGACGGGCACCGCGCGCCAGACCGGCAGGCCGAAGCGGAGCCGCAGCGCCGCTGCGCGTTCGGGCGGCGCGTAGAGTTGCAGCGCATCGAGCCGGAGCGCCGCCAGCGCCGCCGTCACCGCATCCTCGTCCGGATCGACGAACAGCCCGACGCGGAGCGGCCCAAGCGGATGCCGCGCTGCCAGCGCCGCCGCCGCTTCCGGCGTGACGTGGCGCGGCGATGCGGGGAAAAAAACAAATCCCACCCAGTCCGCGCCCGCCGACGCGGCCGCGTCGATCGCTGCGGCGCTGTTGACGCCGCAGATCTTGACCCGCGCCGGCATCAGGCCCGCGGGTGGGATGCGCGCCACACCGCCATCAGCCGCGCCGTGTCGACCGAGGTGTAGCGCTGCGTCGTCGAGAGGCTGGCATGGCCCAGCAATTCCTGGATCGCCCGCAGATCGGCGCCGCCGGCGAGCAGGTGGGTGGCGAAGGAATGGCGCAGCGCGTGCGGCGTCGCGTGCTCCGGCAGCCCCGCGAGCCGGCGATAGTCTCGAAGCGCCCGCTGCGCCACCGCCGGATCGAGCCGGGCGCCGCGGGCGCCGACGAAGAGCGGCGCGTCCGGACGGGCGCCGGGCCGGCGGGCGAGCCAGGCCGCGATCGCCTCGCGAGCGGCCGGCAGCACCGGGACGATCCGCTGCTTCGATCCCTTGCCGGTGACACGCAGACCGTCATCGCGCCCCGGCAGCGGCGCGTCGCGCACGTCAAGCGCCAGCGCCTCCGCGATGCGCAGGCCGCAACCGTAGAGCAGTGTGAACAGGGCGACGTCGCGCGCCGCCATCGCGGCATCGTCCTCCGCCGTGCCCTCCTGCCGCGCTGCGGCCAACGCCTGCGCCGGCGCGAGCGCGCGTGGCAACGGACGGCGGGCGCGGGGGGTCGCGAGCAGGCCGGGGGCGGCGTTGGCGATGCCGTGGCGGCGGGCGAGGTAGCGGAAGAAGCTGCGCACTGCCGCGAGATGGCGCGCGCGCGTGGCATTGCCAGCGCCTGCCTGCGCTTGTGCGGCGAGCCAGGCGCGGAAATCGGCCGGACGCAGCGCCCCGAGCGCCGCAAGGTCCGGCTCGCCGCCCAGATGGCCGGCCAGGAACGCGAGAAAGGCGGCGGTATCGCGCGCATAGGCCGCGACGGTGAGCGGACTCGCCTGACGTTCGCGCGCCAGCCAGTCGAGAAAGGCGGCCCGCGCCGCGTCGGCGGTCAACCGAGGCGCAGCGCCGCGCCGAGCGCCCGGCCGAAGAAGGCCAGAGCGGCACCGTCCGCCCCGCCTGGCAAGGCAGAGCGATCGCGGCATGCCAGCGCCAGCAGCGCCTGTGCGCCCGGCACCCGCACCAGCGCATCGCGGCGGGCAAGCGGCGCCGCCTCCGCGTGCAACAGGCCGGCGTCGGCCGGGTTGTCGCGGAACACCACGTCCCGCGCGCCGAGCAGCCGCCGCACTGTCCCGATCGGCAGCCGCCGCGTGCCCGGCCGGTATTGCTCCAGGCAGAGGGCGGCGGCATCGAGGCCCAGCAGCGCGGGCAATTCCGCCTCCACCCAGGATGTCGGGTCGTCGCTGCCGATCAGCGCCACCACCGCCTCCTGCGCCCGCTGTGCGAGGCCGGCACGGGCGCGGCCGGCGGCGAGCACGCAATCGGCGCGCGCGGCCAGTTCCGCCGCCTGCGCGCGGGCGGCGCGCAGCATCGCCGCCATGTGGTCGGCCATCGCCTCGCCATGGACGCGCTCCGGCGGCAGCAGGGTGCGGTACAGCTCCGGCCGGTCGGCGAGGAAGCTCGGCTGGCGGCGCAGGAACGCCGCGACCTCGTCGGCGACGTCCGGATCGAACGCCGCCGAGGCGCCGCGGCTCATCGCAGCGCTCCCCATGCGGCGGGCCAGGCGGCGTCGGGCCACGCGGCAGGCGGCACCTGTTCGCAGCCGCGCCGGGATGCCAGAAGGGGGAAGCACGGGGCCGGCACGGCGAACTCCACGGAGCATGTCATGCGCGTTTCCCGAACTTGGGCCGGACCGGCGAGCGGCGACGGCGGACGAGAGCATTTGATCGACGGCATCATCATACATGACGAAGATGTAACGCGAAAGCGATTAGAGCGCGTGCGCGTTCTTCTTCCGTTTCCGTTCCAAAGTGCCTTCGACTACAGCATCCCCCCGGACCTCCACCCGCACCCGGGCGACCTCGTGCTCGCGCCGCTCAACGGGCGGCAGGTCGCGGGGGTGGTCTGGGACGGGCCGGGCGACGCGGACGCGGTGCCGGACCGCCGGCTGCGCCCGCTCTCGGCGCTGCTGGACACGCCGCCGATGCCCGAGGCGCTGCGCCGCTTCATCGACTGGATGGCAGCCTACACGCTGGCGATGCCCGGCGAGGTGCTGGCGATGGCGCTGCGGGTGAACGCGCTGCACACTGCCGCCCCGGTGAGCGGTTGGCGGCTCGCCGGCGCGCCCGATCCGGCCACGCTCGCCCGCTCGGCGCCACGGCAGCGCGTCGCGGCCCTGCTGGCCGACGGCGTCGCCCGCAGCGCCGCCGCGATCGCCCGCGAAGCCGGCGTCAGCGCCGCGGTCGTGCGCGGCATGGCGCAGGCCGGGCTGCTGGAGCCGGTCGTGCTGGCAGCAACGGCGCCCTTCGCCCTCCCCGATCCCGGCCGACCAGGCCCCGTCCTCTCGCCCGAGCAGGCGAGCGCCGCGCGGGCACTGCGCAGCGCCGTCGCGGCCCACGGTTTCGCGACCGCGCTGCTGGAGGGCGTCACCGGCTCGGGCAAGACCGAGGTCTATCTGGAGGCGGTCGCGCAATGCCTGGCCGAAAGGCGGCAGGCCCTGGTCCTGCTGCCGGAGATCGCGCTCTCCGCGCAATGGCTGGAGCGGTTCGAGGCGCGCTTCGGCGTCGCGCCCGCGGTCTGGCATTCCGACCTCAGCCCGCGCATCCGCCGCACCACCTGGCGCGCGGTGGCGGATGGGGCGGCACCGGTGCTGGTCGGTGCCCGCTCGGCGCTGTTTTTGCCGTTCCCCGATCTCGGCCTGATCGTCGTCGACGAGGAGCACGAGACCGCCTTCAAGCAGGAGGAGGGCGTGATCTACCACGCCCGCGACATGGCGGTGGTGCGCGCCCGCCTGGCCGCCTGCCCCTGCGTGCTGGTCTCGGCGACGCCGAGCCTGGAGACGGTCGCCAACGTGCAGGCCGGACGCTACGGGCACCTCCGCCTCGCCGCCCGCCACGGCGGCGCGCGGCTGCCAGAGGTCGCCGCGATCGACCTGCGGCTGGAGCCGCCGGAGCGCGGCCGGTTTCTCGCACCGACGCTGGTCGCCGCGATCGAGGCGACGCTCGGCCGTGGCGAGCAGGCGATGCTGTTCCTCAATCGCCGGGGCTATGCGCCGCTCACCCTCTGCCGCGCCTGCGGCACGCGGATGCAGTGCCCGAACTGCACCGCCTGGCTGGTCGAGCACCGCGCGCGGGGCTCGCTGCAATGCCACCATTGCGGCCATGCCGAGCCGATCCCCCCCGCCTGCCCGATTTGTGCCGCGGCGAACAGCCTGACGCCGATCGGCCCCGGCGTGGAGCGCATCACCGAGGAAGCCGCCGCCCGCTTTCCCGCCGCCCGGCGGATGGTGATGGCCAGCGACACCCTGCCCGGCCCGCTCGCCGCCGCCGAGGCCGCCCGCGCGATCACGGCGCGCGAGGTCGATCTCATCATCGGCACCCAGATCGTCGCCAAGGGCTGGCATTTTCCGTATCTGACTCTGGTGGGCGTGGTGGACGCCGATCTCGGCCTCGGCGGCGGCGACCTCCGCGCGGCCGAGCGGTCGGTGCAACTGCTGCACCAGGTCGGCGGCCGGGCGGGACGCGCCGAGGCGCCGGGCCGCGTCCTGCTCCAGACCTTCGCGCCCGACCATCCGGTGATGCGGGCGCTCGTGGCCGCCGACCTCGCGGCGTTCCTGGCCGAGGAGACGGCGCTGCGCCGCCCCGGCCACTGGCCGCCCTTCGGCCGCCTCGCGGCGCTGATCGTGAGTGCCGCGGAGGCGGCCGATGCCGATGCCGCCGCCTCGATGCTCGGCCGCACGGCGCCGCACGGGCCGGGGGTGGTGGTGCTCGGCCCGGCACCGGCGCCGCTCGCGGTGCTCCGCGGCCGCCACCGGCGGCGGCTGCTGCTCAAGACCCGGCGCGACATCGCCGTGCAGCCGATCCTGCGGGCTTGGCTGGCCGAAACGGCCGTGCCGGCGCGGGCGCGGGTGGATGTGGACGTCGATCCGGTTTCGTTTCTATAGGCGCGCCAAGGCGAAGGCTCTGCCCTCTATTCGCTGGGGCCGCCGGCCCCGCACTCCATAGTTTTGGCTGCATAGTTTTGGGCTGCTGATCCGGTCGGCTTACGAAAGCTGGACGCGCTCCCCCGTGCCCTCAGCAGCGATCAGGACCGGGATGCGCAGCGACAAGCAGGGCCGTGAACAACCGCTGTCAATGAGCTGATTTGATCGTCTCCCCCCGATCCATTAGCGTCCGTTCTGCCCCAGGACGCCCGCCATGCGCTATCCCGACCTCGATCTCGACCTCCTCCGCTGCTTCGCGACCGTCGCCGAGCGCGGCGGCTTCACCGCCGCCGGCCTGACCCTCGGCCTCACGCAATCCGCCGTCAGCCTCAAGGTCAAGCGGCTCGAAGACCTGATCCGCCGCCGCGTCTTCGTCCGCACCAGCCGCAGCCTTTCGCTCACCGCCGAGGGCGAGGTGCTGCTCGCCTATGCCCGCCGGCTGCTGGCGCTCAACGACGAGGCGGTGCGGCGGATGATTTCCCCGCCCGTGTCGGGTCAGCTCCGGCTCGGCGTCGCCGACCATTTCGTGCCGCAGCATCTGGCCTCGATCCTGGCCCGCTTCGCCCGCACCTATCCCGATCTTCGCCTGCACGTGGAGGTCGGGCGCAGCCACGAGCTGCGCGCCGCCTGCGAGCGCGGCGAGCTTGACCTCGTGATTGGCAAACGCCGCGACGGCGAGACAACCGGGGTGCCGATCTGGACCGAGACGCTCTCCTGGGCGGCGCCGGAGGGTTTCGCGATGCCGCCGCGCGGGCAGGTGCTGAAACTCGCGATGCTGCCGCCCGGCTGCATGTTCCGCGACCGGGCGCTGGGCACGCTCGGCCGCGCCAACGTGGCGCACGAGATCGTCTATGCCTCAGCCTCTCTGCTTGGCGTGATCGCCGCGGTGCAGGCGGGGCTCGGCGTTACCGTGCTCGGCCGCTCCACGATGCCGCCGGGCTTGCGCGAGGTCGCCACCCTGCCCCGGCTCGGCACCGCCGAGATGGCGGTGTTCGGCGACGCGCAGGGCCGCACCGCGCTGGTGCCGCCGCTGGTCGGCTTCATCCGCGAGAGCCTCGCGGAAAGCCTGCCGCTGCGGCCGGCCGCGTGACGATCATCACGACCTTGGCCGCGCCGTTCGACGTCTTCGAGGGCGTGGTCCGCCCGGAGTGGATCGACGCCAACGGGCACATGAACCTTGCCTACTACGTCGTGCTGTTCGACCAGGCGACGGATGCGATCTTCGAGCCGCTCGGCATCGGCTGGACCTATCGCCGCGCGACCGGCGACGGCACCTTCGCCGTCGAGAGCCACAACCTCTATGAGCGCGAGTTGCTGGAGGGCGACACGGTGCGGGTGCGCAGCATCGTGCTCGCGGCCGACGACAAGCGCCTCCATCTCGCGCACGAGATGCGCCGTGCCGCCGACGGCGCGCGGGCGGCGACGCAGGAGCTGATGTATCTGCACGTCGATCTCGCAGCGCGCCGCGTCGCACCCTGGCCGCCGGCGCTGCGGAATGCGCTCGTTGCTGCCGCGACCGCGCACCGGGTGCTGGAGCGGCCGGATTGGATCGGCCGGCGCATCGCGATGCCGGCCGAGAGCCGCAGCGTGTGATCCAGATCGCCGGATCCGGCCGCAACCGGTGTTAACACCGGTCCCGCAGGAACGTGCCGGGACGACGAGCGACGATGGCGCAGAACGGGCCGAACATCGCGGAGCCGGACCACTGGCCGGCATCCCGGCGCATGCCATCGCTGGACGCGCTGCGGGCGTGCGCCACGTGATTACGACTTGTGCACGTTCCAGAACAGCACGAAGCCGCCGTCGAGGATGCCCGAGACGCCGTCGCGATAGGCGATCGGGTTGAACAACTGCCCGAGCGGGTAGAACGGCACGTCCTTGAAGAACTGCACCTGGATCTCGGAGGCGATCTTCTTCTGCGTGGGGAGGTCCTGGGAGGCGAACCAGGCCTCGCGGAGGCGCTCCCGGTCGGGGAATTTGGGCCAGCCGAACCAGCCGGCATCGCCGTTGCCGCGGATCGACGCGTCCGCCGCCGGGCTGAACATGTCGAGCCCGCCCCAGTAGGTGAAGAAGACGTTCCAGCCTCCGTTCTCCGGCGGCGCCTTGTTGCCCCGGCGTTCCACCAGCGTGCCCCAGTCCGTCGCCACGTAGTCGACGTGGAGCCCGGCCTTCTTCAGCATGTCCAGGCCGACATTGCAGGCGGCGTCGATGATCGGGAAATCGGTGGCGCCGAGCACGACGATCTTCTCGCCCTTGTAGCCGGAGGCGGCGATCGCCCGCCGCACCGCGGCGTAGTCAGGCTCGCCGACCAGCTTCGGCATCCCCGCATCGCTCGCCAGCGGCGAGACGGGGCAGAACACGCCGGCGGGCACATGCGACAGGGTCGGGTCGGTGCCCGCCGCAGCGGTCATGAACGCCCGCTGGTCGACGGCCCCCATCAGCGCGCGGCGGAAGGCGACGTTGTCGAACGGCGGATAGAGGAAATTGGGCCGCATGCAGCCAAGATCGCCGGTCGGGTCCTGGATCTCGATCGTGATCTGCCGGTCTCTGTGCAGCAGCGGCAGCAAATCCGCGGTCGGCGTCTCCCACCAGTCCATCTCGCCCGATTGCAGGGCGGCCGCCGCGGTCGCGGCGTCCGGGATGACGTGCCACTCGACGCGGTCGAAATGGACGATTTTCGGGCCGGCGGTAAAGCTCGGGCGGCCGTTGCTGCGCGGCACGTAGTCGGGATTGCGCTCGTAGACGACGAGGCTGCCCGGTACGCGCTCGTTGGCGACAAACTTGTACGGCCCGCTGCCGACCATCTCGGTCACCTGCGTGAACGGGTCGGTTTTCGCCAGCCGCTCGGGCATGATAACGGGCGCGTTGCTGCCGGACT
>DATAYA010000214.1:0-5365 GCA_036272815.1 Acetobacteraceae bacterium
TACGCGGCCGTGTCGCTGGGGTTGTAGCCGAGCCGGGCAGCATCGCGGCACGGTGCGAAAGTCCAGGGCGCGAAAATCCAGGGCGCGAAAATCCAGGGCGCGAAAGTCCAGGGCGCGCAAAAACTCCTTGCCCGCACGACCAAATCATGTTCATGTTCCGTTCATGACCGCCGCCCACCCCCAACCGCGATGAACGCGATCCCGCCCGACGCGGAGAGTGACGCAGCGCGCACCGCGCGCCATCTCGCGATGCTGCGGGAACTGGCCGAGATCGGCATGGCGCTGGCCCGCGCCCTCGGCGAGCAGGCCCTGGCCGCGCCGCAGGCCGAGGCACCCGACCCGCCAGCCCCGCCGCGCGCCGATCCCGGCCTCGCCTTCGCCCGCGTCGCCCGCGCCGTCCGCCAGTGCATCGCGCTCGAAGCCCGCATCGCCGCCGGCCCGCTCCCCGCCCCGCGCGGCCGTGGCGCCCCCCGGCCGCCGCCCTACCCGCGGCGGGAGACCATAAGCCGCGTCGTCCGCCTCGCCGCCGAGGGCGACGGCCTCTCCGCCGCCGCCCTGAAACGCGACATCGAGGAACGGCTCGACGAGGAACTCGACGCCGACCCCGACGGCGAGATCGAGGTCGAGGACCACATCGCCGCCATCCTCGGGGATCTCGGCCTCGGCCGGAATCTCGCCCGCCAGCCCGACGAGGTGCTGGCGATCCTCATCCGCCCCCGCCGCCTCGACGACGATTTCTCCGACGTCGATATGGACGAGGCTGCCGAAGCCGACGCGCCCGAGGCCGACATCCCCGAACCGGGCGCCGCCGCCGGCCCGGACCCGCCCTGAGACGCGCTCGCTACGCCCGCCGCAGCAGGAACAGCGCCTGCTCGCCGAACAGATTGGCGAGGCCGGCCGCCCGCCGCCACGGCGCCCGCTGCCCCGCCTCGTCCACCGCGAGCCAGCGTTCCACCGCGACGCCCTCCTCCCGGCACAGCGCGAAGAAATCGCGGATCGTGCAGGGGTGGATGTTGGGCGTCTCGTGCCAGGGCCGGTCCCAGGTCTTGGTCATCGGCATCCGCCCGGTGCTGAACAACTGCCAGCGCACCAGCCAGTGGCCGAAATTCGGAAAGCTCACCACCGCGCGGGTGCCGATGCGCAGCATCTGGCGCAGCACTTCGAGCGGCCGCTCGGTCGCCTGCAAGGTGCGCGACAGCACGACGTAGTCGAAGGCGCCGTCCGGGTAGTGCGCGAGGTCGGTGTCGGCGTCGCCCTGCATCACCGGCAGGCCGTGCGCGACGGCGCGGGTGACCAGCGCCATGTCGATCTCGATGCCGCGCGCGTCGCAGCCGCGGGTGCGGAACAGATGATCGATCAGCGCGCCGTCGCCGCAGCCGATGTCGAGCACGCGCGAGCCGCGCGCGATCATCTCCGACATCAGCCGCAGGTCGAGCCGCATGTTCTTGGCGACGAAGCGGACGCCGCCGGGCGAGAGTTCGTTCATCCGAGGCGCCCGTTCATCCGAGCCCGGCGTGCTCGGCGCAGCCGGCGAGGAAGCCGCGCAGCGTGCGGTGGAAATCCGGCTCGTCGAGCAGGAACGCGTCGTGTCCCTTGTCGGTCTTGATCTCGACGAAGCTCACGTTGGCGGCGGCGCGGTTCAGCGCATGGACGATGGCGCGCGACTGCGCGGTCGGGAACAGCCAGTCGGAGCTGAACGAGACCAGCAGGAAGCGGGTGCGCGGCCGGACGAAGGCGCGCGCGAGATCGCCGTCATGCTCGGCGGCGAGATCGAAATAGTCCATCGCGCGGGTGATCGTCAGATAGGAGTTGGCGTCGAAGCGGGTGACGAAGGTGCTGCCCTGGTGCTGCAGGTAGCTTTCGACTTCGAAGCGGTCGCCGAACAGCGACAGGCTCTCGGCACCGCGCAGGCGGCGGCCGAACTTCCGCGTCAGCGCCTGCTCCGAGAGATAGGTGATGTGGGCGGCCATGCGCGCGACCGCGAGCCCGCGTGCGGGGATGCGGCCGCGCTCCCGGTAACGGCCGGCGTGCCAGTCGGGATCGGCGAAGATCGCCTGCCGCCCGACCTCGTGGAAGGCGATGTTCTGCGCCGAATGGAACGAGGCGCAAGCGATCGGGACAGCGGCGAACACGCTGTCGGGGAAGGTCGCGGCCCATTCGAGCGCCTGCATCCCGCCCATCGAGCCGCCGATCACGGCGAACAGGCGGGTGATGCCGAGATGCTCCACGAGGCGCTTCTGCGCCCGCACCATGTCGCGGATGGTAATCGGCGGGAAATCGACGCCCCACGGTTCGGACACGGCGCCGGCTGGAAGATCGTCGCGATCGCTGCGCGGCCCGGTCGAGCCCATGCAGCCGCCGAGCACGTTGGCGCAGATCACGAAATAGCGGTCGGTGTCGATCGGCCGGCCGGGGCCGACCACCGCCTCCCACCATCCCGGCTTGCCGGTCATCGGGTGCGGCTCGGCGACATACTGGTCGCCGGTGAGCGCATGGCAGACGAGGACGGCGTTCGCCCGGGCAGCGTCGAGCGTGCCATAGGTGCGATAGGCCACCACGAGGCGGGGCAGCACGACGCCGCAATCGAGCGCGAGCCCGTCCTCGAAGGCAACGTGAAGGTGGGTGGCCTCGCGGGATGCGTCGAGCTGGTCCATCGCCCGCGTTGCATAGGCGCCGGCCCCCGCGACCGCAACCGAGGGCGGCCGCAACCGAGGGCGACCGCAACCGAGGGAGGGCCCCGGCCGCTGCGCCACGGTTGCCGGTTGAAAGGGGCCATGCCAGTTTCCGCGCCCGATGCAGCCGATTCCCCCCCGCCGGCCCAACAACGCCTATGCCGCCAGCCCGCTCGACCGCGCCGGGCACCGGCGCGAGGACGCGGAGTGGATCGCGGCGCGGCTGGCCGATCCCGAAAGCCTGTTCGTGCCGGTCTGGCGCAGCCGCTCGCTGCTGCGCGGCATGGCGGAGGGGCGGCCGGAGGCGGTTTTCCTGACCGGCGCGGCGGCCGAGGCGTGCCGGATGGCGGGCGGCCCGTGGGCGTTCCTCGGGACCTGGCGGCAGGCGGCGGTGTTCGCGGTCGACATCGGCATGGCCGACGATCCGATCCCGCTGTTGCCGGAGGCGGCGGCCACGTTCGAGGACCTGCGCGTGGCTGCGGGTCTGCTGCCGCCGGATGACGCCTCGATCCTCGCCCATGCGCGCGGGCTGATGCACTGGCGCTCGCGATGCGGCTTCTGCGGCGTCTGCGGCGCGCCGTGCATGCCGGAGAGCGCCGGACATGTGATGCGCTGCACCGGCTGCGGCACCAGCCATTTCCCGCGCACCGATCCGGCGGTCATCATGCTGGTGGTGCGCGGCGAGCATTGCCTGCTCGGGCACTCGCAGCGGTTCCCCCGGGCCCGGATGTACTCGACGCTGGCGGGCTTCGTCGAACCGGGGGAGACGCTGGAGGAAGCGGTGGCGCGCGAGGTGCTGGAGGAGACCAGCGTGCGCGTGGGCGGGGTCGCGTATCATTCGAGCCAGCCCTGGCCGTTCCCGTCCTCGATCATGCTCGGCTTTCATGCGGAGGCGCTGTCGGAGGCGATCACCATCGATCCCGGGGAGCTGCAGGACGCGCGCTGGTTCAGCCGCGCGGAGCTGGCGGAGCCGGAACGTGGCGGCTTCAGCCTGCCGCGCGCCGACAGCATCGCCCGGCGGCTGATCGAGGACTGGCTCGCGCAGGACGGGCTCGCCGAGGAGCGGTTGGCCGGGGAGCGAGGCGCCGGGGAGCGGATGGCGCGGGATCGGCGCGAGCGGCCATGATCCGTATCCGCGGCATCGCCCTGCTGCTCGCGACCGCGCCCCTGGCCAGCTGCGGCGGCGGCCATCCCAAGGCAGCGGCCGACCCGGGCGTGGCGCAATGCCGGGCGCAGGTGTCCGCCGACCCGGCTGTCAAGCATCTGCAGGCGGTGCAGGCGGGCAGCCTCTGGTTGCAGGCGGACGGCCAGGCGGAACTGGCCGAGGCGAGGCGGCAGGCGCTCCTGACATGCCTGCGGGCACGCGGACTGGCGCCGCCCGGCGGGGTGGAGGCGCCGCGTCCCCCGGCCGGCACGTTCAAGGGCCTGTTCTGAGCGGGGGCCACTGCCCTTGGCGGGTCCCGGGCGGAGCCCTGGCCTTGCTGTGCCGGACAACTCAGCCGGCGGCGGCCTGCCCGGCCGGGAGCAGCGGATCGGCGGCGGACCATAGCTGTTCGCGCACGCGGGCGGCGGGCGCCGGCCTGCCGATCAGGAAACCCTGCACCAGTTGGCAGCGCATCGCGCGTAGCAGCGCGAGTTGCTCCTCCGTCTCGACCCCCTCGGCGACGACGACGAGGCCGAGCCCATGCGCCAGCGTCAGCACCGCCTGCACGATCGACTGCGCGCCCGCATCCTCGCCGAGGCTGCGCACGAAGGACTGGTCGATCTTGAGCGTGTCGAACGGGAAGCGGCGCAGGTAGCTCAGGCTGGCGTGCGCGGTGCCGAAATCGTCGAGCGTGATGCCGATCCCCTGCGCCCGCAACGCGCGCATCGTCTCCAGCACGGCGTCGGTGTCCTCGAGCAGCAGCCCCTCCGTTACCTCCAGTTGCAGCCACCGCGGGTCGAGGCCGGTGCGGGCGAGGGTCTCGGCGATGCGGGCCGGCAGGTCGGGGGCGCGGAACTGTGCCGGCGAGACGTTGACGGCGATGCGGCACGGCCGCGCCCAGGCGGCGGCCTCCGCACAGGCGGTCTCGAGCGCCCATTGGCCGAGCACGCCGATCAGGCCGCATTCCTCGGCGAGCGGGATGAACAGCCGCGGCTCGACTGCGCCGCGCACCGGGTGGCGCCAGCGCAGCAGCGCCTCGAAACCCACCACCGCCAGGCTCTGCGTGTCGCAGACCGGCTGGTAGGCGAGCGTGAACTGGTCGCTGGCGATCGCGGCGCGCAGGTCCTGCTCCAGCACGAAGCGCTCCGTGGTGTCCTCCTCCAGCCCCGGCGCGTAGCAGGCGAGGCTGCCGCGGCCGCCGAGCTTGGCGCGGTAGAGAGCGAGGTCGGCGCGGCGCAGCAGGGTCTGCGGGTCGCAGCCGTGGTCGGGGCAGAGGGCCACGCCCACCGACGCGCCGACCAGCAGACGCTGGCCACCGACGTGGTACGGCGCGCCGAGCCGCTCGACGATGCGGGCGGCGAGCGCCATCGCCGCCTCCGGCCCGTCCAGCGGCGCTTGCAGGATCGCGAACTCGTCGCCCCCCATGCGGGCGATGATGTCGGTCTCCCGCACGCAGCCGCGCAGCCGGTTCGCGACCTCGACCAGCAGCCGGTCGCCGACATCGTGGCCGCGCGTGTCGTTGACGGCCTTGAAGCGGTCGAGGTCGATG
>DATAYA010000215.1:0-5482 GCA_036272815.1 Acetobacteraceae bacterium
GACCCGGTCCATGTCCTGTTCCTCTGCACCGGCAATTCCACCCGCAGCATCATGGCGGAGTCGCTGATGAACCATTGGGGACGGGGAAGCTTTCGCGGGCGCAGCGCCGGCAGCTATCCGACCGGCACGGTGCGTCCGGAAGCGCTGGCTCTGCTGCGCGGGCTCGGGCTCCCAACCGAGGGCCTGCGCAGCAAGAGCTGGGACGAGTTCGCGTCGAGCGGCGCGCCGGTCATGGATTTCGTCTTCACCGTCTGCGACCAGGCGGCGGCGGAGCCTTGCCCCATCTGGCCGGGGCGCCCGGTGACGGCGCACCCGGTGACGGCGCATTGGGGCGTGCCCGATCCGGCGGCGGCGAGCGGCTCCGAGATCGCGCGGGCGGCGGCGTTCCGCACGGCGTTCCAGATGCTGGAGCGGCGCATCAAGCTGTTCGTGGCGCTGCCGATTGCATCCCTCGACCGCGCCGCGCTGGCCCGCGAAGTCGCGGCCATCGGCGATCCGCCGGGCGGCAGCGACACGCCATGAGCGAGGCCGCCGTCAGCGCCGGGGCCGCCCCGGCGCCACCGCGCCTTGGCCGGTTCGAGCGCTGGCTGACGCTCTGGGTCGCACTCTGCATCCTCGCCGGTGTCGCACTCGGACAGGCCGCACCCGGCGTCTTCCGCGCGCTCGGGGCCGCGACCGTGGCCCAGGTGAACCTGCCGGTCGCCGCTCTGATCTGGCTGATGATCGTGCCGATGCTGCTGAAGATCGACCTGTTCGCGCTGCGCGGCGTGCGCGCGCACTGGCGGGGCATCGCCGCGACCGTCGCGGTGAACTGGGCGGTCAAGCCGTTCTCGATGGCGCTGCTCGGGTGGCTGTTCGTGGGCTACCTGTTCCGCCCGTTGCTGCCGGCCGGACAGATCGACAGCTACATCGCGGGCCTGATCCTGCTGGCCGCAGCGCCCTGCACGGCGATGGTGTTCGTCTGGTCGAACCTGCTTGACGGCGAGCCGCATTTCACCCTCACCCAGGTGGCGCTCAACGACGTCATCATGGTCGTGGCCTTCGCGCCAATCGTCGCACTGCTGCTCGGCCTGTCGTCGATCGTGGTGCCCTGGAGCACGCTGCTGCTCTCGGTCGTGCTCTACATCGTCGTGCCGGTGGCCGCGGCCCAACTCTGGCGTGGCGCACTGCTGCGGATCGGCGGCCGGCCGGCGCTGGTCCGCACGCTCGCCGCCCTCGGACCGGTGTCGCTCGCGGCGCTGCTGCTGACGCTGGTGCTGCTGTTCGGGCTGCAGGGGAGGCAGATCGTGGCGCAGCCGCTGGTGATCCTGCTGCTGGCGGTGCCGATCCTGGTGCAGGTCTATCTCAACGCGGGGCTCGCCTACTGGTTGAACCGGCGGCTCGGCTCCGCCTGGTGCGTCGCCGGCCCCTCGGCGCTGATCGGCGCATCGAATTTCTTCGAGTTGGCTGTCGCCGCGGCGATTGCGCTGTTCGGCTTCCGCTCGGGGGCGGCCCTGGCAACGGTGGTCGGCGTGCTGGTAGAAGTGCCGGTGATGCTCTCGGTGGTGCGCCTCGTTCGCGCGAGCCGGGGCTGGTACGAGGCCGGCGCCTGAACAATCCGGACACGCGGCGATCCGTCGCATGACGAGGGTTTCATCGCTCCACCAGGGCAACGTTCATCAGCACGCGCCATCTTGGCGACGTTCAGGCGCCAACGCGCTTCCGGGTCAACACGCCCCCTTCTCGATCCATACAGGAGAGCCGAATGTCCATAGATGAACGTCCAGGCGACGCTTCGCCTCAGCGGGTTCCGCACCGTCCCCGCCGCTTCCCGCGACTGGCGCTGACCGCCGCTCTGCTCGCCGGCACCGCGCTCGGCGGCTACGCCGCTGGCGACATCAGCTTCGCCGCAACCGCTCCGGCCGCGACGGCGACCCCCGCGCCCACGCCGGTCGCCGCGACGACCCAGGCACCGGCCAGCCCCGACCAGTCGGGCGCGATCAAGCCGCAGCCCACGAACACGCTGCTGCCGGACTTCAGCAATCTCGTCACCCAGGTGCGGCCGGCGGTCGTGTCGGTGACCAACCACCTCAAGCCGAGCGCGCAGGAGCAGATGCCGCAGGGCCTGCCGTTCCCGTTCGGGCAGATGCAGCCGCACGACCAGATGCACGCCGTCGAGGCGCGCGGTTCGGGCTACATCATCTCGTCCTCGGGCATCATCGTCACCAACAACCACGTCGTGCGCGACGAGCGCTCGCTCGAGGTGACGCTCTCCGATGGCACCAAGCTGCCAGCCAAGATCATCGGGACGGACCCGCGCACCGATGTCGCCGTGCTGAAGATCGATGCCGGGCACAAGCTGCCGTTCCTGCATCTCGGCAACTCGGACAAGGTCAAGCCCGGACAGTGGGTGGTCGCGGTCGGCAACCCGTTCGGCCTCGGCGGCACGGTCACGGCCGGCATCGTCTCGGCCCTCGGCCGCGATCTCGGCGACAGCCCGTACGACAGCTTCATCCAGATCGACGCGCCGATCAACGAGGGCAATTCGGGCGGCCCGCTGTTCACGCAGGACGGCAACGTGATCGGCATGAACACCGCGATCCTCTCGCCGTCAGGCGGCAGTATCGGCATCGGCTTCGCGATCCCGTCGAACACGATCAAGTCGGTGGTGGCGCAGCTCGAGAAGTCCGGCCATGTGACCCGCGGCTATCTCGGCGTCGAGGCGCAGCCGATCGGGCCGGGGATGAAGGCGGCATTGCGGTTGCCGAGCGATCGCGGCGCGCTGATCGCCCAGGTGCAGGCGAACAGCCCGGCGGCACGCGCGAAGCTTCAGCCCGGTGACGTGATCGTGGCTGTCGGCGACCGCAAGATCGCCAACCCGCGGGAGCTTGCGGTCGACGTGGCGCAAGTCGCACCCGACACGCACACGACGGTTGCCGTGATCCGCGATGGCCAGCAGCAGCAGGTCGACGTGACACTGGGCTCGCTGCCCGGCCCGGAGCAGACCGCGAGTGCGGCCGGCCCCGGCCAGTCCGGCGGCCAGCCGCAGGTGGGTCTGGCGCTGGCGCCGCTGACGCCGGACGTGCGCAACCAGCTCGACATCCCCGACACGGTGCGCGGCGCGGTGGTCGAGCAGGTGCAGCCCGGCTCGCCGGCGGATCAGGCGGGAGTCGAGGCGGGTGACGTGGTCGTGGGCGTCGGCGCCAAGCCGGTCGGCACCGCGAACCAGGCGGTCGCGGCGATCCGCAACGCCACCAGCGGCGGACATGCGGTGGCGCTGCGCATCCTGCGCAACGGCCAGAGCGTGTTCGTGGCGGTGACGCCGAAGGGCGCGGGCGGCCAGTCGAACCAGGGCTGACCTGCTGACGAAGGAGACGCAAGGGGGTCGGGCACGTGCTCGGCCCTTTTGCGGCCGCCTGCGTTTGACCGCGCGGGCGCCGTCTGGCACTCACGATGATCACCGACCGTGAGCCCCGCATGCGCGCACGCATCTATCGCCCGGCCAAGACCGCCATGCAGTCCGGCCAGGCAACCTCCCAGGAATGGCTGCTGGAATTCGAGCCGGCGGTGCCGCAGCGGCCGGATCCGCTGATGGGCTGGGCGGGCAGCAGTGACACGCGCCGGCAGATCACGCTGCAATTCCCGACCCGGGAGGAAGCGGTCGCCTACGCACAGGCGCAGGGGATCGAGTTCGACCTCGAACTGCCGCCGCCGGTGCGGGCGTTGCGGCCGAAGGTCTATGCCGACAATTTCCGCTACGGCCGGATCGAGAACTGGACGCACTGACGCGCCGTTCCCGGCACGACAGTCCTGGCGACCCCGGCTGGATTCGAACCAGCGACCCGTCGCTTAGAAGGCGACTGCTCTATCCGGCTGAGCTACGGGGCCCCGACGGGCCATAGCCGCTGCGCCCGGCGAAGGCCAGGGGGGTTGGACCATCACCGTCCGCATCATGCTACTCGGCCGCTTCGCGCAGCAATGTCTGCCCCGGATGCACGATGCTGAAATCAACGGGGTGGGTGCCGACCCCGAGCGTCTCTCCCGACCGTCGGACCACGGTGTAGCGCGATGACGCGAGTTCCGCAGTGGCCGGATGATCGGTGCGGAAATGCGCGCCGCGGCTGTCGGTCCGGGCCTGCGACGCGAGCAGGATCGCGCGGCTGACCAGCACCAGGTTTTCGAGGTTGATCCGATCCATCCACGCCATGTTGTAGCGGCGATCGTCGCCGGATACGCCGCAGCCTGCGACGTCGTCGGCCAACTGATCGAGTGCCATCTCCGCACGCGCCATCCCCGCCGCGTCGCGCAGGATGCCGACATCATCCCACATCACGTCCAGCAGCCGGCGCCTTATCGCCTCGAGATCACCACGTGCTCGGCCGAGCGGCGCGAGCGCGCGATCACGCGACGCCGCAACCTCCGCCGCAGCGGCATCGGCAAATCCGCGTCCGGCCGCCTCCGCCGCCATCACCTCCCCGGCGTAGCCGCCAAACACGGTCGAATTGGCGACCCCGTTCCCGCCCAGGCGATTGGCGCCGTGCACGCCGCCAGTGTCCTCGCCCGCCGCATACAGGCCGGGCATTTCGGTGCGGCAGTCCGGATCGAACGCCACGCCGCCCATCATGTAGTGCGCGGTCGGAACCACCTCCACGCGGCCGCCCGCGAGATCGAAGCCGCAATCGGCGCAGCGCTCCACCATGCCCTTGAACTGCCGGCGCACGTTGTCGGCCCCGAGATGGCCCATCTCGATCCACACCCCGCCATGCGGCGAGCCGTGGCCGGTCAGGATGCGGTCCATGATCGCGCGGCTGACGACGTCGCGCGTCGCGCGCTCAGCGCGGGGATCGTAGCGCTGCATGAAGCGCTCGCCGGTGGCGTCCACCAGCCAGCCGCCGCTGCCGCGCAAGCCCTCCTCCAGCACCGTGCCGGTCATCCGGGTCGCATCGCCGGCGAGCAACCCCGTCGGATGGAACTGCACCATCTCCATGTCGCGCAGCGGCAGCCCGGCCCGCAGCGCCATCGCCATTCCGTCGCCGCTCTTGTCGCCCGAGGGCGTGTGGTAGCGATACATCGTGGGACCGCCGCCGGTCGCGAGCAGCACCGCGCGCGCGCGGACGAGCACGATTTTGCCCGAGCGCATGTCGAGCATCAGCACGCCTGCTATGCCGCTGCCGTCCGCGGCGGGGATGAGATCGAGCGCGCGATGGTCCTCCAGGCGCTTCACGTCGCGCCGCCAGACCTGCTCGGCGAGACGGCTGATAATTTCTATTCCCGTCAAGTCACCTTTGTGCACCGTGCGGTCGAAGGTCTGGCCGGCAAATGCCTTCTGATGCACCGTGCCGTCGGGGTTGCGGTCGAAGAAGCAGCCAAGCTCGGTTTCCAGCTCGCGGATGCGGATTTGCGCGCCGGTGACCAGCTTCCAGGCGAGCGCCTGATGATTGAGCCACTTGCCGCCCTCGATCGTATCCATGAAGTGGCGCTCCACGGAATCGCCCGGCGCGAG
>DATAYA010000216.1:0-6597 GCA_036272815.1 Acetobacteraceae bacterium
CCAGCGCGACGCGCTGCTGCTGGCCGCCGGAGAGCTCCGCCGGGTAGCGCTCGGCGAGATGGCCGAGCCGCACCACGTCGAGCATCTCGGTCACCTTCTTCCGCACCGTGTCGCGGTCCAGCTTGCGCAGGCGGAGGCCGAAGGCGACGTTCTCGCCGATCGTCATGTTCGGCCACACGGCGTAGCTCTGGAAGATCATCGACATCTGCCGCTTCTCCGGCGGCAGCACCCATTGCGGCGATGAGATCACCTCGCCGTCGAGGCGGATCGTGCCGCCGGTCGGCGGGGTGAAGCCGGCGATCATGCGCAGCGTGGTGGTCTTGCCGCAGCCGGACGGGCCGAGCAGCGAGACGAACTCGCCGGTCGCGATGTCGAGATCGAGGCGCTCGACCGCCGTATAGCTGCCGAAGGTGCAGGTAAGCTGCTCCATCGACAGCCGCATCCGAGAGCTTGTCATGAGCGCCTCAGCATGAAATCGCGTCCCACCAGCCGGTAGCCGAGCGCCACAATCAGGATCGTCGCGCTCAGCAGGAAGAATCCGAGGGCCGCCAGCGTCTCGAAGCTGCCGTTCTCGCTGAGGTCGAGCATCATCATCGAGATCACCCGCGTATGCGCGGCCACAAGGAAGATCGCGGTGCTGAGTTCGCGCGTCGCCGGGATGAACACCAGCAGCCACGACCCGACCAGGCTCTTCTTCAGCAGCGGCACCACCACCTGCGCCACGGCGCGCAGCCGGCTGCCGCCGAGGATGCGCACCGCATCCTCCATCTCCGGGTTGAGCGAGCGCAACCCCGCCGTGCAGTTCACGTAGGCGATCGGCAGGAAGCGCGTGCTGAAGCCCAGCACCAGGATCGTCGCCGTGCCATACAGCGAGACCGGCGGTCCCGACCACGCGGAATAGAAGCCGATCGCCAGCACGATCCCCGGGACCACCAGCGGCAGCATGCTGAGCCCGGTCAACGCGCCGCCGAAGCGCGACAGGCGGCGGGTGACGACATAGGCGGTTATCAGCGCGAGCGCCACGGCGAGGCAGGCGCTGGCGGCAGAATAGGTGAAGCTGTGGATGATCGTCGCGCGCGAATCCGCATCCGAAAGCAGCGCCGTGAAATTGTTCAGCGTCAGGTTCGACCATTGGAATCCGAGCCCCCAGGCGCGCGCGAACGCGGCCTGCGCCAGCGCCGCGAACGGCAGGAACACGGCCAGCGTAATGACGGACAGCGCATACCCGAACATCGCCCACCGCCAGCCGCCGAGCAGCGTCGGCCGCCGCACGCCGCCCTTGCCGGTGAGTGCGACATAACCGCGGCGGCCGAGCACCCGGCGCTGGACCATGAACAGAGCGACGGTGACGAGCACCAGCGGGATGGCATAGGCCGCCGCCGCCTCCGCGCGCACCGGGAACTCGAAGAACTGCCACAGCACCAGCGTCATGATGTGGATGCGCGCCGGCAGCGCGATGATCGCGGGCGTGCCGAACAGTGCCACCGTGTCGAGGAACACGACGATGGCACCGCCGATGATCGCCGGCATCACCAGCGGCAGCGTGATCCGGAAAATCGTCCGCAGATTGCCGGCGCCGAGGATGTTCGCCGCCTCCTCCATCTCCGAGGAGACACGATCGAGCGCGTCCGCGGTGAACACGAAGATGTAGGGGAACGCGTACAGCGCCGTCACCACCACGAGACCGCCGAAGCTGTAGATGTCGAACAGCCCGTTCGTGGCGCCGGTCAGCGCCATCCAGGCTCGGTTGAGCCAGCCGGCGTTCGGCCCGGCCAGCAGAATCCAGGCAATGGCGCCGAGATAAGGCGGCGTGATGAAGGCGCCGAGCACGAAGACCTGGATGAAGCGCTTGCCCGGCATGTCGGTGCGCGAGATGCCCCAGGCCATCGGCACCGCGAGCACGCCGGAGAGTGCCGTGGTCGCGAGCGCATACAGCAGCGTGTTGCCCAGCGCACGCAGGTCCGAGAGGTGGCCGTAGGCGATCGCGTAATTGTCGAACGTGAACGCGCCGGTGTCGGTCGAGCGGAAGCTCGATGCGATCAGCGACACGACGGGGCTGCCAACCAGGAACAGCAGCACCAGCGCCGCCGCGACCCACACCAGGGTGGTCGCCTCCAAGCGCCGGACGCGCGCCGACAATCCGCCCCGCGGTCGCGGGAGCACTGCCGGCGACGCCTGCTCGTGCGTGACGCTCATGCGCACGTCCGGGCGCACGTCCGGGCGCGCATCATCCGAATGTGCTGCGCCATTTCTGCTTGTCCCCGGGCAGCAGCTTCTCGATATCCGCGAGGCTTGGCGCGAACGTCTTGATCTCGGCGAGCGACTTCGCGCCGGCCGGCGGCTTCACCTCCGGGCGCAGCGGCTGCTCGAAACCGTCCGCCAGGATCTGCGAGTATTCCGGCCCGGCCAGGAACTCCATGAACAGCTTCGCGGCGTTCGGGCTGTGCGAGCCCTTCAGGATCGCCGAGGGCGACGGGTCGATCAGCGTGCTGGAGGTCGGGTAATTGACCGACAGCGGGTTGCCCTTGGCGGCACTGCGCAGCGCCGATGACGGGTTGCCGGCGGCGACGCTCCGCTCGCCCGAGTTCAGCACCGTCACCGCATCGTCGATCGAGCGGCCGATCAGCGGGTTGAGTTTCGCCAGCTTGTCGAAGTAGCTCCACCCGTATTTCTGCGTCATCCCCACGGTCCAGACGCCGACCAGGCCGCTGTAGTTCGGGCTGCCGAAGGTGATCTGGTTCTTCCACTTCGCATCCGTCAGGTCCGGCCAGTCCTTCGGCGCGTCCGCCGCATGGACGCGGCGGTGGTTGTAGAGCAGCACGACCTGCCCCACCCAGCTCACCTGATAGTAGCCGCCGCCGTTGAACGCCTGCAGCGACTTCACGAGGCCCTGGGCATTCTCGGCGGTATATTTCACCAGCAGCTTCTTGCCGATCAGATACGTCATCTGGCTGGCATCGGTGGTGGTGAACACGTCCGCCTCCGGGGCGCCGCCGCGCATGTCCTGCAGCACGCGCTGGAACGCGACGTCCGATGTGGTCTTGGTCACGCTGACGCTGATCCCGGGATACATCGCCGTGAAGGCGTGGGCGATCTTCTCGCACAGCGGCTGATCGAGGATCCCGGAGTACCAGGTCACCTGGCCTTCTTTCTTCGCCGCCGCGTAGAGCTGCTTTTTGGAGCCACTCTCGTCGGTGCCCTGCGCACGCGCAGCGCCCGAGGCGAGCGCCAGCCCCGCTCCCGCGCTCAGCAGGACCGTCCTTCGCGAAATCGCCATCGCTCGTTCTCCTCCCGTGATTTTTGTTGGGCGGGATGCGTCCGCCGCCTCGGTGTGCCGTATCGCGTGCCGCCAAGGGTGGCGCGCGGCCCGGTCTTCTGTCAACGTCGCCTGCCGCGCACAGACCGTCGCGCACGGCTGCAATCGCTCAGGTGAAAGGCCCCGACGATGACGCAAGCGTCCTCCGCTCTCGCGCGCTTCATGGTGCTGGACCTCACACGTGTCCGCTCCGGTCCGACCTGCGTGCGCCAGCTCGCCGACTGGGGTGCCGACGTCATCAAGATCGAGATGCCGGAGGGGCTGGATGCGGGCGACCCCATGGGAGGCCCGCGGCAGGGACCGGACTTCCAGAACCTGCATCGCAACAAGCGGGCGATGACGCTGAACCTCAAGGAGCCCGACGGCGTCGCCATTCTCAAGCAGCTGGCCGAACGGGCCGATGTGGTCGTGGAGAACTTCAGGCCCGACGTCAAGCAACGGCTCGGCGTCGACTACGAGGCGCTGTCGGCGGTCAATCCGCGCCTCGTCTATGCCTCGATCAGCGGCTTCGGCCAGGACGGCCCCTATGCCGACCGTCCGGGCTTCGACCAGATCGCGCAGGGCATGGGCGGGCTGATGTCGATCACCGGCCTGCCGGGACAAGGGCCGGTGCGGGTCGGCATCCCGATCGCCGATCTCTGCGCCGGCATCTTCGCAGCACAAGGCATCCTGGTGGCGCTGCTCGAGCGCGAGGCCAGCGGACGCGGGCAATGGGTGCAGACCTCATTGCTGCAAGCACAAATCTTCATGCTCGATTTCCAGGCGGCGCGCTGGCTGATGGCGCACGAGGTCGCAGGCCAGGCCGGCAACAACCATCCGACCAGCATCCCGACCGGCGTCTATCGCACCCGCGACGGCTACATGAACATTGCCGCGACCGGCCAGCGCATCTGGGAGCGGTTGGCGCGCACGCTCGGCGCCCCGGCCTGGCTCGACGATCCGCGCTACGCCACCGCCGCCGCGCGCAGCGAGAACCGCGACGCGCTGCACGCCGAGATCGAGGAGCACACGAGGCAGGGCGACACCGCCGCATGGATCGAGCGGCTGAACGACGCCGGCATCCCCTGCGGGCCGATCAACAGCATCGACCAGGTCTTCGCCGATGCGCAGGTCAGGCATCTCGGGATCGCCCGCAACCTGGATGACGGACGCGCCTCCGCCGACTACGTCGGCCAGCCGATGACGCTGAGCCGCACGCCGAGCAGCATTGCGAGCCACCCGCCGGCACTCGGCGCCGACACCGACGCGATCCTGCGCGATCTCGGCCTCGGTGCCGACGCGATCTCGAGGTTGCGGGAACGCCGGATCGTCTGACCGGCGCGCGCGCGTACGCGCATTGCACCGCAGCAGGAACCGGGCGCAAGCTGACGCGAGCGACTTCGAGGAATGCGGGATGGCGTGGCGCGTGGGCGTGGATTCCGGAGGCACCTTCACCGATCTCTGCCTGTTCGATCCCGACGGGGGCGCGATCCGCCTCTGGAAGCTTGCATCCACGCCCGACGACCCCTCGCGAGCCATCGCTGACGGGGTGGCGGAGGCGCTCGGCCGCGAGGGGGCGTCGCCCTCGGCACTCGCCTATCTCGGTCACGGCACCACGGTCGCGACCAATGCGCTGATCCAGCAGCGCGGTGTGCGCACCGGGCTTGTCACGACCGAGGGTTTTGCCGACCTGCTGGAAATAGGCCGGCAGAAGCGCCCGGACCTCTACGACCTCCAGGCCGACAAGCCGATGCCGCTCGTCGCCCGTGACCTGCGGCTCGGCGTGCCTGAACGCTTGCGCCATGACGGGCGGATCGAGACGCCGCTCGACGAGGCGGCGGTGCGCGCGGCCGCCATCCGGCTGCGCGAGGCCGGTGTGGCCGCGGTCGCGATCTGCTTCCTGTACGGTTTCGTCGATCCCCGCCACGAGGCGGCCGCGCGACGCATCGTGGCCGACGAGTTGCCGCAAGCCTTCGTCTGCGCGAGCCACGAGGTCGCGCCCGAGTTCCGTGAGTTCGAGCGCCTGTCGACAACCGTCGTGAACGCGAGCCTCGGCCCAGTGATGGCAGGCTACATCACGCGGCTCGCCGAGCGGCTGCGCGATCTCGGCATCGGCGTGCGGCCGCACCTCACGCAGTCGAACGGCGGCGTAATCGGCTTCGAGGCGGCGGCGCGGCTGCCGGCGCGCATGGTGCTGTCGGGTCCCAGCACCGGCGTCGTGGCAGCACAGGCGCTCGGCCGCGCCGCCGGCATCGGCGAGCTGATAACCTTCGACATGGGCGGCACCAGCACCGACGTCGCACTGCTCAAGGGCGGCGTGTGCCGGATGGCGGGCGAGGCCGTCGTGCACGGCTACCCGATCAAGGCGCCGATGCTCGACATCAACACCGTGGGCGCCGGCGGTGGTTCGATCGCGTTCGTCGATTCCGGCGGGTTGTTGAAAGTCGGGCCACGCAGCGCCGGCGCCGCACCGGGTCCGGTGTGCTACGGGCTCGGCGGCACCGAGCCGACCGTCACCGACGCGAACGTGGTGCTGCAGACCCTCAATCCCGCGCACCTGCTCGGCGGCCGGATGGCGGTGCGGCAGGATCTGGCGCGCGCCGCGATCGGCGACTTGGCCGCCCGGCTCGGGATGGACGTGATGGCGACCGCGCAGGGGATCGTCTCGGTCGTGACCGCGAACATGGCGCGCGCGATCCGGGTGATCTCGGTGCAGCGCGGGCACGATCCGCGCGACTACACCCTCGTCGCGTTCGGCGGCGCCGGCCCGCTGCACGCCGCACGGCTGGCACGCGAGCTCGACATCGGCCGCGTGATGGTGCCGCGCGCGCCGGGAATCCTGTGCGCGATGGGTCTGCTGCTGACCGATCTGCGCGCCGATTTCGCGACCACGCGGCTCACCCGGCTGGCACCGGAAGCGCTCGCGCCGATGCGCGCGGCGTTCGCTCGCCTGTCCGTCCGCGCGGAGGACTGGTTCGCGGAGGAGGGGATCGCCGCGGCCGACCGCCGCCTCGCGCGCCGCGCCGATCTTCGCTATGTCGGGCAGAACTACGAACTCCCGGTTGCGTTGCCAGACGGCGGGCTCGACGATTCCACCCTCGCGGCCCTGGCCGAGGGCTTCATGGAGGAGCACCGCCGGATGTACGGCTTCGCTGCCGATGACGAGCCGATCGAACTGGTGACGTTTCGCGTCGAAGCCACGGGACTGGTGCAGAAGGCCGAGTTTGCGCCGCAGCCGGATCGCGGGCCGGACCCATCCGAGGCGATCATCGGCGCGCGCGAGGTCTGGCTGCCCGAAGCGG
>DATAYA010000217.1:0-2232 GCA_036272815.1 Acetobacteraceae bacterium
GGCCGAGGTGGATTTCGTAGCCGTGGACAGCAAGGCAGGCCAGGGGCTCTGCCCCTGGACCGCGCTCAAGGCCGAGCGTTGAGGGTTTCCAAAGGGCGACTGCCCTTTGGCGGGTCTGGGCGGAGCCCAGCCTTCCTGCGACTTCCCTGACTTCCTTGTCGCCGCCAAGCACCGTCTCGACATCCAGCAGCCCCAACCCGGCCGCCTCCCCCGGCCGGCCCTCCATCCCCTCCGGATCGGCAATGCGGCGGCCGAGCATCTGATACCCGCCGCACAGTCCGAGCACATGCCCGCCGCGGCGGCGATGCGCGGCGATATCGATATCCCAACCCTCTGCGCGCAATGCCGCGAGGTCGGCGAGGGTCGCCTTCGAGCCGGCCAGGATCACGAGGTCGCAGACCGGCAGTGGCGTGCCGGCCCGCACCAGGCGGAGATCGACACCCGGCTCGGCCGCGAGCGGATCGAGATCGTCGAAGTTGGCGATGAACGGCAGCACCGGGACGGCGATGCAGAGCGGCGCCCCGGGCCGGCGGCGTTCGGCGAGATCGACCGCGTCCTCGGCCGGAAGGTTCCGCGCCGCCGCGAAATGCGGCACCAGCCCGAGTGCGGGCCAGCCGGTCCGCGCCGCGATCGCGTCCATGCCGGCGGCGAACAGCGACGGGTCGCCGCGCATCCGGTTGACGATGAAGCCGCGCACCATCGCCGCGTCTTCCGGGTCGAGCACGGCCTGCGTTCCGACCACGCTCGCGATGACGCCGCCGCGGTCGATGTCGCCCACAAGTACCACGGGCACGCCGGCCGCACGGGCGAAACCCATGTTGGCGATGTCCCCGGCGCGCAGGTTGATCTCTGCGACGCTGCCGGCCCCTTCGACCAGCACCAGGTCGGCGCCCTCGGAGATCGTCGAAAAACTCTCCAGCACGCGCGGCAGCAGGCCGGGTTTCATCGACTGGAACGCGCGCGCGGCGGCGGTGCCGGCGAGGCGCCCCTGCACGATCACCTGCGCGCCGGTCTCGCTCTGCGGCTTGAGCAGCACCGGGTTCATGTGGACGCTGGCTGCCACCCCGGCGGCGCGCGCCTGCAACGCCTGCGCCCGGCCGATCTCCCCGCCATCCGCGGCAACGGCCGCGTTGTTCGACATGTTCTGCGCCTTGAACGGGCAGAGGCGGAGGCCGCGGCGCAGTGCCGCGCGTGCGAGGCCCGCGACCAGCAGTGATTTTCCAACGCTGGAACCCGTGCCGGCCAGCATCACGGCGGCGGCGCGGGTCAGAACTCGACCCCCTCCTGCGCCCGCACGCCGGCGGCGAAATGATGCTTCACCGCGACCATCTCGGTCACCAGGTCGGCCGCCGCGAGCAGCGCCGGCGGCGCGTTGCGCCCGGTGGCCACGACGTGCAGCCCCGGCGGGCGGCCGGCCAGCGCCGCGCACACCACCGCCACGTCGAGATATTGGTAGCGCAGCGCCACGGAGATCTCGTCGAGCACCAGCAGCGCCAAGCCCGGCCGGTGCAGCAGCGCGGCGGCCTGCGCCCAGGCGGCCTCGGCGGCAGCGATGTCGCGGGCGCGGTCCTGCGTCTCCCAGGTGAAGCCCTCGCCCATCGTGTGCCACTCCAGCAGGTCGCCGAACCGCGCCAGCGCCCGCCGCTCGCCGGTCGCCCAGGCGCCCTTGATGAACTGCACCACCGCCGCCGGCCGATCGTGACCCAGCATCCGCAGCAGCAGCCCGAAGGCGGCGGTCGACTTGCCCTTGCCCGGCCCGGTATGGACCAGGAGCAGCCCCTTCTCGATCGTCTTGCCCGCGACCTCGGCGTCCTGCACCCGCTTGCGCGCGGCCATCTTGGCGCGGTGGCGGTCGGCGTCCTCGGTCATCCCTTCAGCACCAGCGGCAGCCCGGCCACGACGAGTACCACGCGATCGGCGAGGGCTGCGATACGCTGGTTGAGCAGGCCCGCCGCGTCGCGAAAGCGGCGGGCGAGCGCGTTGTCCGGCACAATGCCCGACCCCACCTCGTTCGCGACCAGCACGGTCGGCGTCGCGCGCCGCCGCAGCGCCGCCTCCAGCGCGTCTGCCGCCGCGTCGTGATCGACGCCGGCAAGCATGAGGTTGCTGAGCCACAGCGTCAGGCAATCGACCAGCGCCGGCGCTTCGGGCGTGCCCGTGAGGGCGGCGGGCAATGCAAGCGGCGCCTCGACCGTGCGCCAGCCGGCGCCTCGGCGGTCGCGATGGATCGCG
>DATAYA010000218.1:0-3772 GCA_036272815.1 Acetobacteraceae bacterium
GGCCCGGCCCGCGGCGGGAACCGGAGAGGCGGAGGTCACGGTGCCGCTCTCGCTGTCCGCCCGCACGGTCGCGATCGGCGCGATCCCGCTGCTGCGCCTGCCGCCGGTGGACTGGCCTGCCGCAATGCCCTGAGCCGCGAACCTCTCACGCGGCCCGCTGCTCCCGCGCCGCCTCGATCGCCGCCCAAACGCGCTGCGGGGTCGCCGGCATGTCGAGATGCGTGATGCCGAACTCCGCCAGCGCGTCGACGACCGCGTTCATCACTGCCGGCAGCGCGCCCGCGCAGCCCGCCTCGCCGCAGCCCTTGGCGCCCAGGATATTGGTCCGCGCCGGCACCGGATGGCTCGCGAACCCGAAGCTCGGCGCGCTGTCCGCCCGCGGCAGGCCGTAATCCATGTAGGAGCCGGTGACGATCTGCCCGTCCGCGTCATAAACCACGGTCTCGCTCAGCGCCTGGCCGATGCCCTGCACCACGCCGCCATGCGCCTGCCCCTCGACCAGCAGCGGGTTCACCATCACGCCGAAATCGTTGACCATCGCGTAGCGGACCACCGCGACCACGCCGGTCTCCGGGTCGATCTCCACCTCCGCGACGTGGCAGCCGTTCGGGAAGGCTGATGGCGCCTCCTTGAAGACGTGGACGACGTCGAGGCTCGCGGGCATCCCCTCGGGCGGTACGACCGTGCCTTCACGCAGGCGCTCCGCCAGCTCCATGATGCCGATGCCGCGGTCGGTGCCGACGATCGCGAAGCGCCCGGCCGAGAACTCGATGTCGGCCGGGGCCGCCTCCAGCGCCGCCGCCGCGATCTGCCGGCCGCGCTCGATCACGAGGTCGCTCGCCTCCCAGATCGCCGCCCCGCTGGTCATCATCGACTTCGACCCGCCGGTGCCGCCGCCGGCGACCAAGCGGTCGCTGTCGCCCTGGTGCAGCCGGATACGCTCGAACGGCACGCCGAGCCGCTCGACCAGCACCTGCGCGAACGGCGAGGCGTGGCCCTGTCCATAATCCAGCGTGCCGGTGGTGATCGTGACGCCGCCATCCGCGTCGAAACTGATGCCGCCCATCTCGTTGGTGGGCGGCGCCGTCACTTCCAGATACTGCCCGATGCCGAAGCCCCGCAGCCGGCCGCGGGCGCGGCTCTCGGCACGGCGGGCGGCGAAACCGTCCGCCTCCGCAAAGGCGAGCGCGTCGTCGAGCACGGCCGGGAAGTCGCCGCTGTCGTAATGCATCCCCGAAGGGGCCGCGTACGGCATCATCTCGGGCGTGATGTGGTTGCGCCGGCGCAGTTCGACCCGGTCGATGCGCATCTCGCGGGCCGCGGTGTCGAGCAGCCGCTCGATGTAGTAATTGCCCTCCGGCCGTCCGGCGCCGCGATACGGGCCGACCGGGGTTGTGTTGGTGAAGACGCAACGCGTGCTCACCTCGATCAGCGGCGTGCGATAGACGCCGATGCTGTTCTTCACCGCGTTTCCGGTGGAGGGCAGCACGGTTGCGTTCGAGAGATAGGCACCGAGATTGCCGAAGCCGGTAATCCGCAGCGCCAGGATATGCCCGTCGCGATCGAGGGCGAGTTCGCAGTCCATGTCGTGATCGCGGCCGTGCGCGTCGGAGACGAAGCTCTCGCTGCGTTCGTCGGTCCACTTCACCGGCCGGCCCAGCGTGCGGGCGGCGTGCAGCAGCGCGAAATACTCGGGATAGGCGGACGCCTTCATCCCGAAGCTGCCGCCGACATTGCCGGTCAGCACGCGCACATCCTCTAGCTTGCCGCCGAGCACGCGGTGCAGCAGTGCCCGCAGGCCGAACACGCCCTGGCTGCCGACGCGCAATGTCGGGCGGCCGTCCTCGATGCTGGCGAGTGCGGAACGTGGCTCCATCGGGCAGACGACAATGCGGGTGTTGCGGATACCGAGGCGCGTCACATGGGCGGCACGGGCGAAGGCGTCGGCGACCTTCGCCGCGTCGCCGTGATGCCAGTCGAGTGCGACGTTGCCCGGCGCCGCGTCGTGCAGTTGCGGGGCGCCGGCAGCCACCGCCGCGCGCGCCTCGGTAACGGCGGGCAGCGGGTCAACCTCCAGCGCCACCGTCTCGGCGGCGTCGCGCGCCTGCTTGGCGGTCTCCGCCACCACGATCGCCACCGGATCGCCGACATAGCGCACGCGGTCGGTCGTCAGCGGCAGCTGATCGGGGCAGTGCATGGCACTGCCGTCGCGGTTGTTGAATGTCATGCCGGCCGGCATCTTGCCCATGCCGGACGCGATCAGGTCCGCCCCCGTGTAGATGCCGAGTACCCCATGCATCCCGCGCGCCTCTGCCGTGTCGATCGCGCGGATCACCCCATGCGCGTGGCGGCTGCGGACCATCACGCCGTGAACCTGGCCGGGGAGGCTCAAATCGTCCGTATAGCGGCCCTCGCCGCGCAGCAGCACCGGGTCCTCCTTGCGGGGGACCGGCTGGCCGATGCCGAACTTCAGGAGCGAGGGGTCAGCGAAGGCATCCATCTTTGCGCATCATCCTTAGGTTCTCTGCCCGAGGATGGGCGCAAGGTGGCGGCTTGCAAACCCCCTACCGCCTCCGCCGGTTCAGCGCGCGAAGCCGATGACCGGCGAATGTTGCAGGACTGGGGCAGTTGTCGTCACGCCCTGGTCGGGGGCCATCTCGCCCAGTTTCTGCATCCCTTCCGCTGCGACCAGTACGCAGAGCCAAATCGCGACCGAGAGCGATACGAGATCGAACGCGCGTGCGACGGCGCCCTGCTTGCGGCGTCGCGGTGCTCCCGCTGCCTTCGCGCGCGCTTTATTGCGCCAATGTCCGTCCGGCCTGGGATCCCGCTCCAGCATCATCCACTCTCCTCTCTCCGCGCCCGTCAGGACGCCATTGCACCACCTCGCGTTGACGCGCGTTAAGCGCGCGACGCGGGCCGCCGGTTTCGACAAGCCTGCTTGATCCTGCGGCCCCGCTCGATCCTGCGGCGCGCCTTGCCAGCGTCGTCCCCGCGCGCCAGCCTGTCGGGCATGGAAACCGCCTACCTGGACCCGCGCAGCGGCCAGACCTTCCCGATCGAGCAGCCCCGCTGGTGCGGCCCGGACGGCGCGCCGCTCCTGCTGACATCGCTGCCCGGCATCGGCCGTTCGCGGGTCGACACGGCGACGCGCAGCCTCTGGCGCTACCGCGCGGCGCTGCCCTTCGCGCCCGACCATCCGATCACGATGGGCGAGGGAATGACCCCGCTGCTGCGCCGGACCCTGCACGGCGTGCCGGTCTTGCTCAAATGCGAGTGGATGATGCCGACCGGCAGCTTCAAGGATCGTGGCGCCTCGGTGATGCTCTCGCTGCTGCGCGCGCAGGGTGTGACGGCGGTGCTAGAAGACAGTTCCGGCAATGGCGGCGCGGCGATCGCGGCGTATGCCGCCGCCGGCGGGATGCAGGCGACGATCATGGCGCCGGCCTCGACCAGCCCGGCCAAGCTGGTCGCGATGCGCGCGCACGGCGCTGCGGTCGAGCTGATCCCCGGCACCCGGCAGGACACGGCGGACGCCGCCGTCGCCCGCTCGGCCAGCCTGTTCTATGCGAGCCACAACTGGCAGCCGTTCTTCCTGCACGGCACCAAGACGCTGGCCTACGAACTGTGGGAGGAGCTGGAGTTTGTGGCCCCTGACAATGTCATCGTCCCGTGCGGGGCCGGCTCCAACGTGCTCGGCTGCGAGATCGGCTTCTCCGAGCTGCTGCGCGCCGGCGAGATCGAGCGTCCGCCGCGTATCTTCGCCGCCCAG
>DATAYA010000219.1:0-23876 GCA_036272815.1 Acetobacteraceae bacterium
GTCATGGGATCAAAGGGCCTCCCGGCCCTTTGCGGGTCTGGGCAGAGCCCAGCCTTTCTTCCGCATACCGGTCCGCGATCGGCGCCCTCTGCCGCGCGGTCGCGAGGCGCCCGGCGCGCAGAACGCACTGCACATCGGCGACCGCGCCGTCAAGCGCGCGATTGACCACGACATAGTCGAACTCCGGCCCATGCGCGATCTCCGCGCGGGCATCTTGCATGCGACGTGCGATTGCGGCCGGAGCATCCCCCCGCGTGCGCATTCGTTGCTCCAGCTCGGCAAGCGAGGGCGGCAGGATGAAGATGCCGACCACGTCGCCCGGCAGCGCCGCACGCAATTGCCGATGCCCCTGCCAGTCGATGTCGAACAGCACGTCACGGCCGGCATCGAGTGCTTCGAGCACGGGCGCGCGCGGCGTGCCGTAGAGGCGCCCGAACACCTCCGCCCATTCGAGCAGCGCGCCGGAAGCGATCATCGCCTCGAATCCGGCGCGGTCGCGAAAAAAATAGTCGCGGCCGTCGCGCTCGCCCACGCGCGGCGGGCGGGTGGTGGCGCTCACCGAGAGCACGAGCGAGGGGTCGTCCGCGAGCAGCGCACGCGCGATCGTGCTCTTGCCCGTGCCGCTCGGCGCTGCGAGCACCAGGCAGAGGCCGCGCCGCTCGCTCGGTATCGGTTCACTCAATGTTCTGCACCTGCTCGCGCATCCGCTCGATCGCAGCCTTCAGCCGCAGTCCGGTCGCGGTCAGCGCCGGCGATGCCGACTTGCTGCACAGCGTATTGGTCTCGCGCGCGAACTCCTGGACCAGGAAATCGAAGCGCCGACCGATCGGCGTCGCTTCTGCAAGCAGTGCCTCCGCCGCGGCGACGTGGCTCGCCAGCCGGTCCAATTCCTCGCGCACATCCGAGCGCGACGCGAGCAGCGCCACCTCCTGCGCGATCCGCTCCTCCGGCAGCGCCGGCACCTCGCCCAGCAGCGCCTGCAGGCTCTCCAGCATCCGCGCGCGCTGCATCGCTGGCTGATCGGCCGCCTCCGCCATCGCCGCCGCATGCAGGCGCACGAGTTCGTCGAGCTGCCCCGCGACCACGGAAGCGAGCCGCGCGCCCTCGGCGCGGCGCATCGCGACTAGCTCCGCCAGCGCCGCCTCGAAGCCGCGCAGGATGGCCGGGCCGTGCTCGCCCGGTCCCGCGTCGTCGGCGCCGGTGCGCGCCAGCACGCCGGGCACTGCGAGCAGCGCGTCGGCCCGCGGCGCGGCTCCTCCCGGGATCCGGGCCGCGAGGTCGAGCGCAATCCGCAGCAAATGGCCGAGCACCGCCTCGTCCACCGCGAGCGTTGCCCCGGCCTCGCGCCGGACCGTGAGCATCGCCGAGACGTTGCCGCGCGCGAGGTGCCGCGCTGCCGCGTCGCGCAGCGCCGGCTCGATCGTATCGTATCCGGGCGGCAGCCGCAGTCGAAGATCGAGCCCCCGACCGTTGACGCTGCGCAGCTCCCACGCCCACGCGAACCGGTCTCCCTCGCCGGCGGCGCGGCCGAAGCCGGTCATCGAGGCGGGAGATGCGCGCGTCATGCGCCGTTGTAGCAGCGGCGCGGACACTTGCGAATGGTGGCGCGGACCGGTTTGACACGCGCGCGCATCGGTCGCAGGCTCGCGTCATGGCACCGCGCGTCGAACCCGTTTCCTCGGATGAGACCCTTCCCGCCCGCGTCGATGTGGTCATTATCGGCGGCGGCATCATCGGCACATCGGCCGCACTCTATCTCGCGAAGAAGGGCGTCTCGGTCGCACTCTGCGAGAAGGGCCACATTGCAGGCGAGCAATCCAGCCGCAACTGGGGCTGGTGCCGCAAGATGAAGCGCGATCCGCGCGAGATCCCGCTGGCCATCGAGAGCCTGCGACTCTGGGGCGAGATGAACCTCGAAGTGCAGGGCGAGACCGGCTTCCGCGTCTGCGGCATCGGCTACTTCTTCGCCGACCGCGCCAGCATGGACGCGCACGAGGCTTGGCTCGACCACGCGCGCCCGTATCAGCTCGACAGCCGGATGCTGAGCAGCGCGGAGGCCGCCGAGCTGATCCCCGGCAGCACGAAACAATGGGCCGGTGCGATGCTGACGCCGAGCGACGGCCGCGCCGAGCCGCAGAAGGCCGCACCCGCGATCGCCGGGGGCGCGCGACACCACGGCGCGCATGTGCTGACCAACTGCGCCGTGCGCGGGATCGAGACCAGCGGCGGCCGCGTCGCCGCCGTGGTGACCGAGCGCGGCCGCATCGCCTGCGGCTCCATCGTGCTGGCGGGCGGCGCGTGGTCGAGCCTGTTCGCGGGCAGCCTCGGCCTGCGGCTGCCGCAGCTCAAGGTGCGGTCCTCGGTGATGCGCACGGAGCCGCTCGAAGGCGGCCCCGATATCTCCGCCGCCGCGAACGGCTGGGGATTCCGCAAGCGCATGGATGGCGGCTACAACATCTCGCAATCCGGCGAGAGCGTCGCCGAGATCGTCCCCGACATGCTACGGTTCGCGCGCGAGTTCATGCCGGCCGCACGGCTCAAATCGCAGAAGCTGCGCTATCGCGTGAGTGCCCGGAGCTGGCAGGAGTTCCGCACGCCGCGGCGCTGGGCGCTCGATGAACCCTCGCCGTTCGAGGCGGTGCGCACGCTCGACCCGGAGCCGTATCAGCCGATCCTGGACGCGGCGCAGAAGAACATCGCCGAAACCTTCCCGGTGTTCGCGCGCGCGAAGATCGCGGAACGCTGGGCCGGCATGATCGACGTGACGCCGGACGTGATCCCGGTGATCTCGCCGGTGGACACGCTGCCCGGCTTCTTCATCGCGACCGGCTTCTCCGGCCACGGCTTCGGCGTCGGGCCGGGCGCCGGTCGTCTGGTCGCCGATCTCGTGACCGGCGACGGGCCGGTGATCGATCCGGCGCCGTTCCGCTTCTCGCGGTTCACGGACGGGACGAAGCCGGAGCCGTATCCGCTGGCGCTGTAGCGGCGAGACGCATCCGGAACCGCAGCGAGGACGCTTCGAACCCCTGCGCGCAATAGAACGCTTGCGCGCCCGTGCGGTCCATGCCGGTGGTCAGTTCCAGCAGCGTGCAGCCGCCCTGCCGCGCCACCGCGATCGCCTGCGCGATCAGGCGGCGTCCCACGCCCTGCCGTTGCGCATCAACCGCAACCGAGAGCGCCATGATACGCGCCGTGCGTCCCCGCACGTGCAGCGGCTGCATCAGGTGCATCCCGATCACGCCAACGATCCGCTCGCCCACGCAGGCGACGAAAACCGGATCAGCGCCGGTCGCGGCGAGGGTGGCGAGGCGGGATGCGACGTCCTCGCCCGAGTGGTCGTCGCCCAGATCGTTCAGCAACGGCACGATCGCGGCCGCGTCGCCGGGCCGTGCCTCGCGAACCGCGATCACGCGGCGCCCGGCACGATGCGACCGGCCGCCCAGTCCGCCAGATGCGCCGGTACGACGTCGCCCGCAACGCCGCGCGCCACCGCCTCGCCCATCAGCGCGCCGAGCTTGAAGCCGTGCCCGGAGCAGGCGCTGCAAACCCAGCCGCGCGGGCCGATCGGACGGAGGATGAAACGCTCGTCCTCGGTTACGGTGTAGAAGCAGGCACGGCGTTCCAGCACGGCGTAGCGGTCGAGCCCGCGATAGGTGCGCTGGGCTGCGGCCCAGAGCGGGTCGGCATCGGCGTCGGTCGCGGCGCGGTCCTCATCGGGATCACCGCGGCGGGTGAAGATGTGGTCGCCCACTTTCAGCCGCGTGCCCTGCCGCGGCGGCAGCGTGTAGGTGCGGCTGTGGCGGCCGAAATCGATGATGACCGGTGCCGCGTCCCACGCGGCGACCAGCTCCGGCGGTGGTGCGAGATAGATCACGGCCTGCCGCGACGGCACCGCGACGCCGCGCAAGCCCGGCACGAGCCGGTCCGCCCAGGCGCCGGCCGCGACCACGACGACGTCGCCGCCATGCTCGTGCCCGTCCGCCCGCAGGGTGCCGCGTTCGGGGTCGACGCGCTGCACGCGCGCATCGGCGTGCAGCCGGACGCCGAGCCGCGCCAACAGCAGCACGAGGTCGGTCAGGATGCGCGAGGGGAACAGCATCCCCGCTCCTTCGGTCTCGACCAGCCGCGAGGCGCCGTCGAGGTTGACCATCGGCAGTAGTCGCGGCGCATCGTCGAGCGGAATGTCGCGGAAGCCGATATGCATGGCACCGAGGCTGCGCGCGGCCGGTTCGTACCACCCGGCATCGTCGTCCTCGCGCAGGATGTAGAGCGCGGGCAGGCTCTCGAAGTGCCGCCGTCCGGTCTCGCGCCAGAGCCGCTCCCACGTCGCGAACGCCTCCGGCATGAGATGCGCGTAGCCCTCCATCTCGCCATAGGCGTGGCGGATGATACGATGCTCGTCATAGGACGACGATCGGGAATTCGGCAGCGGTCCCTGCTCGAACAATTCGACCGCGAAACCGCGCCGCGCCAGCGCCCAGGCCGATGAAAGCCCCGCGATTCCGCCGCCCACGATGAGTGCCTTCGCCATCCCGCTCTCCTCAGCCAGACGCCTGCAACGCAAGGTCGTCGCGGATGCAGGCCTTGAAATGTCCCGGCGCCACCTCGCGCAATTCCGGCAGCGCCGTCGCGCAATCGGGCCGCACGTAACGGCAGCGCGTCCGGAACACGCAGCCCGAGGGCGGGCTGATCGGGCTCGGCATGTCGCCGGCCAGGAGGATGCGCTGCCGCCGCACGCGCGGATCGGGGACGGGTGCGGCGGAGAACAGCGCCTCGGTGTAAGGGTGGCGCGGGGCCGCGAACAGGGCGCGCGTGGGTGCCAGTTCCATGATGCGGCCGAGATACATCACCGCGACCCGGTCCGAGATGTGGCCGACCACAGCAAGGTCATGCGCGATGAACAGGATGGTGAGCCCGAGCCGCGTGCGCAGTTCCAGCAGCAGGTTGACCACCTGCGCCTGCACCGAGACGTCGAGCGCCGAGACCGGCTCGTCCGCCACCAGGAAGGCCGGCCGCAGGATGAGCGCGCGCGCGATGCCGATGCGCTGCCGCTGGCCGCCGGAGAACTCGTGCGGATAGCGCTCGGCGAAACGCGGCGAGAGGCCGACCATCTCCAGCGCGTCGGCGACGGATGTGGCCCGCGCGCGCGCGTCGCCGCGCCCGTGGATGCGCAGCGGCGCGGCCACGATGCGGCCGACATTCATCCGCGGGTTGAGGGAAGAAAAAGGGTCCTGGAACACGAGTTGCATCCGCGCCCGCACCGGCCGCAGCGCCCGGCGCGACAGGCGCGTGATGTCGCGCCCCTCGAAGCGGATTTCGCCCGCACTCGGCGGGATCAGCCGCAGGATGGTGCGGCCGACCGTGGTCTTGCCGGAGCCGCTCTCCCCCACCAGCCCCAGCACCTCGCCGCGATCGATGCCGAAGCTCACGCCGTCGACCGCCTTCAGCGTCTCGTGCCGGCCGCCGGCGAAACCCGTGCTCACGGGATACCATTTGCACAGGTCGCGGACGTCCAGAAGTCGTTCTTGCGGGGAGGGTGCGGTCGCGCCGATCATGGGGGGATGATGAGATACCTGCTCCGGCGCCTGGGTCAAAGCCTCGTCCTGCTGTGGCTCGTCTCGGTGATCGGCTTCGCCATTCTCCACCTCGCCCCCGGAGGCCCGCTGGCGGAGTTCGCCAACATCCCTGGCATGAGTTCCGCCGACCTCGCGCGGATCGCGCACCAGATGGGGCTCGATGCGCCGCTGCCGGTGCAGTATGCGCGCTGGCTCGCACACATCCTGCGCGGCGACTGGGGCCGCTCCTACCGCGATCAGCAGCCGGTGCTCGGGATCATCGTGAGCCACCTCGGTGCGACGCTGGAGCTGATGGTCAGCTCGACACTGCTCGCGGTCGTGGCCGGCACCTGGATCGGCATCCTCGGCGCGATCCGGCGCTATTCGCTGTTCGACTATCTCGCCACGATCGGGGCGATGATCGCGCTCTCGATCCCGACCTTCTGGTTCGGGCTCGTCACCATCTACATCTTCTCGGTCGAACTCGGCTGGCTGCCGGCGGGCAATCTCTACACGATCGGCAACGGCTCGATCCTGGACTACCTGCACCACCTGATCGCGCCGGCGCTGGTGCTGGCGCTGGTCACGATCGCGATCTGGAGCCGCTACATGCGGTCGTCGATGCTGGAGGTCATCAACCAGGACTACATCCGCACCGCCCGCGCCAAGTGGGTGCCGGAGCGCGCGATCCTGACGCACCACGCGGTGCGCAACGCGCTGCTGCCGATGATAACGATCGCCGGGCTGCAACTGCCGACGCTGCTCTCCGGTGCGCTGGTGACCGAGACGGTGTTCACCTGGCCTGGCATGGGGCGCATGTTTCTCGATTCAATCGGCTACCGCGACTATCCTGCCGTGATGGGCATCCTGATGTTCTCGGCGCTGCTGGTGCTGGCGGGCAATTTGCTCGCCGACCTCGGCTACGCGCTCGCCGACCCGCGCATCCGGCTCGACTGATGGACGCCGCCGCCCCCATCCTCGCCGCGCCGCCGCGCAGCCGCAACCGCGCACTGCGCCGGTTCCTGCGCCACCGGCTGGCGCTGTTCGGCGCGGTCGCGATCGTGGCACTCGTGCTCGCCTGCGCGTTCGGCCCCGGCCTGCTGCCGTACACCGACACCTACATCGACATCATCCACCGCTTTGCGCCGCCGTTCGTCGGGCCGCATATCCTCGGCACCGACCAGCTCGGGCGCGACCTGCTCGCAAGGCTGCTGATGGCCGGGCGGATTTCGCTCACGGTGGGGTTCGCCGCAATGGCGATCAGCACGGTCGTCGGCACCGTCGTCGGCGCGGTCGCCGGGTATTACGGCGGCTGGATCGGCACCGTGCTGATGCGGCTGGTGGACGCCGTACTCTGCTTTCCCTCTATTTTTCTCCTGCTGGCGCTCGCGGCCTTCGTCAACCCGAGCCTCGCCAGTATCACGCTCATCATCGCGGCGACCGCGTGGATGGAGGTCGCGCGCATCGTCGAGGCACAGATACGCAGCCTGCGGGAACGCGACTTCGCAATTGCCTCCGTCGCCCTCGGCGCGTCTGACGTCTCCATCATGCTGCGCGAGCTGCTCCCGAACGCGGTCGCGCCGATCGTGGTGGCGGCGTCGCTGAACGTCGCGCGCGCGATCCTGCTGGAGAGCTACATCAGCTTTCTCGGCTACGGCATCCAGCCGCCGACGCCGAGCTGGGGGAACATGCTGGAGAACGCGCAGGAATACCTCACCAGCGCGCCCTGGCTTGCGATCATCCCGGGGCTGGCGATCACGCTGGCTGTGACCAGCTTCAATTTCCTCGGCGATGGGTTGCGGGACGCGCTCGATCCGCGGCTTCAGTGATAGCGACCGCCCAACCTACGGACCTCCCCCGTCAGGGCCGGCCCACGGGTCGGCGGAAGGCCGCCTGAGGACAGGCTCCGGCCGGCCATCCACGACTTTCCCGGCGACCCGGAGCGGAAGCCATGGATGCTCGGCCTTCGCCGAGCATGACGATGCACGGGCGGGGAGTCGGCCGACCGTCAGGGTTTCCAAAGGGCGCCTGCCCTTTAGCGGGTTCGGGCAGAGCCCGACCTTGCTTCCTGCTGCGCCCGTATCGGCGTCTGCAAAAACTCCGCGATCCGATGCAATGTCGGGTCCGCCGCCTCCCAGCAGAAATAGCCCCGGCAGTCCGTCGGCCGCGCCTCATACACCGTGCAGCGCCGTTTCGCGTCGAGGAACTGGCAAGTCTCGAACTCCGTCTTGATCCGCCGCTTGCCCGCGCGCGTCGTGTGGACGATGTGCCGCGCCACGAACTCACGCCGCGTCAGGCCGAGATGCCGCGCCAGCCGGTTGATGTCGACGTCGCTCACCTCGACATAGCCCGCCACCTTGCAGCAGAGGCTCGGGCACCGCAGACAGTCGAGCTTCGCCCGGTCCTCGGTCACGGGAACAGACCTCGTACCTGCTTGCCGCGGCGCACCTTCTCCACCCCGATCGCCATCGCGGCGGTGCGGTACGGAACGCCGTCGCGCTCGGCTCGCGCCATCACCTGCACGAAGGCCCGTTCGAGGATCTGATTGAGGCGCTGCATCACCTCCTCCTCCGTCCAGAAGAACTGCTGCAAGTCCTGCACCCACTCGAAATAGCTGACGATCACGCCGCCCGCGTTGCAGAGAATGTCGGGAATGACGAATATGTCGCGCCGCCGTTCATCGAGGATGCGGTCGGCGTCCGGCGTGGTCGGCCCGTTCGCGCCCTCCGCCAGCACGCGGCAGCGCAGCCTCGGGGCCGTCTCGGCGGTGATGACGCGCTCCATTGCCGCCGGCACCAGCACGTCGCAGGACTGCACCAGCAACTCCGAAGGATCGAACAGCAGCTCCTTCGAAAAGCCCGCGAGCACGCCGGTGCGCGCCATGTGCCGATCCATCGCCGGGATGTCGAGCCCGCGCGCATCGAAATAGCACGCCGTATGGTCGCTCACGCCGATCACGCGGACGCCGCGCTTCACCAGCTCCAGCGCGGTCACCGCGCCGACATTGCCGAAGCCCTGCACGATCGCGGTCGCCCCCGACGGTGCAATTTGGAGACGCTGCATCGCGCGCTCGACGAGATAGACGACACCCCGCCCCGTCGCCTCCCGCCGCCCGAGCGTGCCGCCGGCGGAGACCGGCTTGCCGGTGACGATCTCGGTGACGGTGTTGCCCTGGTACATGGAGTACGTGTCCATGAACCACGCCATGATCTGCTCGTTGGTTCCCATGTCGGGCGCCATGACATCTGTATGCGGCCCGACGAAGGGGATCATCTCCTGCATGTAGCGGCGCGAAAGCGATTCCAGCTCGTGCGCGGAGAGCGCGCGCGGATCGACCGTGACACCGCCCTTGGCACCGCCATAAGGCAGTCCGGCGAGTGCGCATTTCCAGCTCATCCAGATCGCGAGCGCCGCCACCTCGCCGATATCGACGCTGAGCGAGAATCGCGTGCCGCCCTTGGTCGGTCCGAGCGTCAGGTGGTGCTGCACGCGATAGCCCTCGAACACCTCGAGGCTGCCGTCGTCGCGGTGGATCGGGCAGGACACCGTGACCGCCCGCTTCGGATACAGCAGGCGGCCGCGCTCGTCCTCCGGGATGCCGATGTGATCGGCTATCACCGCGAACTGCGCCCGTGCCATCTCGAACACGGGGCCCGAATAGATGCTCATGCGCGTCCCTCCGCCTGTCGTCGCGTCGCGTGCGGCGCGAGCCAACCCATCGCCGCATCGGGCTCGGCGTCCACGCTCGGCAGATAGGGCTTGATGTCGAGCAGCGTCGTGCCGTCGATGCAGTCGAGATAACGCACGCGCAGCCGGTCGGGTGCGGCGAACCCGTCGAAGGCGACGACGGAAAGCCCGATCGGGTTCGGCCGGTCGGGCGCACGGGTCGCGAACAGACCGCGCAGGACGTCGTCGAACGGCGGTGTGAACGTCATGTCGGGCGCGCGCGCCTCGCCCATCCAGTACAGCAGGATCAGGTGCGAGAACCCGTCGAGGCTGCGCAGACCGGGCACGAACTCCGCGAACACCTCGGCCGTGCACTCCGGCGGCGGTGCCGGCTGGCGGCCGTTGCGCGGGCACTCGGCACGGCTGCGGAACGGGGTGCGCAGCCGGCCGATCGGCTGCAACTGCATGCGCCTAGCCTTGCGCGACCGCCGCCGACCAGGGCGAGGCGACGTCGCTGATCCCCTCGCACATGCCGTCGTGGCGGACAATGATGTTGGGACAGGCGAAGTTGATCGGCATGACGTCGCGGCTGACAACCTCCACGGGGCCGACCGCACGCAGCGCCGCGATCACCGCCTCGGGCAGCATCCGGTCGGCACTGGCACCCTCGGGGCTGGAGACGTCGATTCGCGGATGGTGCGCCGCCGCCTCCAGCGTCATGCCGAAATCGGCGATGTAGGTCATCATCTGGAACACTGCGGCGAGAATGCGCCGGCCGCCGGAGGCGCCGCCGGCCAGCACCGGTGCCGCGCCCTCGCGCAGGATGATCGGCAGCATGTTGGTGAGCGGCCGCTTGCCGGGCGCGATCGAATTCGGCTGTCCCGGGCGCGGGTCGAACCACATCACGCCGTTGTTCATCAGCACGCCCGACCGCGGCAGCACCACGCGGCTGCCCATCGAGGAGAGCAGTGTCGTGGTCACCGCCACCATCATGCCGTCGGCATCGCATGTGGTCAGGTGGGTCGTGCAGCTCTCGGCGGCTTTCGGCTCCGTGTCGCCGAGGCCCTCAAGCCGTTCGGCATAGGCGCGGCCCATAGCACTCGCGGCTGCCACATACCACGCCGCGTCCGGCTTCGCGCCATAGGGCGCATCGCGCATCAGCTCCAGCACGCGCGCGAGCGTCGGCGCCGCGGTCAGCCCGCCGGCCGTCTGCAGCATCCGCCCGCGCCAGGGCACCTCCGTCGCGTCGCGCACGCTGGCTTTGCAGCCGCGGAGATCGTCGGCGTCGAGCACGGCACCCGCCTCGCGGCAATCCTCCGCGATCAGGGCGGCGGTCTCGCCCTCATAGAAGTCGCGAAAACCGTTGCGCGCCAGCCGCTCCAGCGTTTCGGGGAGGCGCCCTAGGGTGAAGAAGCCGGGCACGCCCTGATAGGGTGCGACCGGCGGCAGGCCGTCCGGCAGGTAGATGCGGGCGCTCTCCGGATAGTGCCGCAGCACGGATGCGGAGGTGGCGACCTTGAGCGTCGTGAACCAGTCGCCCGGCAGCCCGCGCCGCGCCAGGGCCAGCGCCGGTGCGATCACCTCGGAGAGCGGCAGCCGCCCCCAGCGCGCGTGCATCTCGGCAAGGCCTGCGGGCGCCGATGGGATCGCGAAGGAGAGCGGGCCGTGGATGTTGGTGTCGCCCTCTACCTCCGGCCAGGAGAACAGATCCTGCTTCATCCGGCCGGTGAGCCGGAAATGGCCTGCATCGAGCCGGCGCGGCGAACGCGGGCCGAAATCCACCACCTTCGCCCGGCGCTCGCCCGCCGGATGCACCAGCGCGAAGCCGATGCCGCCCAGTCCCGAGTTCCACGGCTCCAGCGTCGTCAAGGCCAGCGCGGTCGCCACCGCCGCATCGGCCGCGTTGCCGCCGGCATCCAGCACCGCGACGCCGGCCTGCGCGGCACCGCGCGCCTGGCTCACCACCATCCCGCGCCTGCCGCTCGCGGCCGGCTTGGCGAGCTGCCAGTTCTGCGTCAGGTGCGGCGGCGGATCGTATTGCATCGCGGCGTCCTCTGGTTCGGGCGCGCGCATCGTCGGACGGATCACCCTGCCGGGCAAGCGTCGGCATGCAACCCGGGATTGGCGGGCCGGGATTGGCGGGGCTCCCGACCCGCTTCAGCGGCGAATCGCGGCCCACCCCGGGGTGGTCGGTGCAAGCCGTTTAACGGCCGGATCGTCCGGTCCCATCCAGTCTGCGTGGCGCGCGGTTTCGTCGAAATGGGCCGAGCTCTTGAACAGCTCGTAGGTGCCTTCCTGCGCCGGCCGCTCGGTCTTCTGCAGCAGCGCGGCGAGCTGCGCACCCGCAGCGGCTGGAAGCTGTTGGCAACTTTGAAGGCCTGATCGAGAACTTCCGGCTTGTCGATGCCGGTGATGACCACCGAGGTCGGCAGGCTGAGCGAATAGGTGAGGCATTCGAACGCGGTCAGCGCGCCGCTCTTGAGGATGATCTTGTCGCCCATCGACTTCATCCCCAGCACACCGATCTACGGCGCCACCAGCCGCGGCAGGACCACGTGGGCGAAGCTGCGCCAATGTGCGTCCATCACGTTGAGCGGCATCTGCACCGTATCGAAACGGAAGCCGCGCCGCTCGGCGACGTCGAGCATGTAGGTGTGGATGCGGGTCCTTGTGGCCGGTGAAGCCGATGAACCGCAGTTTGCCTGCCTTCTTCGCCGCAAGCGCCGCCTCCAGGGCACCCCCCTCGCGGAAAATACGGTCGGGATCGTCGTAGCGGAGGATCTCGTGGAACTGCAGGAGGTCGAGGTGATCGGTGCGCGGCCGCGTCGGGCTCTCGTTGATCTGCGCGGCCGCCGTCATCCATGCAGGTGATGCCGCGGTCGATCGCCGCATGCATCAGCTTGACGGCCTCGTCATGCGTGACCGGCGGGCGCACGATGTGCGAACCGCCCAGCCCGATCGCCGAAACCGTCTCGCCGGTACGGCCAAGCTTGCGATACAGCATCTCGCCGCGCTGCTCGCCGACGTCGCTCACCAGCGGCAGCGCGCCGGCCTCGTCGCCCATCGGCGATGCCGGATACGGCGGCCCCGCCTGCTGCGCCATCGCGGCACCCGGGGCGGTCTCGGCGATGCCGGTCGTGACCGCACCCGTCAGACGCCTGCGCCGTTCCATCCGCCATCCTCCTGTGCCCCGGCCTGCTGCGTCCCTGCGGCAACGCGCGCCGCGGGACTGTTCCGCAATCCCGGCGAGTTGAGCGCAACTGCCACGGTTGCGGCGCGTCATCGTCCGGGCCAGCGGAGCCGCGCCCCGAATGCAGCACATCCATCTCGATCCCGTTGGGGGCGTGGCCGGCGACATGATCATCGCCGCCCTGCTCGATGCCTGGCCGGAGCAGGAGGCGCCCGTGATCCGCGCGGCCGAGACGGTGGCGGGTGTCTCCGCCCGTCTGCTCCGCCACGACGACGGCGTGCTGACCGGCGCGCGGTTCCGGGTAGCGGAGGCCGACCACGATCACCACGCCCACGCCGCCTGGCGTGACATCCGCGCCCGGCTGCACGCCGCAAGCCTGCCGCCCGCCATCCGCGATCACGCGCTCGCGATCTTCGCCCTGCTCGCGGACGCCGAGGCGCGAATACACGGCTGCGCGGCGGACGAGGTGACGTTCCACGAGGTCGGCGCCGCGGACTCGATCGCCGACATCGTGGGCGCCGCGGTGCTGATCGCCGCCGCCGGCGCGGGTGCGACCTGGTCGGTCGCCGCACTGCCGCTCGGTGCCGGCCGGATCGAGACCGCGCACGGCACCATGCCGGTCCCGGCACCGGCGACGGCGCTGCTGCTGGAGGGCTTCGAGACGATCGATGACGGGATCGCCGGCGAGCGGGTCACGCCGACCGGTGCCGCGATCCTGCGGCACCTCTGCCGCGCGCCGGCGCCGTCCGGGCCGCGGCGTCTGCGCCAGAGCGGCATCGGCTTCGGCACGCGGCGCCTGCCGGGGATCAGCAACTGCCTGCGCGCCCTGGTGTTCGAGCGGATGTCATCGCAACCCGCCACCGGCCATCGGGAGCTTGCCGTGATCGCCTTCGAGGTTGACGACCAATCCGCCGAGGACCTCGCCAGCGGGCTCGACCGGGTGCGCGCGCTGCCCGGCATCCACGACGTGCTGCAGATGCCGGCCTTCGGCAAGAAGGGCCGGATGGCTGCGCATGTGCAGGTGCTCGCCCGCCCCGACGCGCTCGACGCCGCGACCGACGCCTGTTTCGCCGAGACGACGACGATCGGCCTGCGCATCCAGATCGTGCGTGGCCTCACTCTGCCGCGCTCCAGCACGGAGGTCGCGGTCAGCGGGCATCGGTTGCGGGTGAAGCTCGCCGAGCGCCCCGGCGGGCGGACCGGCAAGGCGGAATCCGACGACGTGCTGCGCCTCGCCGGCCACGCCACACGCGCCCGGCTCCGCCGCCAAGCCGAGCAGGAAGCGGAACAGGACGTTGGGCGGACCCGCTGAGATGGACCCGCTCGACCGGCTCGGCGCCGTCCTCGACGGGTTCGATGCAATCGCGGTGGCGGTCAGCGGCGGTGTCGACAGCCTCACCCTCGCCGCCGCCGCCCATGCTCGCCACGGCGCCCGCGCCCGCGCCTGGCACGCGACCTCGCCCGCGGTGCCGGCCGAGGCGACGGCAAGGACGCGCGCGCTCGCGGCCGCTCGCAGCTGGGCGCTCACCGTGTTCGATGCCGGCGAGTTTTCTGACCCGTCCTATCGCGCCAATCCCGCCGACCGCTGCTTCTTCTGCAAGACCAACCTCTATGGCGCGATCGCCGCGCGCACTGGCGATCCGATCGCCTCGGGCACCAATCTCGACGATCTCGGCGACTGGCGCCCCGGGCTGCGCGCGGCCGCCGAGCACGGCGTCCGCCATCCCTTCGTCGAGGCCGGCATCGACAAGGCGGAGGTGCGCCGCCTCGCCGCCCGCCTCGGGCTGGGCGCTGTCGCCGAGCTTCCGGCCTCACCCTGCCTCTCCAGCCGCATCGAGACCGGGCGGCCCATCGACCCGGCCGAGCTCGCCTTGGTCCACGACGCGGAACGCACCATCGCCGCCGCGCTGGAGCCGCGCACCGTGCGCTGCCGGCTGCGCGCCGGCGGCATCGTGATCGAGCTGGACGAGGACGCGCTCGCCCGGCTGGACGGGCCGCTTCGCGAGCAACTGCATGCACGGCTGACGGACATGGTGTGCGCAGCCCGGCTCGTGCGCCCGGTCTCGTTCGCACCCTATCGCATGGGCAGCGCCTTCCTGCGGCCGGCGCCATGATCGGACCCGTCGAACCAGCGACGGCCGAGCACGTCATGGCCGAGCACGTCATGGCCGAGCACGTCATGGACTGGCACCGCGCCACCCGCATCGGCTTCGGCGAGGCGGTGTATTGCGCCGGCAAGTCGGCGGCCCAGATCGGCGCGATCCTCGACGATGCGCAGGCGCGCGATGCGGCGCTGCTGCTGACCCGGCTGGACAGTTCGCGCGTCGACGCCCTGCCGCGCTGGCAGCAATCGGCACTCGACTTCGATCCCGCTTCGCGCACCGCGATCTTCGGCGCCCCCGCACGGCCGCGGGACTCCGAGCCGGTCGCGATCGTCACCGCCGGAACCTCGGACGTTCCGGTTGCACGCGAGGCGCTGCGCACGCTCGCCTTCAGCGGACAGTCGGGGCTGCTGATCGCCGATGTCGGTGTCGCGGGACTGTGGCGGCTGCTGGCGCGCGCGGACGAGTTGCGCCGGACGCGGGTGCTGATCGTCTGCGCCGGGATGGACGCGGCGCTACCCAGCGTTGTCGCGGGCCTGGTGCCGGGCTGCGTGATCGCGGTGCCGACCTCGGTCGGCTACGGCGTCGCGGCCGGCGGCCGCGCCGCGCTGGACGCAATCCTGGCGAGTTGCGCGCCCGGCATCCTGACCGTCAATATCGACAACGGCTACGGCGCCGCCTGCGCGGCCCTCCGCGTGCTCGGCGCCGCCCCCAGGGAGGCAATCGCATGAGCAGCGCCGCACCCATCCCCCGCCGCCCACTCGGCCGCACCGGAGAGAGCGTCTCCTGCCTCGGCGTCGGCGGCTTCCATCTGAGCATGCCATCCCAGCCGGAGGCGTTGCGCATCATCCATGCCGCGATCGACGCCGGCATCGACTTCCTCGACAATTGCTGGTCCTACGCCGAGGGGGAGAGCGAGCGGCGGATGGGCCTCGCACTGCGCGGCGGCTGGCGCAACCGCGCGTTCCTGATGACCAAGATCGACGGCCGCACCGCCGCCGCCGCGACCGCGCAGCTTGAGCAATCGCTTTCGCGCCTGGGCACCGACCATCTCGACCTGCTGCAATTCCACGAGATCATCCGTGACAGCGACCCAGACCGCATCTTCGCCGCCGGTGGCGCGCTCGAGGCGGTGCTGCGCGCGCGCGAGCAGGGCAAACTCCGCTTCATCGGCTTCACCGGCCACAAGAGCCCGATGATCCACCGCAAGATGCTGCGGACCGCCGCCGCAAACGGCTTCCGCTTCGACACGGTGCAGATGCCGCTCAACGTGATGGACGCGCACCACGACAGCTTCGAGAAATTGGTGCTGCCGGAGCTGGTCGCCGACGAGGTCGGCGTGCTGGGCATGAAGCCGATGGGCGATCCGTTCATCCTTGACAGCCACGCCGCGAGCGCGGTCGAGTGCCTGCACTACGCGATGAGCCTGCCGGTCAGCGTCACCATCACGGGGATCGACGCCATACGCATCCTCGATCAGGCCATCGCGATCGGCCGCGGCTTCCAGCCGCTCACGGCGGCCGAGCGGGCCGCGCTGCTCGCGCGCACGGCAAGTGCGGCGAAGGGTGGCCGGTTCGAGCGCTACAAGTCGAGCCAGCATTTCGACAGCACCGTCAAGCACCCGGAATATCTCGGGTAGCGGCCACCGGGCATCGAGGCGCGAGGCAACCCACGCCAGCGGCCGGGCGTTCCGGGCGGTGAAGCGAGGGGGCGGGCATGCAGAGCCTGGATGGCGTCGTCACTCTGGTGCAGGAGGGCCGCTTCCTGATGCAGTCCGACGCCGGGCCGTACCACGTCTTCATCCTCTCCCACGCCGCCGCCGCGGAACCCGACCAGCTCGCTGCCCTGCAACGCGATCAGGCGCGTGTCCGTGTCCGGTTCAAGCGCGGGCGCGATACGATCGCGATGGTTGCGCACCAAATCGAGCGTCTGCCCGGGCGAGCCGCAAGTGGCTGAATCGGGCATGGCGGATGGGGGCCTGGCGCTCAGCCGGCGCGCGCTCGATTATCCAGCATCCGACCTCTCCGGCGTCATCCCCGACGAGGCGGAGCTGACCGCGGGCGTGCGCATCCGCGCCGGCCATTCCTACGGCTTCTTCACCGACACCACGCTCTGCATCGGCTGCAAGGCGTGCGAGGTGGCCTGCAAGGAGTGGAACAATCTGCCGGCCGACCATGTCGGGATGACGGGGGACAGCTACGACAACACCGGCCACCTCTCCGCCAACACCTGGCGGCACGTGGCGCTGATCGAGCGCGTCGCCGACCGGCCGACCGAGATGCGGCCGTTCCAGAGCGGCTGGCTGATGATGAGCGATGTGTGCAAGCACTGCCACAACGCGCCCTGCCTGGAGGCATGTCCGACCGGCGCGCTGTTCAAGACCGAGTTCGACACCGTCGTCGTGCAGCAGGACATCTGCAACGGCTGCGGGTATTGCGTGGCCGCCTGCCCGTTCGGCGTCGTCGATCTCAGCGCGGACGACGGCAAGGCGCATAAATGCACGCTCTGCTATGACCGTCTGAAGGGCGGGCTGGAACCGGCCTGCGCGAAATCCTGCCCGACGGATTCTATCTCCTTCGGTGAACTGCCGGAGCTGCACGCGCGCGCCGAGAAGCGGCTCGCCAAGCTGCACGAGATCGGCGTCTCCAGCGCCTATCTCTACGGCATGCCGGACGGGCCGGGAGCGACGGGCGGCATCGGCCACCTCAACGCTTTTTTTCTCCTGACGGAGACGCCGGAGACCTACAACCTGCCGCGCGCGCCGACGCGGCCGGCGGATCGCGTGGCGCCCAGCCTCGCCGCCGGGCTCGCGACGGTCGCCGCACTGGCGATGACGGCGTTTGCCGTCTTCGCGCGCCGGACGTGAAAGGACGCGATGATGCCGGAGGCCCCGAGCGACACTGCGCGCCGCTATGATGGCACCACCTATTACGGACGGCCGCAGCTCAATCAGGCGCCGTTCGAAAATCTCGTCGTCGGCAGCTACGTGTTCATTGCCGGCCTGTCGGGGGCCGCGCAGATGCTCGCGACGCTTGCCGAGATCTGCGGGGTGCGGCATTCGGCCGGGCTGGTGCGGCGCGGGCGGTATCTCGCATTGCTGGCGCCGGTCGTGGGCGCGCCGCTGCTGATCTACGACCTGCACACGCCGCAACGCTTCTACAACATGCTGCGCATCTTCCGGCGCACTTCGCCGATGTCGATCGGCACTTGGCTGCTGATGGGCTTCAGTGCCGCGAGCGGTGCCGCCGCCGTCTGCCAGGCCGCCGCCGACCTGTTCGGGTGGCGCTGGCCGCGCCGGTTCGCGCGGGCAGCCCAGGTTCCGGCCGCGATCACCGGCGCCGGGCTCGCGACCTACACCGCCGGCCTGCTGTCGGCGACCAGCACCCCGCTCTGGGCGGCGGCACCGCGGGCGCTCGCGGTGCGCTTCGGCAGTTCTTCGATCGCGGCCGGCGCGGCGGCCCTGGCGCTCGCCGAGCGCCGCCGCGGCTCACCGCGCATCGCCCGCGACCTCGATACGATCAAGCTCGCGGCGCTGGCCGCCGAGTTCGCGGCGGCGCGGGCAAGCACGGCCACCTATCGCCGCAAAGGCATCAGCGCCGCGCAGACCGCGATCCCCGCCGCCGTGATCGAGACGCTGGGCGGCCAGGGATTGGGTGTCCTGGTGCCCTTCGCGCTGCATCTGGCCGGGCGCGCGCTGGTGCGGCGACCAGCCTCGGCCGCCTCGATCGCGACGCTGATCGGCAGCCTCTGCCTGCGCGTCGGCGTGATGTCGGCGGGTGACGCGAGCGCGCGGAACCCGCAGGATTCGTTACGCCTCGCCCAGCCGGAGCACCTGTCCGGCCGCGGGTAATCGGGCGGAGGCGGATGGGAATCGAACCCACCACCCGCTTTCGGCGGGTCGCTGGTTTTGAAGACCAGGAGGGCCACCAGACCCCGTTCGCCTCCGTCAGCCGCCACGCGGCGCGAGCACGCGACGGTCGGCGACCCGGCGCGTATATTGGATCGCGTCGAGATACTCGAGCAGCGGCACACTGAATTTCCGCGAAATGCCCAGCGCGGCACCCGCCTCACTCACCAGCAGGCCGGGCGGCTTGGCGAGCAGCGGGGCCAGCGTCTGCTGGGCCGCGAGCACCGCGTCGCGGTGGAACAGGATCTCGCGCTTCTGCACGCGGTCGAAGGTCCGGACCAGCACACCCTCCCGCGCCAGAGCCGCCAGCGCGCGCATGGCGGTCGGATCGGCGGCGGCGAGGTGCTTCGGGTCGGGCGGCGACAGCCCGGCGGCGCGCAGCCGCTCGGCGAGTCCGGCCGCGAGCCTGGACGCCGCCTCCGCCCGCGCGCGCTCCTGGCCGGCCACCACCTGCCATATCCGGCCGCCCTCCTGCCGCACCGTGCCGGAAGCGATCAGGCGGGACAGCGCCTCCTCGAACACCGGCGGCGTCGTATGCAGCGCCTCGGTCAGCCGGGCCCGCTCCCGACCCGCCGCGCCGGCCAGAGACGGCAGGTCGCGCAGCACCAACTCGAACGCCGCCCGATCGACCGCTGCGCCGCGCACGGCGACGACTTGCGCCGCCTCCAGCACCGCCATCGCGCGCGCCGGCGACAGGCCGACGAGGCGCGAAAGCTCCGGCAGCGCCCGCCCCGCCGCGCCCGCCTCAGCCACCTCCCGCGCCAGCGTCTGTGCCGGCGTCTCGGCCGCGAGGGCCGCGAGCCGGCGCAGCACCGGCGCCGCGTGCCGCCGCAGCCGCGTCGCGTCCGCATCGAGCACGTGCCCGCCGCCGAGCGTGCGCGCGGGCGAGGCGGCCCGGATCACAAACCGCTCGCGCGCGGGGACCGCGACCGGCACCGCACAATGCAACTGCGCCGCCGCCGTCTCGTCCGGCGCCAGCGTCTCGCGGTCGAGCAGTCGCAGCCGCGCCGAACTCTCCGTCGTTCCGAGCAGGAGCTGCACGCGCGCCCCGCTCCGCAATTCCGGCGCATCCGGCAGCAGGCGCAGCATCACCGACAGCCACTGGGCCGAAAGCAGGTGGCCCGGCATCGCCAGCGCATCGCCGCGCGCGACCGCGTCGGCCTCGATGCCGCGCAAATTGACCGCGACCCGCTGCCCGGGTGCGGCCGATGTGACCGACTGCCCATGCACCTGCAACCCGCGCACCCGCACCGGGCGTCCCACCGGGCGCCCCTGCGGCAGCAGTTCCAGTTCCTCGCCGGCCGCGATGCCGCCGTGGCGCAGCGTGCCGGTGACGATGGTGCCGTGCCCGGCGCGGCTGAACGAGCGATCGACCGGCAGCCACGCGAACCCGTCCTCGATCCGCGGCGCCGCCGCGTCCGCAAGGTCGCCGAGGATGGCGCCGCGCAGTGCCGCGATCCCCTCCCCGCGCAGCGCCGAGGTCAGCACCGGCACACCCGGCGACAGGCCGGCTTCCGCGGCAAGACGCGCTGCCGCCTCGCCGGCCATTACCGCCTCCGCCTGCGTCACCAGATCGGCCTTGCTGACCGCGACCACTGCGCGCCGCAGCCCGAGCAGGCCGGCGATCTGGATGTGCTCGACGGTCTGCGGCCGCACGCCCTCATTGGCCGCGACCACCAGCAGCACGCCGTCGATCCCGGTCGCCCCCGCGATCATCGTGCGCACGAACCGCTCGTGGCCCGGCATGTCGATCAGGTCGATCTCCGCATCGCCGGCCGCGAAATGCGCGAAGCCGAGCACGATCGAGATGCCGCGCCGCTGCTCCTCCGCGAGCCGGTCAGTTTCCATCCCCGTCAGCGCGCGGACCAGTGCGGTCTTGCCGTGATCGACATGCCCGATGACGCCAAGAACGCCGCGGAACAATGCGGTGCGGCCCGACCGCGTTCCGGAGAGCGTCATGTGCGGGCGTGACCCGCGTATCCAGGTGGCGCGGGCCGCCTCGGTGGGACGTGCTGAAACACAACGCCGGCGAGGGCGCCTTGTGCGCGGACGGCATGGACGAAATCGTCGCGGGCGAGGAGCCGTCTCATCCGGCCGCGACCGCCGCTGCGATCTCCGCGACCTCGGCATCGGCGACGGCGAAGACGTCGAGCAGCACCCGCCCCTCCGCGATCCGGCCGACCACCGCCGGTCGATGCGCCCGCAGGCGGCGGGCGAGCAATTCCGCCCCCTCCGCCGCCGCGACGGCGACCGCGAAGGACGCCATCCCGCCCCCCGGCAGCGCGCCGCCGCCGGCATGGGCGGTGCTCGGCAGGATCACGGCACCCTCCCCGAGCATCGCCCGCAGGCCCTCGGCGCGGGCGAGCAGTGCCGCCTCGTCCTGCGCCAGCATCCGCAGCACCGGGATGCTGGCAATCGCCCGCTCGGGGTCGCGATAGAGGCGCAGCGTCGCCTCCAGCGCCGCCAGCGAGAGCTTGTCGATCCGTAGCGCGCGCGCCAGCGGGTGCCGACCCGCCGCTGCGATCGCGGCGGCGCTGCCGACCAGCAGCCCGGCCTGCGGGCCGCCCAGCAGCTTGTCGCCGCTGAACGCGACCAGCGCCGCACCCGCGGCGATGCTCGCGGCCGGCATCGGCTCCGGCGGCCGCCCGAGCCGGCGGAGGTCGATCAGCGCGCCGCTGCCGAGATCGTCGACCAGCGGCAGCCCGGCCTCGCGCGCGAGCGCGCCTAGCCCGGCGAGGTCGGGCCCTTCGGTGAAGCCGGTCACGCGGAAATTGCTGGGATGCACGCGCAGCAGCGCTCGCGTCGCCGGGCCGATCGCGGCGCGGTAGTCGGCAAGGCGCGTCCGGTTGGTGGTGCCGACCTCGACCAGCCGCGCGCCGCCCTGGGAAATCACCTCGGGGATGCGGAAGCCGCCGCCGATCTCGACCAGCTCGCCGCGCGAGACGATCACCTCGCCGCCGGCGGCGAGCGCGCTCAGCGCCAGCAGCACCGCTCCCGCATTGTTGTTGACCGCGAGCGCCGCCTCCGCGCCGGTCAGCACCCGCAGCAGCTCGGCGACCGCGCCGCCGCGCCCGCCGCGCCGTCCGGTCTCGATGTCGAGTTCGAGATTGCTCGCGCCGAGGCTCGCCTCCGCGATCGCCGCCAGCGCCTCCTCGGCGAGCGGGGCGCGGCCGAGATTGGTGTGCAGCATGATCCCGGTCGCATTGATCGCTCGCCGCAGCGCCGGCTGCCGCGATGCCGCGAGACGCCCGGCTGCGTCGGCCAGCAGCGCCGCTTCGGCCGGCACGGGGGCGCCGCCACGGATCGCGGTGCGGGCCGCATCGAGCGCCGCACGCAGCGCGTCCCGCACCGCTTCCCGAGACGCGGCGAGGAGCATCGCCCGCGCCTCCGGCCTGTGCAGCAGCCGTTCGACCGGCGGCAGGCCGCGCAACTTCTCTTGCAGGCCGCTCTCGGCCGTTCCCATCCGCGCTCCAACGCTCTATCGGCCGAATTGAGCCCTGCCCCGGCCGGCGGGCAAGGAGGCTGCATGGACGCACCACCCCGTCTCACCGAGTTGGCACATGGCGGCGGCTGCGGCTGCAAGCTCTCGCCAGCTTCCCTTGCCTCGATCCTGGCGCAAATGCCGGTCGGCGTCGCGCCATTCCCCGCGCTGCTGGTCGGCACCCAAACCGGCGATGATGCCGCGGTCTGGCGCCTGAACGACACTCAGGCGCTCGTCGCGACCACGGATTTCTTCAACCCCGTGGTGGACGATCCTTTCGATTTCGGCCGCATCGCCGCGACCAACGCGCTCTCGGACGTCTATGCGATGGGGGGCACGCCGATCTTCGCGCTGGCGATCGTGGGGATGCCGGTGGCAACGCTGCCCGCCCCGGTGATCCAGCGCATCCTCGCGGGCGGTGCCGCGGTCTGTGCCGACGCAGGCATCCCGGTCGCGGGCGGTCATTCGATCGACACGCCGGAGCCGATCTACGGGCTCGTGGCAGTCGGCCTCGTCCACCCCGACCGCCTGCTGCGCAACAGCCGCGCACGGGCGGCCGACCGGCTGATCCTGACCAAGGGGCTCGGCATCGGCATCTACAGCGCCGCCCTCAAGCAGCGCCGGCTCGCGCCCGAGCACTATGCGGCGATGCTCGCCAGCACGACGCAGCTCAATGCCGTGGGCGCGGCGCTGGCGGCGATGCCGGGCGTGCATGCGGCGACCGACGTGACCGGCTTCGGCCTGCTCGGCCACACGCTCGAGATGTGCCGCGGGTCCGGGCTCGCGGCGCGGCTCGAACTGGCGGCGCTCCCGTTGCTGCCAGGTGTCGCGGCGATGGCGGAGGCCGGCATCGGCACCGGGGCCGCCTCGCGCAACTGGGCGAGCTACGGCCACGAGGTCGATCTGCCGACGGAGCTGGCGGGCTGGCGGCGCGGCCTGCTTTGCGATCCGCAGACCAGCGGCGGCCTGCTGATCGCCGTGGCAGCGGAGGCGGCAGGCGCGGTGCTCGACCATGTGCGCGCCGCCGGCTTCGACCACGCGGCTGAAATCGGCCGGCTCGTGCCTGGCACGCCGCGTGTCGCTCTCGCCTGATCGGGAACCTGACGCGGCGCCGCCTGTTCTGACCCAAAGTCCGCAACAGGGGATGGCGCAGGTGAAGAAGCTCCGTCGCAGCATCGCAGAGCGCGCCTCCGGCTTCCTCGCGGATTGGTCGCTCCCTCGGCAGGCGATGGGCGAGAGTGCTAGCGGCCGCGCGGCCGAGAGCCAGACATCGCGCAGCCTGCGGCCGCGGCTGGAACAGGCCGACCGCGTCGGCACCAGCATCTGCCCGTTCTGCGCCGTCGGCTGCGCGCAGCTCGTCTATGCCAAGGACGGCCGCCCGCTGCACATCGAGGGCGATCCGCGCAGCCCGATCAACCAGGGCACGCTCTGCCCAAAGGGCGGCGCGACGTTCGGGCTGCTGACCAGCCCGCTGCGCGTCACCACCGTCAAGTATCGCGCGCCGCACGCGACCGAGTGGGAGGACCGCCCGCTCGACTGGGCGATGGAGCGGATAGCACGCCTCACCAAGCAGGCGCGCGACGAGACGTTTGTGGAGACACTGCCGGACGGCACGACGGTCAACCACACGCTCGGCATTGCCTCGATCGGCGGTGCCACGCTCGACAACGAGGAAAACTACCTCATCAAGAAGCTGTTCGGCGGCGGCCTCGGCATGGTCTCGATCGAGAACCAGGCACGAATATGACACTCCTCCTCGGTGCCCAGTCTGGGCACCTCCTTCGGACGCGGCGCGGCGACCATGTCGGAATGGCAGCTCGCGAACAGCGACTGCATCATCGTCATGGGCTCCAACATGGCGGAGAACCATCCGATCGCCTTCCGCTTCGTCGTCGAGGCGAAGCGCAAGGGCGCGACGGTGATCCATGTCGATCCGCGGCTGACGCGCACTGGCGCGCTCTGCGACATCCATGCG
>DATAYA010000220.1:0-2612 GCA_036272815.1 Acetobacteraceae bacterium
CATGCCGCTGGTCTCGCTCGGGGTGCCCCCGGATACCGGACGACCGGATACCGTACGACCGGACATCGCAGGAGCGGACATCACACCACCGGACGCCGCGCGGCCGAGCCAGCCGGTGCTGGTGTTCTCCGACCGCGGCCGCTGGATGGGCCTGATGGTCGACGAGATCGTCGATGTCGTGCAGGACCGGCTGCGAATCCAGCTCGCCGTGGACCGGCCGGGCATCCTCGGGACTGCGGTGATCGCCGGCGCCGCGACCGACGTGATCGATACCGGCCACTATCTGACCCAGGCGACGCAGGACTGGTTCCGCGACGGCGCTGACGGGGCGGCTGCCGCCACGCGGCTGCTGATCGTCGAGGACAGCGACTTCTTCCGCCAGTTGCTAATGCCGACACTCGCCGCGGCGGGCTACCATGTGACGGCGGCGCGCGATGCGGCCCAGGCGCTGGCGCTGCGCGAGGCCGGGGCGGCGTTCGACCTGATCGTCTCCGACATCGAGATGCCCGGCCTCGACGGGTTCGGCTTCGTCCGCGAGATCCGCGCCGGCGGCGCCTGGGCCGGGCTGCCGGTGGTGGCGCTGACCGGCCGCGCCCGCCCGGAGGACGAGGCGGCCGCGCGGGAAGCCGGCTTCACCGACTACGTGGTCAAGCTCGACCGGCGGGCGCTGCTGGTGAGCCTGCGGCGCTGCCTCGAAGCGCAAGCGGCCGCCGGAGCAGTCCGATGAGCCCCGGGATGAGTCCCGTGATGAGCGCGTCGATCAGCGGGGCACCGGGCGGTGCCGCCGGCGCTGCCAGCAGCAGCGCCAACAGCAGCACCAACAGCAGCACGGGGGCGGAGGCGGTGCTGGTGACACTCACCGTCGCCGATCAGCTCTGCGGCGTGCCCGTGCTCGGCGTGCGCGACGTGCTCGGCCCGCTGCCGATCACGCGCATCCCGCTGGCACCCGACGCGATCGCGGGCAGCCTCAATCTGCGCGGGCGCATCGTGACCGCGATCGACCTGCGCTGCCGCCTCGGCCTGCCGCCGCCGCCCGAGGGGATGCCGCGCATGTCGGTCGTGACGGAGCAGGGCGCGGAGCTGTATGCGCTGCTGGTCGATCAGGTCTGCGAGGTGCTGACCCTCCCGGCAGCCCAGCTCGAGCGCAACCCGCCGACGCTCGGCATCCGCTGGGCGCGCTACAGCCGCGGCATCTACCGGGTGGGCGACCGGCTGCTGGTGGTGCTCGATGTCGACCGCCTGCTGGCCGTCGGCGACGGGGCGCGGGCATGAATGACGATGTGACGCGTCCACAGGCCGTCGCCGCGCGGACCTGCCTCGTCGTCGATGACAGCCGCGTGGTGCGCAAGGTCGCGCGCCGCATCTTGGAGGCGAGCGGCTTCGCCGTCGAGGAGGCGGAGGACGGCGCGGTGGCGCTGGCCGCGTGCCGTCGCCGCCTGCCTGATTTCGTGCTGCTCGACTGGAAGATGCCGGTGATGGACGGCCTCGCCTTCCTGCGCGCGCTGCGCGCGGCGTTCGGGCCGGAGCGGCCGGTTGTCGTGTTCTGCACCACCGAGACCGACATGGCGCGGATCGCCGAGGCGATCGAGGCCGGGGCGCAGGAATACATCATGAAGCCGTTCGACGACGAGCTCCTGCTCGGCAAGCTGGCGCAGGCCGGCGCGCTGTGACGGCGCTGCCCGACCGGCCGCCGGGAGACTTCGCGCGGGTGATGATCTGCGACGACAGTGCCGCGATCCGGGGCGCCATCGGCCGCATCCTGGAGCAGGACGCGCGCATCCTGGTCGTCGCCCACGTGGGCCACGGCCGCGCCGCGCTGGATGAGCTGCAGCGCCGGCGCGGCGGCGCCGAGATGCCCGACGTGCTGGTGCTCGACATCGAGATGCCGGTGATGGATGGCCTCACCGCACTGCCGCAGATGTTGCAGGCCGCCCCCGGCCTGCGGGTGCTGATGGCCTCCACCCTGACCGCGCGCGGGGCGGACGTGGCATTGCAGGCGTTGCGGCTGGGGGCCGCGGATTGCATCCTCAAGCCCGGCAGCGCCTCGGGCATCGATGCCGGCGGGTTCGCGGCCGAGCTGATCGCCAAGGTCACCGGGCTCGCGCGCCTGCGCCGGGCCGCCGCGGCGCCCGGCCGCGCGGGACAGCCCGGATCGCCGCCATGCGCGTTGCCGCAGAACGGATCGGCGGCGCCGCGGCTGCGCCCGGCCCCGGTGCTGCCGCCGCTGCTGGTCGCGATCGGCAGTTCGACTGGTGGCCCGCAGGCGTTGTTCGCGCTGGTGCAGGCGCTGGGGACGGCGGTGCCGGTGCCGGTCGTGCTGACCCAGCACATGCCGGCCACCTTCATGCCGATCCTCGCCGAGCACCTCACCCGGCTGGGCGCGATGCCCTGCGCGGTGGCCTCCGACGCCGAGCCTCTGCTGGCCGGGCGCATCCATCTCGCTCCCGGCGACCGGCACCTGCACGTGCGAAAGACCGCCACCGGCCTGCGCGCGCATCTCGACGACGGGCCGCCCGAGAACTGGTGCCGCCCGGCGGTCGACCCGATGCTGCGCAGCGCCGCCGTCGCGTGCGATGGCCGGGTGCTCGGCGTGATCCTGACCGGCATGGGCC
>DATAYA010000221.1:0-1558 GCA_036272815.1 Acetobacteraceae bacterium
GACGGCAAGGAAATCGACCACCTGCCGGCCGGCGAGGGCGCGCAGTCCCGGGTGGTGCCGATCTACGAGACCATCGAGGGCTGGAAGGAGCCGACCGCCAACGCCCGTTCCTGGGCAGACCTGCCGGCGCAGGCCATTAAATATGTCCGCCGGGTCGAAGAACTGGTGGGATGTCCCATCGCCTTGCTTTCCACCAGCCCGGAACGCGAAGATACTATTCTGGTTCAAAACCCGTTTGAGGCTTAACGAGATATTACCGGAAAGCCTGCAATGTTGAGCAGAGATGGCTGATTACTACCCGCTGATTGCCCGCGCCATTGCCGGACTGGATCCCAGTGCTCCCGGCGAGAGCCGCCGTGCGCTGTATGAACGGGCGCGCGCCGCGCTGATCGCGCAACTGCGCAGCGTCGAACCGCCGCTCAGCGAATCCGAGATCACCCGCGAGCGGCTGTCGCTGGAAGAGGCCGTGCGCAAGGTCGAGTCCGAGGCCGCCCAGCGCGCCCGCGACGCCTCGCGCTCGGCCGATGCCGCGCGCGGCGATCGCGCCCGGGCCGGCGATGCGTTCCGCGCCACCACCCGGCCCCCTCCGCGGCCGGGCGATGCCGCCGCGCCGCCTGCCGCAGGCCAGCCTTCGCCGCCAACGGCGCGGCAGCCTTCAGCTTCACCGCCGCGCCCGCCAGGGCCGTCGCAGCCGCGCAACGACCGGCCGCCGTCCGGGCCGGAAGACCAGCGCCCGCCGCGCACCCTTCGCATCGACCCGCCGCCGATTCCGCGGTCGCAACCGCCGGCGCCGCCGCCGGATTCGCAGCTGCCGCCGACCCGCGAACGCATGGGCGTGGCCCGCCGCGGCGCCGACAACAGCGCGCCGCAGGCGCAGCCGCCGGGCATCCGGGGATTCCGCGATATCGCCGCCGATGCCGACGATCTCGGACGCGCCGCCGCGCAGGCCACCCGCGCGGCGCGCAAGACCTACGCCAACGTGCCCTCGCCATCGCCCGAGTTCGACCGCTCCGAGCCGAACATGGAGAACCGCGGCGCCGATCCGGAGGCGCCTTATTCGTATGACGAATCGGCCGAGGAGGCCGAGCGCTATACGCCGCCGGCGGCCAATTCGCGCCCGCGCCTTTCGCAGGACCGCGATGCGAAGAAACGCCTGCGCACCGGCTCGGTGTTTCCGTTCAAGAGCGCGATCGCCGTCGGCATCGTGCTGATCCTGGTGGGCGCCGGGATCCTGTGGGGCAAGCCGCTGGTCGCGACCCTAAGCGGCCTGTTCAAGCCGTCCACCGCAGTGGTCGACGCGCCCAAGGATAATACCTCGCCGCCGTCGAAGCCGAAGATTCCCGATCGGGTCGGCCAGCCGTCGTCCACCGACCAGGTCGCGCCGGTGGCGCAGAAGGTGGTGCTGTATGACGAGGACCCCTCCGATCCCAAGGGCAAGCAATATGTCGGCACGGTGGTGTGGCGCACCGAACCGATCAAGGGCGGCACCGGCCAGCCCGCCGATATCTCGGTGCGCGCCGATATCGAGATCCCCGAACGCAAGTTCAAGATGACGATG
>DATAYA010000222.1:0-12369 GCA_036272815.1 Acetobacteraceae bacterium
CGTCGAGATCGCGTGCCGCCTCCCCGACGCGCGGTCGGCTTTCTGGCTGGACGATGTGGAGGGTATCGTCATCGACGGTCTCCGCGCACCCGCTTTGCCCTCGGACGCGGTGGCGGTTGGCGGCCCCGTGAGCGGCGTCGCCACTCGGGGGCGCGGCGAAGCGATGAGGGTCGTCAGGCCTGCGCGTGGGCGCTGACGCGGGCACGCGTCGTTCATCCGCCGCGTATCCGCGTCAGCCGCGCGATCGCCGGCAGCACCGAGGGGCACATGCGCGCGGCCGCGAAGATGGTGGCTTGCCCGACGCCGCCGCCGCCGAGCCGCAGCAGCGCGCGGGCGATCCCGATCTGGCCGCGGAGGGTCTGGCGCAGCGCGCGGTGGTAGGCGGCACTCCCCTGCCCGTCCCGCGCCGCCGCCGCCGCGGCGCGCCCGGACCAGAGCGCGATTGCCATGCCGTCGCCGGTGAAGGATGGGATCACCGCCGCCTGGTCGCCCAACCGGAACAGCGTCTCCGCATCGGCACCTGCATGGATGAACCCGTACGGAACGCCGCTGATCGCGAGCGGACGCGGCAGCAACGGCGTGGCCGCGTCGATGCGCGCGGCCAGATGCGGGCTCGACCGCAGCAGATGCGCGAGGACGCCCATCCAGGTGCCGCCGCAGCGTCGCAGCAGCGCGGGCGACAGCGTTGCGCAGAGCACCGCCCGGCCGTTATCGACCGGTTGCAGCCCGGCATGGCCGCCGGGGACCAGCACGAGTTCGACCGCGCCCTGCAAGGCGCGCGACGCGGCGGGGGCGAGCGCCAGATAGGTCTTGAACCCGATCATCGGCGCAACCGGCCGCCTCAACCCGCGGAGGTCCCGCTTGCCCGTGGCGAGGAACACGGCGCGCGCCGGCACGCGCGTCCCGTCGCCCAGCTCGAGCCCCCCCCGCACAGCCGCGACGGTGATGCCACGGCGGATGTCGGCACCCGATGCAGACGCGAGCCCGAGCAGCGCCTCGTCCAGCACCCGGCGGCGCAGGCCGAGGCCGCGGAACGGCAGCCGCGCCTCCGCCACCCGCCCGCCGCGCACCAGCCGCACCGTCTCGATCGGACTGCCGCCGAGCGCGCCGAGGTCGAGGCCGAGCCGTTCAAGATCGGTCTGCGCCTCGACGCTGAGAAACTCGCCGCACATCTTGTCGGCGGCGACGCCTTGCCGCTCGAACAGGACGACCTCGCGGCCGGCGCGGGCGAGGATGCAGGCGGCGGCTGCCCCCGCCAGGCCGCCGCCGGCGATGGCGACATCGGTCCTCACCGGAGGCGGCTCACGCACATGCGGAACGGGATGTGCCAGCGGATCTTGCCGGCCACGCCGGCCGCGGCCAGCGCGCGTTGCCAGTCGGCGCGCCGGAAGCTGCGGGAGATCGAGGTCACGCCGTCGAGCCGCACGATCCGGTGCAGCCGTGCCGCCCGCGCGATCAGGGGAAAGGCGTAGTAGGCGATCCGGTGCCGGTGCAGGTCGGCGATGAACCAACCGAGCGTCGCGGTGCGGTCGATCCAGCGCAGGAAGTCGACGAGTTGCGCATCCGAGAGGTGATGCGTGAACTGCGAGGTCACGATCACGTCGGGAGGCGGATCAGGCGCCTCCACGAACACGTCGCCGGCGCGGAAGGCGATGCGGGAGCCGGGCGGGGTGGCAGCCTCGGCACTCCTCGGATCGAGGTCGATGCCGGCGAGGCTCGCCTCAAGGCCGCGCTGGTCGGCCCAGCGCCGGATGCGGCGCAGCAGGTCGCCGTTGCCGCAGGCGACGTCGAGCACCGAAAGGCTGTTCCGGCCGCGCGCCGCCCGCGCCAGGAACCGCAGCGTCGGCCCGTGCGTGAGCGTCAGCCGGTTGACCCGCGCGAGGTCGGCCATGCAGCGCGCGTGCTCGGCCGCAGCGAGCACCGACCCGTCGAGGATTTCCGGCGTCGTGCTGCGGACCGAGAGGTCGATCATGCCGCCATGCGGAACCGGAAGCTCTCGGCGACCATGCCCGGCCCGAAGGCGAGCGCCATCCCGCGCGCCCCGCCGGGGCGCTCCGCCAGCATCCGGGCGAGGACGAACATCACCGTCGCCGACGACATGTTGCCATGCTCGCGCAGTACCGCGCGGGAGTGGCCGAGCGCGTCCGGGCCGAAGGCGAGCCCGCCCTCCACCGCGTCGAGCACGCTGCGGCCGCCGGCATGGACCGCCCAGAGATCGACCGCCTGCGTCCCCTCGCCGCGCAGGATGCCGTCCGCCTCACCGCCCGAGCGGCCCTGGGCGCGCTCCTCGGCGAGCGCCTGGGCGATGCGCGCCGGCACCCGGCCGGAGAGATGCATCTCGAAGCCGTGGTCGCCGATCTGCCAGGTGATGAGGTCGGCGCTGTCCGCGATCACGTCGGTGCGGAAATCGCCGAGAGCCAAGCCCTCGGGCGCGGCGCTGACCAGGGCCGCGGAGGCGCCGTCGGCGAACAGGAGGAATGAGAGGACGCTCTCCAGATCGGCGGTCTCCTGCATGTGCAGCGTGCAGAGTTCGGCGTTGACCACCAGCACGACCGAATCCGGGTCGGCCAGCACCGCCTGCCGCGCGATGCGCAGCGCCGGGACCGCCGCCGAGCAGCCCATGAAGCCCACCAGCGTCCGCTGCACGTCCCGCCGCAGGCCGAGACACTGCGCCAGTTGCAGATCCAGGCCGGGTGCGGTGAAGCCGGTGCAGGACGCGACGACGAGGTGCGTCACCCGCCGCAGTGCTGCGGTCGGCACATCGAGGTCGGCGACGGCGCGGCGGGCCAGAGCGAGCGCCTCAGGCTCGTAGCGCGCCATCCGCGCGGCGGTGCCGGGGAAGCTGCCGCGTCGATAGAAGCCCTCGGCGTCGACCGCGCCCGCGGCGAGGTCGCCCGGCGCCAGGGGCGAGAAGCGATGGGCGATGCCGGCGCGCTCGGCCATGCGGGCGAAGATGCGGTCCTCGCGCGGCGCGAGCAGGGTGTGTCCGAAGGTCACGAAAAAATCGTGGATGTCGTGCTCGGGAACGGCGGTGCCGATCCGGTTGAGGTAGGCCGTCGCCACGCTGTCTCCTTCGCGGTTTTGCGCTGCGGACGGGTTCGTTCGAGGGCTGCGGCGGTTGCGGGGGATCAACCCCGGCCCTGCAACCGCCCCTATCCGTTGGCGTTCAAATGGTCCCAAACTGACAAACCGCGAGGGCGGACGAGCCGATGAGCGAACGCGAGTACGAGAGCAAGTGCGACGAGCTGGAGCGTCTGCTCAACGACCCGACGGTACCGATGGAGCCCGCCAGGGTCTGGTCGCTGCTCGCCGAGATCGCTCACGCCGAGATGGCAGCCAGCCCGGCCTGAGCATGGGACCGCCTGCAGGCGCCTAACAGGCGTTGCCGCGCAGCGTCCAGCTTGCGACGATGTTGCCGTTCAGCTCGAATGTCGTCTCGCAAGTGTATGTGACCGCTTGCGGCGGGAAGCCGCCGCCGCTCCATCCCCACCCCCAGCCCCAGCCGAACGGTCCGTAGGGATAGGGCTGCCAGCCCGGCACCACGTCCACACGCCGCTCGTCGTAGGCGAGGAAGGTGTGGCCGCCGGTGGTGAAGCTGCGCGTCGGCACACCGAGTTGTCGCACCAGCTCCGTCTCGTTCTGCCCGACCAGGGCGTTGAGGGCGGCCACGCGCGCCGGGCTCGGCCCGATGACGCAGCCCGCCAGGACGAGCGGAAACAGGACAGGCAGATACCGTCGCATCGCGCGCAAATGCCTCCCGTATGATGTTGGTTCAACCCGGTCTCGGCAGCCACAGCACCTGGTCGATCCGCCCGGCGCCGGCCGCTATCATCGCCAGCCGGTCGAAACCGAGCGCGATGCCGGACGCAGGCGGCATCCCGTGGTCGAGGGCGGCGAGCAAATCCTCGTCGAGCGGCCAATCCGGGCCGGATGCGGCATGGCGGCGGCTTCGGTCGGCCTCGAAGCGCGCGCGCTGTTCGGCGGCGTCGGTCAGCTCCTCGAAGGCGTTGGCGAGTTCCAGGCCGCATACGTAGAGTTCAAAGCGGAGTGCGGCACGGGGATCGGCCGGATCGCGCCGCGCCAGCGCCGCCTGTGCCGCCGGCCAGTGCGTCAGGAAAGTCGGGCGCGCTCGGCCAAGATGCGGCTCGACCCGCTCCAGCAGCAATCGGAAGAACAGGTCTTCCCAGTCCTCCTCGGGCCGGAGACGGACCCCGGATTGCGCGGCCAGCGCGCGCGCATCTCCCGCAGTTCCAAGCACATCGGCACCGGCGTGCCGCGCGAACGCCTGCGCGACGGTCAGCCGCTCGAAGTGGTCGAGCGCCGTCGTGACGCCGCGGCAGGTCACGATGGGCGGCAGCACGGCGCGCAGATAAGCTTCCGTCTCGTCCATCAGCGCCGCCATCGTGGCACCCGGCCGATACCATTCCAGCATGGTGAATTCGGGCGCATGGAGGTCGCTGCCCTCGCCATTGCGCCAGACGCGCGCGATCTGGAAAATGGCGCCGGCGCCGGCGACGAGCAGGCGCTTCATCGCGAATTCCGGGCTGGTGTGCAGCCACAGCGCCTCCCGCTCGCCGCGCGGGCCGACACGCTCGGTGGCAAACGCCGTGAGATGCACCTCCTCGCCGGGCGCGGTCACGGCATAGGGCGTCTCGACCTCGGCATAGCCGCGTGCATCGAAGAAGGCCCGCGTCGCCTGCGCGAGGCGCGCGCGGCGGCGCAGGAACGGCAGGCGCGCGGCGAGGCTATCGGGGTGCCAGGCGGGTTGCGGCATGGGCGGGCGGGGCCTATCTGCGCCGCCACCATGCCGGACGGCTCGCCCCCTGCCCATCCCCGCACACTCCGCCGCGCCGCCGACCTGGTCGCGGCCGGGCTTGTCCCGCCCGACGAACGGGCGGCGCTGGAGGCGGTCGAGGCGCGCTACGCGACCGCCATCCCGCCGGCGCTTGCGGCGCTGATCGGTGACAGGAATGACCCGATCGGCCGGCAATTCGTGACGCATCCCGATGAGCTTCTGAGCGCCCCGCACGAGCTTGCGGACCCGATCGGCGACGAGGCGCTCTCCCCGGTCCGTGGCATCGTGCATCGATACCCGGACCGGGCGCTGCTCAAGCCGATCCTGGCCTGCCCGGTCTATTGCCGCTTCTGTTTTCGCCGCGAACAGGTCGGACCCGATGGCGGGGTGCTGAGCGAGGCCGAGCTGGACGCCGCCTATGCCTGGCTGCGGGCGCATCCAGGGGTGCATGAGGTGATCCTGACCGGCGGCGAGCCGCTGCTGCTCTCGGCGCGGCGGCTGCGGGCGATTTTCGATGCGCTCGCCGCAATTCCGCATCTGGGCCTGCTGCGCATCCACACGCGGCTGCCGGTCGCTGATCCAGCGCGACTGGATGCGGCGTTGGCGGAGGCGCTCGGCGCGGCCGCGACGCCGCTCTGGCTGGTGGTGCATGTCAATCACGCGCGCGAGTTGACCGAGGCGGCGGTTGCCTCGCTGCGGCGCGTGCAGGCGCAAGGCATCCCGGTGCTCGGGCAGAGCGTGCTGCTGCGCGGCGTCAACGACAGCGTGGATGCGCTGGCTGAATTGTTCGGCGGAATGCTGGCCGCGCGGGTGAAGCCCTATTACCTGCACCAGCTCGATCCGGCGCCGGGCACGTCGCGCTTCCATGTGCCGGTCGCCGAGGGCCTGCGCCTGCTCCGGGCATTGCGCGGGCGGATCAGCGGGCTGGCGTGGCCGACCTACGTGCTCGACATCCCGGGCGGGCGCGGCAAGGTGCCGCTCGGGCCCGCCTATCTGGAGGGCGATCGAGCGGTCGCCGACCCCTGGGGCGGGCGGCATGCGATGGTCGCGCCTGCGGGCTAATGCCGCCCCTTACCCCCGGTTGCCCCAATCCCGGGCGGCCGCGATGCCCGATCGCGATATCAGGCGGTCGTGCGACGGCGGCGGCGGACGGAAGCGAGGCCAGCCAGCCCGGCCCCGAGCACGAGCAGGGTCGCCGGCTCGGGCACCTGGGCGATGAAGCCCACCGTGTTGTCGCCGGACAAGTAGAAGCCGACGATCTGGCCCTGGTCGTTGATGCCGTTCGCGGTGGTTCCGCCGGAACCTGCCGGGTCGAGCGTCGTGAACACGTTGCCGTTGTCCAGGAACCCGTGCATCAGCCCGTTGGCATCAATATAGTCGCCGACGATCTCGCCGAGGTTGTTGATACCGAGAGCCTGCGTGGAGATGGAACCCGGCGCCTGGAACGATGTCACGTTGCCGGCAATGTCCTCGAACGCGGAGAAGTCTCCGAGAGTGTCGTATTGGTAGAAGCCGGCCACGGTGCCGGCATTGTTCACGCCGGTCGCCTGGCTATTGAAGTTGGCAGGCAGCAACGCATTGATGTCGGTGAAGACCGGGCTCGCGAAGGACGGACCGCCCGAGACGGTGAACGCCTTCTGCAAGGTGGCACCGGCCGGATCCGTCGAGGAATAGCCGGCCGCAACGGTTCCAGACCGATTGATGCCCAGGAGCTGGTTGAATGCGGTGCCAGGCTGATCGACGGTGGTAAAGGTGCCGCCGGTTTACGCAAACCCGTTCGTGACGCCGCCCGTGATCGAGAAGCCGACCGTCGTGCCGGTTGCCGGCGCCGGCGCGCTTGCCGCGGCGGGGGCGCCGGTCTAGAAGCCGGCTCCTCCAATCCCGCACGAGTTCCGAGAGATGAAGCAGCAGGCGAACCTGATCCGCGCCGGCCAGGTGATCGAGCACGACGGCCGCCGCTGGACCGTGCTCAAGCAGCAGATCATCACCCCCGGCAAGGGCGGCGCCTTCATCCAGGTCGAGATGCGCGACTTGCGCAGCGGCAACAAGACCAACGAGCGCTGGCGCACCGCCGATACTGTCGAGCGGCTGATGACCGACCAGAAGGAATACACCTACTCCTACACCGATGGCATCAACCTCGTGCTGATGGACCCGGAGACATTCGAGCAGGCGATGATCCCGGTCGAGATGATGGGAGATGCCGCGCCCTTCTTGCAGGACAACATGCAGGTCACCGTCGATCTGGTGGAGGGCGACCCGGTCGCGGTCCATCTGCCGCCCTCCGTCGTCCTGGAGGTGGTCGAGGCCGATCCGGTGGTGCGCGGGCAGACCGCCGCCTCGTCCTACAAGCCGGCCAAGCTTTCCAACGGCGTGCGCACGATGGTGCCGCCCTTCGTCGAGACCGGCGAGCGGATCGTCGTCAAGACCGAGGACGGCAGCTACGTGGAGCGTGCCCGCGGATGAGGCGAAGGCAGAGTCCTGGCCTTGTTTCCTGATGGCGCAACGGCTTTCCGCGCATATGAACGTCATGGCCAACGCGGCGCAGAAGGCCGCGAAACGCCTGCTGCGCGACTTCAACGAGGTCGAGCAACTCCAGGTCAGCATCAAGGGACCGTCGGATTTCGTCAGTCAGGCCGATCTGCGCGCCGAGCAGACGCTGCGCGAGGAGCTGGAACGCGCACGGCCGGGCTATGCCTTCCTGATGGAGGAGAGCGGCGCGTCGGGATCGGAGAACTGGGCCTGGCGCTGGGTGGTCGATCCGCTGGACGGCACCACCAACTTCCTGCACGGCATCCCGCATTGGGCGATCAGCATCGGGCTCGAACGGCGGCGGCCGGACGGCGGCGCGGAACTGGCCGCGGGGCTCATCCTCGCGCCCGCCTCGGGCGAGATGTACTGGGCCGAGAAGGGTGCGGGCGCCTTCGTCAACGAGCGGCGGCTGCGGGTCTCGGCCCGGCGTGAGCTGAAGGACGCGGTGTTCGGGACCGGCATCCCGTTTGCGGCCGTCGCCGCGTCAAGGCGGCTGGCCTTCGCCCGCACGCTCGGCGTGCTGATGCCGCAGGTGGCGGGCATCCGGCGGTTCGGCGCGGCGGCGCTCGATCTCGCCTGGGTCGCATCGGGACGGTTCGACGGCTACTGGGAACTCGGCATCAGGCCATGGGACTGGTGCGCAGGCGCATTGCTGGTCCGCGAGGCGGGCGGCTTCGTCACCGACGCCGCGGGCGGCGAGCCCGATCTGGCGGCGGGCGACGTGGTGGCGGGCAACGCCCACCTGCACGCGAAGCTGCGCGCGGTGGTGGCCGACGGCGTCGCCGCTGCGGAAGGCCGTGCGGCGTGATCCGTCTCGATTGAGCGGCACGGGCGGCTCGGCTAGGGTGCACGTCTTGATGAAGCTCCTGGTGGTCCCGCTGCTACTGCTGGCCGCCGTCCCGGCGGCTGCGCAGGTGACGGTGAACAACGGCGCGTTGCAGAGTCTCGGGCCGAGGCACGCGGCGGCGATGCGCCACGCGCCGCCGCCGCCGCACCGGATCCTGCCGCGTCCCGTGCCGCAGAGGCTCGCCTCGCGGCCGTTGCCAGTCCCGCCGATCCCGCCCGACCAGATCGCCGCCGGGAAGCCGGGTGTGAAGCCGGGTGCGAAGCCGGGAACGCCCGCGCCGACGATCGCCGCGACGCGCGCCGGGCCGATGCCGATTCCCGCGGCACCGCCGCCCGGGGCGAGTCTCGCTCCGCCCGTGATGGCGATGCCCGTGCATCCGCCGCCGCCGCCGCCGCCGGTACCGGTGAAGGCCGACGCCGCCGGCAGCGCCACCGCCGTGCCCGGCGGCCTGCGGGTGACGTTCGGGCCGGGCAGTGCGGACCTCAATCCCTCGACGGAGGCGGCGCTGCTGTCCTTCGCCGAGGCGACGCGCGCCGACAGCGCGGGCATCGACGTGGTCGCGACCGCGCCCGGCGTCGCCGACGATCCTTCGACGCCGCGGCGGCTGTCGCTGTCGCGGGCCCTGGCGGCGCGCGCAGTGCTGATCTCGGCGGGCATCCCCTCTCCGCGCATCTATGTCCGCGCGATGGGCAGCCTGATCGGCCGCGGACCGCCGAACCGCGTCGACCTCGTGCTGCGCGGCGGCGTGCAGCCGGCGACCCCCGGACAAGCGGCCGCCGGACCAGCGACCGCCGGGCAGGCGACCCCCGGGCAGGCCACCCCATGACCCGTCCGATCCACTACTTGATCCGCATGGTCCTGTTTCTGGTCGCGGTCGCGGTGGTGGCCGCGCTGCTGAGCAAGACGCTGGTGCAGGCCTTCGTCAACAATCCGCTGCTCAACTCGCTGATCCTGGCGATCCTCGTGATCGGGATTGCGCTGACGCTGCGGCAGGTGGCGCGGCTGACCGCAGAGGTGAACTGGGTCGAGACGTTCCAGCAGTCACGCATCCGGCTCGCGACACTGCCCCCGCCGCGGCTGCTGGCGCCGATGGCCTCGATGCTCGCCTCGCGCGGCCACAAGGGGCGCGACGGGCACGACCGCTTCACCCTCTCCGCGCCCGCGATGCGCAGCCTGCTCGACGGCATCGCGAGCCGGCTCGACGAGAGCCGCGAGCTGTCGCGCTATCTGACCGGGCTGCTGATCTTCCTCGGCCTGCTCGGCACCTTCTGGGGGCTGCTGCTGACGGTGCATTCGGTCTCGGCGGTGATCGGCAGCATGTCGGTCGGCTCCGGCGACATCAATGCGATGTTCGAGCAACTGAAGTCCGGGCTGGCGCGGCCGCTGCAAGGGATGGGCACCGCGTTCTCGGCGTCGATGTTCGGGCTCTCCGGCGCGCTGGTGCTGGGCTTTCTGGACCTCACCGCAGGGCAGGCGCAGAACCGTTTCTTCAACGAACTGGAGGAATGGCTCGCAGGACTGACCCGGCTCTCCTCGGGCGTGCTCGGGGCGGAGGGCGAGGGCTCGGTGCCGCTCTACGTGCAGGCGCTGCTGGAGCAGACCGCCGAGAACATGGAGGGGTTGCAGCACATCCTGACGCGCGGCGAGGAGGGCCGCGGGCAGGCGAACCAGGCGGTGCTGATGCTGACCGAGCGGCTGGGAACGCTGTCGGACACGATGCGCGCGAGCCAGCAGCTCATGCTGCGGATCGCGGAAAGCCAGGCGCAGCTCGGGCCGGCGATGCAGCGGCTGGCGGATCGCGGCGCCGACGACGCGACGCGCGGGGATGTGACGCGGGGCCATCTGCGCAACATCGAGATGTACCTGCAACGGCTTCTGGGCGAGAGCGAGCAGGGGCGGATCCAGATGACGGCCGACCTGCGCAACGAGATCCGGGTGCTGACGCGCACGATCGCGGCGCTGGCCGAGGGGCAGCCACAGTGATCCCGCGCACCGGACCCGCCTGATGGCCGGACGGCTGCGCAACCGCGAGAGTGCGCTCTCCCCCTGGCCCGGCTACGTGGACGCGCTGTCCACGCTGCTGATGGTCATCATCTTCGTGCTGCTGGTGTTCGTGCTGGCGCAGGCGTTCCTGTCGCTGGCGCTGTCGCGGCGCGACCAGGCGCTCACGCAGCTCAATCAGCAGGTGGCACAGATCAGCCAGATGCTGTCGCTCGAACGCGGCAAGGCGACCGACCTGCAAGCCTCGGTCGCGGGGCTCGATCGCGAGCTGGCCGCCTCCGCCGCGTCGCGGCAGGACCTGGAGCAGAAGCTTGCCGCGATGCAGGCGAACAGCCGCAAGCTCGCCGCCGACCGCGACGCGCTGGCGGCGGCGAAGCAGGCGCTCGCGGCGCAGCTCGCCGACCAGACGGCGCAGGCGCAATCGGCGGGCGCGCGCGCGAGCGCGCTGCAATCGCAGCTCGCACAGGCAGCGATCAAGGCCGATGCCGAGGGGCAGGCCAGTGCCGCGGTCGCCGGACAGCTCAATGACGCGCGCGCGGAGCTGGCGGCGGCGCGGGCGCAGCTGGCACAGATGAAGGTGCAGATGGCGACGCTGGACCGCACGGTCGCGGTCGGCAAAGCGACGATCGCGGAGAAGCTCTCCGACCTCGCGAAGCTCGCGAACCAGGTCGAGGCGCTGACGGCGTTGCGCGACCAGCTCGAGCGCCAGACGCAGCAGGCGGCGGCGAAGTCGCTCACGGATCAGCAGATGCGCGCGGCGATGGCGGCGGAGCTTGCCGGCGAGCAGAAATTCTCGACCAGTGCGAAGGCGCAGATCGCGCTGCTGAACGCACAGGTGAGCCAGATGCGCCAGCAGCTTGCGGCGGTGAGTGCCGCCCTTGGCGTGGCCGAAAAGACCGATGTCGGCAAGGACGTGCAGATCGCCGATCTCGGGCGCCGGCTCAACATCGCGCTGGCGAGCAAGGTGCAGGAGCTGGAGAAATACCGTTCCGACTTCCTGGGCAAGCTGCGCGCCGTCCTGGCGAACCGATCCGGCATCCGCGTCGTCGGCGACCGGTTCGTCTTTCAGAGCGAGGTTCTTTTTCCCTCCGGCAGCGCCGATCTCAGTGCTGCCGGAACCGATCAGATCAACCAGATCGCCACCACGATCAAGCAGATCGCGAAGGAGATCCCGCCCGGCCTGCACTGGATCCTGCGCGTCGACGGCCATACCGACCGCGAGGCCGTCTTGAACGGCACATACGCCGACAACTGGGACCTGTCGGCGGCGCGGGCGATCAACGTGGTGAAGCTGCTGATCGCCGACGGCGTGCCGCCGAACCGGCTGGCAGCGGCGGCCTTCGCGCAATATCAGCCGCTCGACCCGGTGCACACGCCGGCGGCCTATGCGAAGAACCGGCGGATCGAGTTGCGGCTGACGGAACGTTGAGGCCGGAGATGCTGGAGCTGCGTCCGAACTGCGAATGCTGTGACCGCGATCTGCCGCCGGACAGCCCCGATGCCTTCATCTGCACCTTCGAATGCACGTTCTGCGCGGACTGCGCGGCAGGCGTCCTGAAACGGCGATGCCCGAACTGCACGGGCAATCTCGTCGCGAGGCCAATCCGGCCGGCGCACCTGCTTGCGCGCGCGCCGGCTTCGACGAAGCGGATCGTCAAGCCGGAGGGCTGCAACCCGGCCGCGACGTGACGATCCGAGTTCGGACGCGGAGCGGCCGGCCATCACGCGAACAAAGGCGCCCGGGCCCCGGTCCAGGTATGGGTCAGGCCACGAGCATGAGGTCGGTGTCGCCGGTCGCCTCGCCGGCGGCCGTCAGCATCGCATGGACCTGGCCGCGGTGGTGGGTCTGGTGGTTGAACATATGTGCCACGAGCAGGCCGCGCGGACGGCGTATCTCGCGCTGGGCGGCGCCGCTGAACCAGGTCTGATCCTCGGCGAGCCAGGCCGGGTCGAGGCGCGCGGCCCAGTCCCGCAGGCGGGCGTCGTCGGCCTCGCGGGCCGTTCGCAGGTCGGCGAAATCCGCGATCAGGCCGGCGCTTTCGTGGAGCGGGACCGGCGGCTTTTCCCAGCCGTCGAAGCGCGACATCCACATGCGGTCGGCCCACAGGAGATGGTTGAGCGTGCCGTGGATCGAGCGCCAGAACGCGCCGCGGTCCTGCCGCCTCTCCGCGTCGGTCAGGCGCCCGGCCGCGTC
>DATAYA010000223.1:0-9425 GCA_036272815.1 Acetobacteraceae bacterium
CGTCGGCCAGAAAGCGGGTGAATGCGGCGCTGCGCGTCAGCCCGCCGTCCACCGAGAGCCGCCGCAGCACCCCGCCGAGCGCCGCCGCGAAAATCGCGACCAGCTCCGCCGCGCGCAATGCCACGCCCTCGAGCACCGCACGGCACAGCGTCTCGCGCGTGGTGTCGAGACCCATGCCTATCCACAGCGCGCGCGCCGTGCGGTCGTGGTGCGGGCAGCCGAGGCCGGCCTGCGCGGGAACGAAGAAGACGCCCTGCGACGCGGCGCTGGGGCCACGTGCGGCGTCGAGCGCGTCGGCACGCTCCAGCAGCCCAACCCGGCGCAGCCAATCGACCGCGGCACCGGCCGTCGTGATCCCGCCGTCGAGCGCGTATTCGGCGCGGCCGCCCACCGACCAGGCGCAGGTCGGCAGCAGCCCGGTGGCGTCGCGATGCAGTGCGCCGGTCAGCGCCAGCGCGAACCCGCCAGTGCCGAACGTTATCTTCAAATCCCCCGGCTCGCGGCAGAAATGGCCGCGCAGCGCCGCCTGCTGATCGACGACGCTCGCGGCGACGGGAATGCCGCCCGGCAGCCGGCCGAACCCGCCCACCGTGTCACGGATCGGCGGCAGGCACGCGACCGGCACGCCGAACAGCGCGCACAGCGCGTCGTCCCAGCGCAGGCTCGCGATGTCGAGCAGGCTGGTGCGCGACGCGGTGGAGGGATCGGTCGCAAATGTGCTGGTCAGCGCGTCGAGGAAGAACGCGTCGGTGGTGCCAAGTCGCAGCAGGCCGGCGGCCAGCAGCGCCCGCGCGTCTGGCGTGTGGTCGAGCAGCCAGCGCAGCTTGGCGGCCGAGAAATAGGGATCGAGCGGCAGCCCGGCGCGCGCGCGGACGAAGGCCTCGTGTCCGTCGGCGCGCAGCCGTTCGATCGCGCCCTGCGTGCGCGTGTCCTGCCATACGATCGCGCGGCCGAGCGGCTGCTTGGTCGTCGCGTGCCATGCCAGGACCGTCTCGCCCTGGTTCGCGATCCCGACCCGATCGACCGGCCCGGCCGCGGCGATCAGCGCGCGGATCGCCTCCAGCAATTCCGCCGCGTCGTGCTCGACCCAGCCGGGGCGCGGCAGGAACACGCGGTGGCGATGCTGGCCGACCGGTTGCATCGTGCCGTCATCCTCAACGCGGAAGGCGCGCGTGGAGGTCGTGCCCTGGTCGATCGCGAGCACCGTCATGCGGGCTATTCCAGCACGGCGGCGAGGGCCGTGCAGCCGCGCAGCCGGGCGGCGTGGATGCGGATCGAGAGCAGCGCGCCCGTGCGTGCATGGACGCGCCGCGATGCGACCGGCACGCCATCGGCGAGCAGGCGTAGCACCCCGCGCCCCGGCAATGCGGCCCGGGCATGGACTGTGACCATTGCGTCCTCCGCGATCAGGCGCTGCGGCATCGCGTAGCGTAGCCGGCCTTCTGCGCGCAGCGGCACCGCGGGCTCAGGCGGCGGTAGGTCGCCGCGCAACGCACGGATCATCGCGGCCGCGGCGGCGCGTCCCTCGGCCGCCGACCGGCCGGCACTCTCCACCGCGCGCAGCACGTTGCCGGCGGCGAAACAGGCGGGATCGGAGCAGCGCCAGAACTGGTCGATCGTCGGCCCCGCAGTGCCCGGATCGATCCGCAGCGCGCCGGCCCGCGCCAGCACGGCCTCCGGCACGAAGGCGCCGGAAAAGATGACGCCGTCGCAGGCCAGCACGCGCTCGCCCTCGGGCCCGCGCAGCACCACCGCCTCCACCCGCTCGGCGCCGCGGATTTCCGCGAGCGTCGTGCGCGTCAGCAGCCGCGCGCCGCCGAGCAGCCGCGCCAGCAGGGGCACCGGCCACGGCACCAGCGGCGCGGCCGCCACCTCGATCAGCGCCACCGGCCGCACGCCGGCATGGCGCGCGGCGAGCAGGTTGGAGAACGACACGAATTCGCTGCCGACGATCAGCGGCCGGCGGAACGGCGCACGCCCGGTCGCCTGCACGATCTCCTGGAACGCGCCTGTGGTGGTGACGCCCCAGGGCCGGGTGCCGGACACCAGCCGGGCGGCGCGCGGTGTCTCGCGGATGCCGCTCGCCAGCAGCACCGCTCGCCCCGCGATCGTCTCCAGCCCCGCCGGCGTGCTGATCCGCAGCCGCCCACCCGGCTCCAGCGCCAGCACCGTCGTGTCCAGGCGCATATCGATGCCGCGCGCGCGCCGCACCAGCGCCGCCGCATAGGCCGGGCCGGTCATCGGCCGGTGGCAGTCGCGCAGGCCGAAGCCGGGATGGGCGCACCAGCGCGGCACCCCGCCCGGCGCCGCGTCGCGCTCCACCACCACCACGTCGCCGTTCCCGCCCTGGCGCAGCGCTGCCGCTGCCGCCAGCCCCGCCGGCCCGGCGCCCACGATCACCGCGTCGTGGATCACGCGGCGAGCAATCCCGGCAGCCGCCCATCCGCCAGCTCGATGATGCGGCGCGAGCAGTAAAACCCCTGGCAGCGGCCCAGCATGCAGCGGGTACGCCGGCGCAGTCCGCCCAGCGTCGCGGCGCCGAGCGGCCCGTCGAGGGCGGTCGCGATCTCCGCCTGCGTCACCAGCTCGCAATGACAGACGATCGCGGAGCGGCCGGCCTCCTGGTAGGCGCGCGCGGCGTGCTCGGCGAGGTTCGGCACGCGCGGCCACACCGGGTCGGCAAGGTCGCGCAGCGCGCCGAAATGCACCTCGTGCAGCGCCCGCACATGGCGCGCGATGCCGAGCGCGCCGCTCAGCCCGGTTGAGCGGATGCCGGCCACGCTGATCCATCGCCGATCCGGCACCGCCTCGATGCAATAGTCCTTCCGCTCCGTCGCCGGCCGCAGCCCGGCAAACGCCGCTGTCACCGGGTGCTCCGCCAGCGCCGGCAGGATGCGCCGCCCATGCGCCACCAGCCGCTCCAGCGCCGGCTGCTCGATGGTGGCAAGGCTGCGGTCCTCCTGATACTCCGCGGTCGGTCCGACCAGCAGATTGCCGAACGCGGTGCGGGCGAGCACGACGCCCTTGGTGCGCGCGCTCGGCACCGGCACCACGATCGCCGACAGCAGCCGATGCGCCGTCTTGTCGAACACCACGAACTGCCCCTTGCGCGGCCGGATGCGGAACGGGCTGTTGCGCGCGATCGCCTCGACGAGATCGCCGTAATTGCCGGCGCAGTTGACCGCCACGCGCGCCGACACCGGCCCCGCAGCGGTATCGAGCTGCCACACGCCGCCCTCCAGCCGGCCGCCGCGAACTTCGGCACGCCGGCGGATTTCCGCTCCATTGGCGATCGCCTGCATCGCGTAGGCGAGCGGGGCGGACCATGGATCGATGATCGCCTCGTCGGGCACCCACACGCCGCCGAGCAGCGCGGGCGAGAGATGCGGCTCGCGCGCCAGCACCGCCTCGCGCGACAGCGGCGCCGCATCCGGCACACCGTTCTCGCGCGCGCGGGCGAGGATGGCGGGAAGTGCGGCAAGCTCGTCCGCGGTCCAGGCGACGACGATCGCGCCCGATTGCAGCAGCGGCAGGTTGAGCCGGCCGCGGATCGCGCGGTACTCGCGCTGGCCCTCGCGCACGCACTCGGCTTCCAGGCTGCCGGGTTCGGCGTCGAAGCCGGTGTGCAGCAGGCCGCTGTTGCCCTTGCTCGCACCGGCCAGCAGGTCGCCGTCGCGCTCCAGCAGCACCGCTCGCGCGCCGGCCAGCGCGAAGCCGCGCAGCACCGCGCAGCCGACCACGCCGCCGCCGATCACCGCGACGTCGAACGCGGCATCTGTCACGGCCGAGAATGCCTCTTGATGACCATTCGGGCATTGGCATATCACGGCGCTGACCGAATGCAAGGATCGCCCTTGGGCCCGGAACTGCGCCGGCAGGAGATTCTGGAGCTGGCCAATGCGCAGACGAGCGTGTCGGTGGACGAGGTGGCGCGCCGCTTCGGTGTGTCGCGGGAGACCGCGCGGCGCGACCTGGCGCAGCTCGACGCGGACGGGTTGCTGCACCGCGTGCATGGCGGCGCCCTCAAGACGGCCGCGGAACCCACGCTCAGCCAGCGCATGGTCGAGAACGCCGCCGCCAAGCAGGCGATCGCGCGGGCGGCGGCCGCCCTGTTCGACGCCGGCGACACGCTGCTGGTGGATGCGGGCTCCACCACTGCGTTCTTCGCCTCCGCCCTGGCGGAGGCGCCGCGGATGACGCTGATGACGACCTCCGTGGAGGTGGCCGCTCGCGCCGGCACGGGCGGCGCGCGGCACCGGATCTATCTGATCGGCGGCGAATACCGCCCCGAGGGGGGCGAGGCGGTCGGCTCGGTGGCGCTCGAGCAGATCGACCGCTTCCGCGCCGACCATGCCGTGCTGACCGTGGGCGCGATCGATGCCGCGCGCGGCTTGATGGATTACGACGTCGAGGAGGCGATGGTCGCGCGCGCCATGCTGCGGCAGGCGGCCCGGCTAACCGTGCTCGCCGACGCGAGCAAGTTCGACCGGGTGGCGCTGGTGCAGGTGTGCGAGCTGGCCGCGGTCTCGCGGCTGGTGACGGACCGCGCGCCGTCCGCTGTGCTGGGCCAGGCGGTGGAACGGGCCGGCGTCGAGCTGGTCATCGCGTCTGCCCGGATTTGACCGGATTCTTCCGAAAAGCGATTGTTTTTGCACCGCCGCTGCGGCTAGGCTCGGCCGCGCCGAACACAAGGGGCTGGGAACGATGACATCTTGGCAAAGGGCGGGCGCGGCGGCGCTGGTGCTGACGGCGGGGTTGGCGGCGACGCCGATTGCGGCCCGGGCGCAGACCGTGTTCAAGCTCGGCGTCGCGACCGACGCTCTGACGCTCGACCCGATCGCGACCAGCGACAACCCGTCGATCTGGTCGCAACTGCAGATTTATGACACCCTGGTGCGGCCGAAGCCGGACGGCAAGGCGCTGGAGGCCGATCTCGCGCAGAGTTGGCAGGCCGGCGCCGACGGAAGGTCCTATACGTTCCACCTGCGGCCCGACGCGCAGTTCTCCGACGGCACACCAGTTACCGCGGCCGATGTCGTCGCCTCGCTTAAGCGGGCCGCCTCGCCGAAATCGCAATGGGCCCGCTTCTTCCAGCCGATCGCGGGGATGCAGGCGACCGACGCGCACACGGTCACGCTCACTCTGAAGCAGCCCTTCACGCCGCTGCTCAACAATCTCGGCCTGTTCAGCGCCGCGATCCTGCCGGCTGCCGAAGCGAACGCGGCGAAGCTGCCGGACATGCCGCTCGGCTCCGGCCCGTTCGTCGTCAAGGAATGGCGACATGGCGAGCGCATGGTGCTGGTGCGCAATCCGCATTACTGGGACCACGGCAAGCCCTATGTGGACGAAGCCGATCTGATCGTGATCGGCGAGGACAACAGCCGTGTGCTGCAACTCGAGTCGGGCGCGATCGACGCCATGATCAACGTGCCGTACAACCAGATGTCGCGGCTCAAGGCCAGTCCGGCGCTGCGCGTCGGCTCAGCGCAGGTGTTCCGCGCCGACTTCGTGATGCTGAACACGAAGCGCAAGCCGTTCGACGATCTGCGCGTGCGCCAGGCGCTGAACTACGCCGTCGACAAGCAGGGCCTCGTTCGCGGCGTGCTGTTCGGCAACGGCGAGGTCGCGGCCGACGCGATGCCGGTGATGGCGTGGCACGATGCCAGCCTGAAGCCCTATCCGTTCGATCTGGCGAAGGCGAAGGCGCTGCTGCAGCAGGCCGGACTGGGAGCCGGGTTCTCCACCGCCATGCTGGTGCCCGCTGGCGATGCGGCGGCCGGGCAGGTGGCGGCGGCCGTGCAGAGCAACCTCGCCGCGATCGGCGTGAAGGTGGCGCTGCAGCAGATCGAGACCGGCACGCAATGGGATGTGACCAAGAAGGGCGACTATCAGATGTCGATCAGCTACGCGACCAGCGACACCATCGACCCTGACCAGTTGTTCGGCTTCCTCGCGGTCAATCCCGAGCGCGCCGACGCCTACCACACGTTCTGGCAAAGCACGAAGCTGAACGATCTTTACGCGCAGGAGCGGACGACGCCGGAGGGGCCGGCGCGCGGCAAAATGTTCCAGCAGATGGAGGCGCTGCTGCACGACGGCGCGCCCTACATTTTCCTGTATCGCCCGACCACGACCTACGCGTATCGCACGCGCGTCACCGGCTTCGCCGTGCTGCCGACCTCGAACTGGCGGCTGCAGGACGTGAAGCTGGCGCACTGACCGGCCGGAGTTCTTCCGCAGGACGCCGATGGCGCTGCTCCGCTACACGCTGTCGCGCATCCTGCAGATGATCCCGGTGCTGCTCGGCATCACGCTGGTCGCGTTCCTGCTGCTGCGTGTGCTGCCGGGCGATCCCGCCTCGCTGATGATCGGCGCACGCGGCTCGGATGCCGACGTGCTGCGGCTGCGCCACCAGCTCGGCCTCGACCGGCCGCTATGGGTGCAGTACGCAATCTTCCTGCGCGAGATGGCGAGCGGCAGCTTCGGCCAGTCGCTTGCGTATCGTCGCCCGGTGATGACGTTGATTGCCGAGCGGCTCGCGCCGACCCTGTGGCTGGTCGGGCTGGCCACCGTGCTGGCGGTCGCGATCACGTTTCCGCTCGCCGTCGTCTCGGCGCTGCGGCGCAACCGACTGCCGGACCTCGTCATCAAAACGGTGTTCACCGCGGCGCTGTCGATGCCGCAGTTCTGGCTCGGCATCCTGCTAATTCTGCTGTTCTCGCTGCGGCTGCACCTGTTCCCGGTCGCGGGCTACGGCAGCGGTCCGCTGGGGCATCTCTGGCACCTGTTCCTGCCGGCCTTCGTGATTGCGCTGGGCACCTCGGCGCTGACGATCCGCAGCCTGCGCAGCAGCATCATCGCCGTGCAGACCGCGGAATACATCGACACCGCCTACGCGAAAGGCCTGACCGGCAGGATGGTGATGCGCCGGCACATCCTGCGCAACGCGGCGGTCAGCACGATCTCCGTGCTCGGCGTGCATACCGGATGGGTGATCGGCGGCACCGTGGTGATCGAGAGCGTGTTCGCGATCCCCGGCCTCGGCCAGCTTCTCGTCGCCTCGATCGCGGCGCGCGACTATGCCGCCGTGCAGGGGCTGACCGTCGTGTTCGCGGTCATGGTCACGGCGATCAGCCTCGCGACCGACCTTGGCTACGCGCTGGTCGATCCGCGGGTGGAGCTGGAATGACGCGCCGGCCCGGGTCGCCGCTGATCGCGGGGATCGCGATGCTGCTGCTGCTGGCGTTGGCACTCGCCGCCGGCCCCGCGCTCACCGGCTACAGCGGCGAGACGGTGGACTTTTCTCGCGCGCTGCGTCCGCCCTCCGCAGGACACTGGATGGGCACGGACAATCTCGGGCGCGACGTGCTGACCCGCGTGCTGCTGGGCGGGCGCATCGATCTGCGGATCGTCGCGATCTGCGTGGCGTTGCCGTTCCTGCTCGGCTCCGCGATCGGCGCCGCGTCCGGCTATGCCGGCGGCTGGCTCGACCGCATCGTGATGCGCGTCGTCGATGTGCTGTGGGCGTTTCCGTTCTACGTCCTGGTCATCGCGATCGTCGGCACGCTCGGCCCGTCGATGGCCAATCTGTACGTGGCGTTCACGCTGGTGGTATGGATCTCCTTCGCGCGCATCGTCCGCGGCGAGGTGCTGGTCGCCAAGCGCGCAGAGTACATGGTCGCGGCCCGCCTGCTCGGTTTCTCGCACGCGCGGATCGTGCTGCGCCATCTGCTGCCCAATGCCATCACGCCCGCCATCGTCTTTGCGTTCGGCGATGCGGTGCTGACGATCCTGGCGGTGACGGCGCTGAGCTTCCTCGGCCTCGGCGTGCAGCCGCCGACGCCGGAATGGGGCGTGATGATCGCCGACGGACGCAACTTCATCTTCGACGCCTGGTGGATCTCCACCTTCCCCGGCGCCGCGATCATCTACGCCGGCCTCGCGCTGACCCTGCTCGGCGAGGGGATCGACGACCTGCTGCGGCCGAAGGGCTGAGCGGTGCTAGAGCTACGCAACCTGCGCACGGCGTTCGAGGCGGACGGCCGGCGCGTCGTCGCGGTGGACGGCGTGAGCCTGCGCGTCGCGGCCGGCCAGATGTTCGGCCTGGTCGGCGAGAGCGGCTGCGGCAAGAGTGCGACCTGCCGCTCCATCCTGCGGCTGTTTTCGGACGCGCGCGCGACCATCGAGGGCGAGATCGCGTTCGGCGGCCGCGACCTCGCGCGCCTGCCCGAGGCCGATCTCGCCGCGGTGCGCGGCCGCGAGATCGCGATGATCTTCCAGGACCCGATGACCGCGCTCAATCCGACGATGCGCGTTGGCGCGCAGATCGCGGAGGGGCTGCGGCGGCATCGCGACCTGCGCGGCGGTGCGGCGCGGCGAGAGGCGATCGCGATGCTGCGCAGCGTCGGCGTGCCGGGGGCAGAGCAGCGCGTCGCGAGCTACCCGCACGAGTTCTCCGGCGGGATGCGCCAGCGGGTGCTGATCGCGATCGCGCTGGCCTGCCGCCCGAAACTGCTGATCGCCGACGAACCGACCACCGCACTCGATGTCACGATCCAGGACCAGATTCTCAAACTCATCCTGCGCCTGCGGCAGGAACTCGGGATGGGCGTGCTGCTGGTGACGCACGATCTCGGCGTGGTGGCGCAGACCTGCGAGCGCGTTGCCGTGATGTATGCCGGGCACATCGTGGAGGAGGCTCCGGTCGCGGCACTGTTTCGCCGGCCGCGCCATCCCTACACCGCGGCCCTGCTCGCCGCACTGCCGGGGCGCGGCCGCAACCGTGATCTGCGCGCCATTCCCGGCGGACCGCCCGACCTCGCCGCACCGCCGCAAGGCTGCCGCTTCCACCCGCGTTGCCCGCACGCAATCGACGCCTGCCGGGTGCAGCGTCCGCCGCTGGTCGAGACCGGCGACGGCGGCCGGACTGCCTGCCTGCGCTGGCGGGAGGTGACGTGACGCCGATCCTGGAAGCACGCGGCGTCGGCAAAACCTTCACCCGCCGGCGCGGGCTGCGGCGCGAACTGGTTCATGCCGTGCGTGACGTGTCGTTCGCGATCGGACGCGGCGAGACGCTGGGCATCGTCGGCGAGAGCGGCTGCGGCAAATCGACCTTGGCGCGCACCCTGGTCGCAGCGCATCCGCCAAGCGCGGGCGAGGTGCTGGTGGAGGGACGGCCGGTCTCCGGCCCCGGCGGCTGGAGCCGCCGCGCGCTCGCCCGCCACATCCAGCTTGTGTTCCAGGACCCGTACGCCTCGCTCAACCCGCGGCTGACGGTTGGCAGCGCGATCGCCGAGGTGATCCGCGTGCATCGGCTGCGGCAGGGCGAGGCCGCGATCGGCGCGCGCGTGGACGAACTGCTGGACATGGTCGGCTTGTCGCCAGCGATGCGCGGGAGGTTGCCGCATGCCTTCAGCGGCGGCCAG
>DATAYA010000224.1:0-13086 GCA_036272815.1 Acetobacteraceae bacterium
GCCTGCACCACCGCGCCGTCATCGCCCATGTAGTCGACGACCCGCAGGAAACCGTGGTCGAGCACCGGCTGCGCCCGCCCGAGCAACGCCTCCAGCGCCGGCACGGTCGGGCGGCGGGTGACGGCGGCGGAGGCGGCGGAGTGGTTCGCCGCCGCCCCATCGTCATCGCCGGGCCCGACCCGGCCATCCACGCCGGCCGAGCGAACCGGAGCTTGCCGTTCCGCACTCATGCCAAGCGATCGTACCAATCGGCCGACCCGGGATGGCACTCCAGGATCAGCCCGACCTTCCAAGCCCGCCGCCAATGCTTCATCGTCCTCTCGCGCTGAACAGCCCCGGCCACCGTTCGGGCGATTCGTCATGCTGTACACCCAAGCGGCACCCATCGCGGCAGCTTCACCGCGTGGATGACCGGGTCAAGCCCTGTCATGACGGAACGGTATGACCGACCCCGACCCGGCCATCCACGCCGGGCGAGCGCCAAGCGATGGTGACGGAAGGCGCGGAACCCCTGGCACCACGCCCCGCGATTGCCTATATGGGTCGTGCCGGCTTGCCGGCTATGGCGATAAACGGCTCGTGGAATAAGCGTTGCGGACCCGGGGGCGGTACCCGGCGTCTCCACCAAGGGGGACGAAACAGGCTCGACGCGCGCGGTAAAGACTGGTCTTTTGCCCGGCATGGTTCCGCCGTTATCGGGCCTCACTACAAGTGCCAATGACAATCATCAGGCGCTCGCTCTCGCTGCATAAGCGATAAGCGCGGTTCGGGGGGCACCGGGCAACAGAAGCCCCCCACTTCATCATGAACGAGCTTGGCGCCGGGGCGCCCCGATCGGCGGCACCTCGCCCGTCATCCCGGCCAGCACCTCGGCCACATGCCGCACCCGCACGGCGCTGCCCTCGCGCGACAGGCGGCCCGCCATGTTGAGCAGGCAGCCGAGATCGCCCGCGAGCAGCGTGTCCGCGCCGGATGCGGCCACGTCGCGCGCCTTGTCGGAGGCCATGCGGGTCGAGATTTCGGGGTATTTCACGCAGAACGTGCCGCCGAAGCCGCAGCACACCTCCGGCTCCGCCATCTCCGCGAGCGACAGGCCCGCGACCGTGCCGAGCAGCGCCCGCGGCTGCGCCTTCACGCCCATCTCCCGCAGCCCCGCGCAACTGTCGTGGTAGGTGACGCGCCCGTCATAGGCCGCCTGCACGCCCCGCATCCCGCGCACGTCGGTCAGGAACGAGACCAGCTCGTAGCAGCGTCCCGCGAGCCGTTCGGCGCGGGCGCGCAGGTTCGGGTCGTCGTCGAACAGGCCGGGCAGGTGGTGGCGCAGCATCCCGGCGCAGGAGCCGGAGGGCGCCACCACGTAGTCGTAGCCGCCGAACGCCTCGATCAGGCCGCGCGCGAGGTCGGCCGCCGTCGCCCGGTCGCCGGAGTTGTAGGCAGGCTGGCCGCAGCAGGTCTGCGCCCGCGGCACCTCGACCCGGCAGCCGGCCTGCTCCAGCAGCCGGATCGCGGCGAAGCCGATGGTCGGGCGATGCAGGTCGACGAGGCAGGTGACGAACAGGGCCACGCGCGGACGGGTCTCGGTCATGGCTTAAGCTTGCGCGAACAGCGGACCCGCGCAAAGCCGCTCGCGGGCGATCGCGGCATAGGCCGGATCGACCTCGATCCCGATCCCCCGCGCCCCCTCCGCCGCGGCCGCGAGCAGCGTCGTGCCGGTGCCGGCGAAAGGGTCGAGCACAACGGCGCCGCGCCTGCCGTGCAGCCGGATGCACCAGCGCGGCAGGTCGATCGGGAAGGTGCCGGGGTGGTCGAACTTCTCCGCCCGCCGCTGCACGGTCGGATAGGGGATGAACCAGGTGTTGCCCCGGCAGCGCCGGTCGGCGGCGTGGCCGCGGCGGGCGATGTTCGACTTGTCCTTGAACGGCACGCCGACCGCGAGCCGGTCGAGCGCCACGTCGCCGCCTCGCGTCAGGTGGAACAGGTGCTCGTGCATCGGATGCAGGAAGCGCGCACCGGGCATCGGCTTGTAATGGCCGACACTGTCCTCGCCGGTGCTGATCGCCTTTACCCAGACGATGTGGTTCTGCAAGACGAACAGGGGCCGCAGCCGCACGATCAGCTCGAATGGCAGCCAGGGCTGCGCCGCACCGCCGCCGATGTTGAGGAAGAACGAGCCGTCCGGCCGCAGCACCCGCCGCAGCGCCGACGCGACGCGCACCATCCAGTCGAGATACTCCGCCTCCGGCCGCCGGTCCTCGTACTGCCGGTAGGCGACGCCGAGATTGTATGGCGGCGAGGTCACGACGACATCGACCGAGGCTTCCGGCAATCCGGCCAGCACCTCGAGGCAGTCACCGCAATAAATTTCGTGTGGCCCCGACTCGTGTGGCGCCGGCTCGTTTGGCCCCGACGCCAACGCCGGGATAGGAGCGGCCTCGGCCTCGCTCACGTTGCCGGCCGTGCGAGTGGTAGAAGAACAAAACTCCGCCCCTGCGCCTGCATCCGCCCCGCCGCCTCGCGCGCCGCCTCGCCCCAGCCGAAGAACAGGTCGATGCGCCCCTGCCCGGTGATCGCGCCACCGGTGTCCTGCGCCACGACCATGCGCTGCATCGGCTTGCCGGTCACCGGATCGGTGGTCGCAAGCCAGATCGGCGCACCGAGCGGCACCGTCCGCGGGTCGACGGCCACCGACCGGCGCGGCGTGAGCGACGCCCCGAGCGTGCCGGGCGGCCCGTCCTGCGGCGGGAGGCCATCGATCTCGCGGAAGAAAACGTAGGATGGGTTCTCGTCCATCAGCGCGCGGGCCTGCAACGGATGCGCGAGCAGCCAGGCGCGGATCGACTGCATCGTCGCCTGCCCCCCGGGGATCGCGCCGCGCGCTGTCAGCGTCCTGCCGATCGCCACGTATGTGCGGCCGTTCTGGCCGGCATAGGTGACGCGCACCATGCGGCCGTCCGGCAAGACCACCCGCCCGGAGCCCTGGATCTGCAGGAAATACGCATCCACCGGACTGCGCAGCCAGAGCAAGGCGAGGTTCTCGCCGTCGAGTACGCCGTCCTCGATCTCGCTGCGGTCGTAATACGGCACCAGCTTGCCGCCGACGACGTGGCCGGTGACGCTGTGGCCCTTCAGCGCCGGATCGAAGTCGCCGAGCGACGCACGGACGAGATCGGGCGGCAGACGCAGCAGCGGGACGGTATAGTCGCCTCCCGGCCGCAGGCTGCCCTGCACCTCCGGCTCGTAGTAGCCGGTGACGAGGCCGGAGCCGAGCGCGTAGGGCTGGAAATTGCGCTCGAAGAACGCGTGCGCGGCCGCCTCGTCACCGACCTTGAGCGCGTTCGCCTCGGTGCAGACCCGCGTCCACTGCCCGGCCAGGCCGGCGCGCGTCGCGACCTCGCCGCTGCCGCCCACATCCTGCCGCGGCGGCAGTTGCGCCAGCGCGGCACAGCTCTGGACGAAGGCACGCAGCACCGTGGCAGGCTTCGCCTCCGGCCAGCCGGGAAGTTGGCTGAACCCGACCGGCGTGAGGGGCGCTCCCGGTGCGCCGGGCGGCGGGATGGCGCAGGCGGACAGCGCCGCCGTGGCCAGCAGGGCCGCGACGGCCGCGACGGCGCGGCGCATCAGGCGCTGCGCGCGCCCGAAAGCCGCCAGGCCGGTCCGCTCGCCGGTGCCGCGAGATCGCGCTCGAAGGTCCAGAGGTCGGCGATCTCGGTCACCGCATCCGCCCCCGCGACCGGCTGGCCGGCGCGGTCGAGCGTCACGTTCACCTGGTCGGTCACGAAGCGCACCGTGATGTCGGCGAGCGTGTTCAGCAGCGTGGCCTCCTCGATCGTCGCCGAATGGATCGCGCGCACCTCCGTGCGGTGGGTCTCGCCCGCCTGCTCTCGCGCCGCGATCGCCTGCTCGAAGACCGCAAGGGTGTCTTGGGTCAGCAGCGGACGAAGCTGGTCGCGGTTGCCGGCGGCGAAGGCGCCGACGATCAGCCGGAACGCGCCCTCCGCCCCCTCCAGGAAACGGCCCGCGTCGAAGCTGCGGTCGATATCGCGCATCCGCGCGAGCGCCCGCCCGGCGGGGCTGGCCGGATCGGGCAGCGGCCTTGCGGCCACCGGCTCCGCCGGCTCGGCCCGTCCGTCGATGACCGGGCCGCGGGCCGCGTCGCGCAGCGGTGCCGCTCCCTGCGGCGGCCGCTCGTACCCCGTGCGCCGGCCGAGGATGCTGCGCAGCCGCAGCACCAGGAAGGCCGCGATCATGCCGAACAGTACCAGATCGATCGGGAAGCTCCCGGACGCGCCCATCACGTTCTCCTACGGCGTGCCAGAGATAGGCGGCGTCGCCGCGCCGCACAATCACCGTGCCCGCCACCACCGTGCCCCGCCACCATCGTGCCCGCCATGGCACCGCCTCTCGACGCTGCCACCGCCTCGACATTGCCGGCCGGCCGGCCGCCCTGTATGCCCGCCGCATGATCCTCCTGCGCCACGGGCAGAGCGAGTTCAACGCCGCCTTCAACCTCACCCGCCGCGACCCCGGCATCCAGGACCCGAAGCTGACCGATCTCGGCCGGGCGCAGGCCGTATCCGCCGCCGCGGCGCTGGCGGCGGAACCGATCGCGCGGATCATCACCTCGCCCTACACCCGCGCCTTGCAGACCGCCGAGGCGATCGCGCCTGCGCTCGGCGTGCCGGTTCTTGTCAATCCGGTGGTGCGGGAGCGCTTCGCCTTCGCCTGCGACGTCGGCTCGCCGCGCAGCGCGCTCGCCCGCGACTGGCCGGAACACGACTTCTCCGGCGTCGAGGAGGTCTGGTGGCCGGCGATCGAGGAACCCACGGAGGACGTGATCGCGCGCGCCGCCCTGTTCCGCGCCGAGATGGCGGCCCTGCCCGACTGGTCGGACACGCTGGTGGTCACGCATTGGGGCTTTGTCCTCGCCTTGACCGGCGAGCGGCTCGGCAACGGCGAATGGCTGCGCTGCGACCCGACCTTGCCGGCGCCGCGGGAACTTGTCTGGCGGCACTAGCGAGCGGCTTATGGCGCGGTCGTCGCCGCCGTGCTACCGCGCCGCGATCCGAGCCTGAGGAAGCGCCACATGTCTGAGACCACGCCCGCGCCGCAGGGAGCAACACCGGGAGCAACGCCCGGAGCACCGGGGCCGAACCCGATGCCGCCGCTGGTCATCAACGTCCAGTACGTGAAGGACCTATCTTTCGAGGTGCCGGGCGCGCCGCAGGTGTTCAGCACGCTGCGCAGCCAGCCGGCGGTACAGATCAATCTCGACGTCCAGGCCCGCCGGATCAACGAGGGACAGAGCGTCTTCGAGGTCACGCTGGCAATCCGCGCCGAGGCGACCGAGGTCTCCACCAACGGCCAGGCCGCGGCACCGCCCCCGGATGCGCGCCGCGTGTTCATCGCCGAGCTGGCCTATGCCGGCATCTTCACCCTGACCGGCCTGCCGGAGAACGCGGTCGAGCCAGTGCTGCTGGTCGAGTGCCCGCGGCTGCTGTTCCCCTTCGCCCGCAACATCCTCGCCGACGTCACGCGCGACGGCGGCTTCGCCCCGGTGCTGCTGCAACCGATCGACTTCGTGCAGCTCTGGCAGAGCCGCCGCGCCCAGGCGGGTCAGGGATCGGGTCAGCAGGCCGGGCAGGACACGACGGTGGCCGTCTGATCTGCGGTTGAAAGCGGGTTCGCGCGCCCGCATATCGCCGGCCGCGCGCAACCCGAGGCAGGGATAAACACCAGCGATGAGCGAGACGACCGAGGCGACGAGCGAAGCCGGCGAGCGGCACGAATTCAGCGCGGAGGTCGGGCGCCTGCTCGATCTCGTCGTCCACGCGCTCTATTCCGATCGCGAGATCTTCCTCCGCGAGCTGGTTGCCAACGCCGCCGACGCGACCGACCGCCGCCGTTTCGAGGCGCTGACGGACGCCACCCTGGCGCTGCCCGAAGGTGCCGCCGTGCGCATCGTCCCCGACAGGCCGGGGCGCGAGCTGACCATCAGCGATTCCGGGATCGGCATGTCGCGCACGGAACTCGCGGACAATCTCGGCACCATCGCCCGCTCCGGCACGCGCCGCTTCGGGGCCACGCTCGCCGACGCGAAGCCCGAGGAGCGGCCGAACCTGATCGGCCAGTTCGGCGTCGGCTTCTATTCCGCCTTCATGGTCGCCGAGCGGGTGGAAGTGATCTCCCGTCGCGCCGGCGCCGACGCGGCGTGGTCTTGGGCGTCGGACGGCGGCGGCAGCTACACGATCGCGCCCGCGAGCCGCGAGGCGGCCGGCACCGACGTCATCCTGCATCTCAAGGCCGATGCCGACGAGTTCCTCGACCCGATGCGGCTCGAGACGATCGTGCGCAAATGGGCCGACCACATCACCGTGCCGATCACCATCGCGCGCGAGGGCAAGGACATCCCGGCCAACGCCGGCACCGCGCTGTGGCGCAAGCCGAAGGCGGATGTCACAGAGCAGGCCTACAAGGAATTCTACCGCCACCTTGGGCACCTGTTCGACGATCCGTGGGCCACGCTGCACTGGCGCGCGGAGGGAGCGCTCGAATATTCGGCGCTGCTGTTCATCCCCGGCGCCAAGCCGTTCGAGCCGATCGAGGGTGTGCGCGAATCGCGCGTGCGGCTGCACGTCCGGCGCATGTTCATCACCGACGAGGCCGAGTTGCTGCCGGCCTGGCTGCGGTTCGTGCAAGGCGTGGTGGACACCGAGGATTTGCCGCTCAACGTCTCGCGCGAGATGCTGCAATCAACACCGGTGCTCGCGCGCATCCGCCGCGCGTTGGTCGGGCGCGTGCTGGCGGAGCTGAAATCGCGCGCCAAGGAGGGCGGAGACTACGCGGGCTTCTGGGAAAACTTCGGCCCTGTCCTGAAGGAAGGCGCGTGGGACGATGGCGAGCACCGGCGCGAGATCGCCGAGCTGCTGCGCTTCCGCTCGTCCGCCGCCGAGGGCTGGACCTCGCTGGCGGACTACGTGGACCGTATGAAGCCGGCGCAGGATTCGATTTTCTACCTGCTCGGCGACGACGCGAAAGCGCTCGCCGCCTCGCCGCAGCTCGAAGGTTTCCGTGCGCGCGGCGTCGAGGTGCTGCTCCTCACCGATCCGGTCGATGCATTCTGGCCCGAGCGGCTCGACGCGTTCGAGGGCCGCAAGCTGCGCAGCGTGACGCAGGCGGGCGAGGAACTCGACAAGCTGCCGGTGGATGGCGAGGCGGCGTCCGCCGCCCCCGACGTCTCCCGGCTGACCGCCGTGCTGAAGGAGGCGCTGGCCGATCAGGTGAGCGAGGTGCGCGCCTCCGCCCGCCTGGTCGAGAGTGCCGCGGCGCTGGCAGCGCCCGCGCACGGGCCGGACCTGCACATGCAGCGGCTGATGCGCCGCTCCGGCCGGGGTTTCGCGGGCAAGCCGGTGCTGGAGGTCAATCCGCGGCATCCCTGGATCGCCGCCCTCGCCGCGCGCGCCGAACATGGCGAGGGCTTGCAGGCGGATGCAGGGTTGCTGCTCGATCTGGCGCGGGTGCAGGACGGCGAGCCGCCGGCCGATCCCGCCGCCTTCGTGCGGCGCGTGGCCGCCGCGTTTGCCGCCCCCGCCGCCAAGCCCGCGTGATGCCGCCGCTCGGCACCGCCGTCCGGCGTCATTGGCGGCTGGAGCCCGAATTCTGCACGGTCAACCACGGCAGTTACGGGGCGACGCCGCTGCCGGTGCTTGCGGCGCAGGATGCGTGGCGTGCGCGGATGGAGGCGCAGCCGACCCGTTTCTTCAACCGCGAGATGCCGTCGGCATTGCGCGCATCGGCGGCGCGGTTGGCGGGGTTTCTCGGTGCGCACGGCGACGATCTCGCCTTCGTCGAGAACGCGACCGCCGCCTGCAACGCGGTGCTGCGGTCGCTCGACCTCGGCGCGGACGACGAGATCGTCGTGCTCGCGCATGGTTACGGCGCCGTCGTCAACACCGCACGACACGTCGCGGCACGGGCCGGCGCACGCGTCGTCGTCGTGCCGTTGCCGTTCCCCGCGCCCGACGCGGCGGCTTTGCTCGCCGCCTTGCGGCGCGCGCTCTCGCCGCGCACACGCATCGCGGTGCTGGACCACATCACCTCGTCGAGCGCGCTCGTCCTGCCGGTCGCGGCCATGGCGGCTGCTTGTCGCGAGGCGGCTGTGCCGGTGCTGATCGACGGCGCGCACGGACCCGGCCAGCTGCCGCTCGACATCCCCTCGACCGGCGCGGACTGGTATGCCGGCAATTGCCACAAGTGGCTGATGGCACCGAAAGGCTGCGGCTTTCTCTGGGCGCGGCCGGAGCGGCAGGCGGGGCTGCATCCGCCGGTTATCTCGCATGGTCTCGATGCCGGATTCCTCGAGGAGTTTGACTGGACCGGCACGCGCGACCCGTCGGCGTGGCTCGCGATCGATGCCGCACTCGACTTTTACGCATCGCTCGGAGGCAATGCGCTGATGACGCGCAATGCCGAGCTTGCGGAGGCGGCAACGGCGATGCTGGGCCGACGCTTCAACAGCGAGCGCGGCCCCTGCGATGGCGCGATGGGCGTCGTCCGCCTGCCGGTCGCGGGCCACGTCACACGCGAGCGCGCACTCGCGATCCGCGGCGCCCTGCTCGATGCCGGCACCGACGCGCCGGTGCAGGCGATCGACGGCGGTGCCTGGCTGCGCGTCTCCGCGGCCGCCTACAACGAAGCCGCCGACTACGCCCGCCTCGCCGACATCATCGCCGCCGTGCTGCGCGCGCAGAAAGAATAGAAAATGCAAACCGCCGGCATGGCGCTGCTGGAGACGCTGGATCAGGCCGGCGTGCGCTACATCTTCGCCAATCTCGGCAGCGACCACCCGCCCTTCGTCGAGGCGATCGCCGCCGCACATGCGACCGGGAGCCGTGTGCCCGAGATCATCACCTGCCCGAACGAGATGGTCGCGCTCTCGGCCGCGCACGGCTATGCGCAGGTGAGCGGCGCGGCACAGGCGGTGCTGGTGCATGTCGAGTGCGGCACGCAGGCGCTGGCCGGCGCGGTCCACAACGCATCGAAGGGCCGCGTGCCGGTCGTCATCATCGCCGGCGCCTCGCCGTTCACGCAGGAGGGCGAGCTGCGCGGCAGCCGCAACGAGTTCATCCAGTGGATCCAGGACGTCCACGACCAGCGTGGCATCGTGCGCGGCTACATGCGCTACGACACCGAATTGCGCACCGGACGCAACATCCGGCAGATGACGCTGCGGGCGCTGCAATTCGCCAACAGCGATCCCAAGGGCCCGGTCTATTTGATGGCCGCGCGCGAGGTGCTGGAGGAGGACGTGCCCGAGGTCGCAGTCGATCCCGCTGCGTGGGTGCCGGTCGCGCCCGCGGGCCTGCCGCCGGACGACGTGGGATCGCTCGCCGAGGCGCTGATGACGGCGCGGCGGCCGCTTGTCGTCACCTCCTATCTCGGACGATCCGTCGCGGCCGTCGCCGAGTTGGTGCGGCTGTGCGGCCGGCTCGGGATCGGCGTGCTGGACTCGGTGCCGAACGCGACCAACTTCCCCGCCGACGATCCGCTCTACCAGGGCAACCAGTGGAACGAGCCGCGGCAGAACGAGGCGCTGGCCGAGGCCGACCTGGTGCTGGTGATCGACAGCGACGTGCCTTGGATTCCCAGCGTCAGCCGGCCTCGCCCGGATGCCTCGATATACCACATCGACATCGACCCGCTGAAGCAGGCGATGCCGCTCTGGTACATCGGCGCGCACCGCGTCTGGCGCGCCGAGGCGGCGATCGCGCTGGCACAGCTCAACGCGCATCTGGACGCGCAGCCGGCGGCGGATTTCGAGAGCCGCCGGACCCACTGGGCATCGCGCCACGCACACCGCGCGGCCGCGTTGCGCGAGCGCGAGGTGCCGCGGGGCGACACCATCACGGGCGAGGTTCTCACCGCGCGCATCCGCGCGCATCTCGATGCGGACACGATCGTCCTGAACGAGACGATCTCGAATTACACCGCCTCGATCGACCATTTGCGCATGACGCGCGCCGGCCGCCTGTTCGGCAGCGGCGCGGGTTCGCTCGGCTGGCATGGCGGGGCCGCGATCGGCGCCAAGCTTGCGCGGCCCGAGGCGACGGTGATCGCGCTCTGCGGCGATGGTTCCTACATGTTCTCGGTGCCGTCCACCGTGCATTGGATCGCGAAGCATTACGCGACACCGTTCCTGACCGTGATCTACAACAACCGCGGCTGGAAATCGCCGAAGCTCTCGGCGCTGGCGGTGCATCCGCACGGCCACGCAAGCCGCGCCAACGAAATCGGCGTCACGTTCGACCCGCCGCCCGACTATGCCGGCATCGCCGCCGCCGCCGGCGGTGCGCTCGCCCGGCGTGTCGAGCGGGCGAGCGATCTCGACGCAGCGATCACGGACGCATTGCGGGCGGTGCGCGAGGAACGCCGCTGCGCCGTGCTCGACGTCTGGCTGCCGCACCTCTGAGCGGTCAGATCACCTTGCCGGGATTGAGGATGCCGAGCGGGTCGAGTGCCGCCTTGATCCGCCGCATGACCGCGATTTCCGCTTCGCTCCGCGAGTGGCCGAGATACTCCCGCTTCAGCACGCCGATCCCGTGCTCGGCCGAGATCGACCCGCGCCAGTCCCGCACGCAATCATAGACGAGCGGCTCGACCTCATGCGCCGGCAGCACGGCGTCGCCCATGTTGAGCACGATATGGACGTTGCTGTCCGCGATATGGCCGAAGAACACGGTCCGGATCTCCGGCCAGCGCGCCGCCAACTGCGCCGAGCACGCCTCGACAAAGCCGCCGATCTCACCGATCGGGATGCTGACGTCGAAGTTCAGCAGTGGCCAGAAAGTGCGCGGGAACTCGCCCGTGCTGTCGCGGATCGCCCATATCTCGCGGCTCTGTGCTACGGATTGCGCAACCACCGCGTTCTCCACGATCCCGTCATCGACCGCGCCCTCGATCAGTGCGGAAAAGTGCGGCTCGTCGCGCGCCTGGTCGGTGCCCATCTGTTCGAGCAGCACGTAATACGCGCAGCCATGCGCGAGCGGCGCCCGTCGCCCGAGCGCGTCCGTCCCGAGCCGGTAGAAATCCGGCCACATCACCTCGAACGCGGCCAGCTCGCCGCCGAGATGCGCCTGCGTGCACGCGAGCAGTTGCAGCACCTGCTCGTAGCCGGCGAGCGCACACAGCGCGGTGCAGACGCTGCGCGGCCTGGGATGCAGCCGCAGCACGAGGCGGGTGATGACGCCGAGCGTGCCCTCGGCGCCGATGAACATCTGCTTGAGGTCATAGCCGGCGTTGTTCTTGAGCATCTTGTTGAGCGAGGTGACGATCGTGCCGTCGGCCAGCACGACCTCGATCCCGAGCACCAGCGCCCGCGCCATGCCGTAGCGCAGCACGCGGTTGCCGCCGGCATTGGTGGAGACGTTGCCGCCGATCAGGCAGCTCCCCCGCCCGCCGATGTCGAGCGCGAAGAACAGGTCCGCCGCCTCCGCCGCCTCCTGCACGGATTGCAGCGTGGCGCCTGCCTGCACCGTCATCGTGGCCGACGCGACGTCGATCTCCTCGATCGCGCGCATCCGCTCGAGCGAGAGCGCGACGCAGCCGGCGGACGGCGTGGCGCCACCGGCGAGCCCCGTCATGCCGCCCTGCGGCACCACCGGCACGCGGGCCTCGGAGCAGGCAAGCAGCACCGCCGCGACCTCCGCCGCGTTGCGCGGGCACGTGACCGCGAGCGGCATCGCGCAGGCATCGGGTATTCCCCAATCGTGCAGATAGCGCGGCTCGATCGCCTCGCCCGCGAGCACCGCGCCGGCGCCCAGCGCCGCCTGCAAGGTCTCGACCAGCGTGGCGCTCATGCGAAGCTCCGCGGCCGCAATCCGTCGTGCAGCCAGCGCACCAGACTCACGACGTCGAACACCGGCAATCCGGTGCGCGCCGCGATCGCCGCGGCGAACGGGCCGAGATTGGTGCATTCGCAGACGATCGCGCCGACACCCGGCATTGCCGCGAGCCGAGCCGCCGCATCGACCGCCTCCGCCGCCAGCGCCTCGAAGTCCGGCGCCGCGTCGCCGCCGCGGATCGCGCGCACGAAGCCGCCGTCCGCCGGCAGTCCCACGACGGGCGTGTCCGGCTCCGCGCCCACCGCCTCCAGATGGGCGCGCCCGAGTGCACCGGCGTCGTACGTCAGCACGCCGACGCGCAGCCCCGCCGGCAGCATCCGCGCCACCATCGGAAGTTGCAGCAGCGCGCTCGATGCGACCGGAACCGGCACGGACGCGGCCAGCTCGCGCTGGTAGCAGGCGAGGAACCCGCAGGAGGTCGCGATCGCGTCGACGCCTTCTTCGACCAAGGCCCGCGCGGCATCGCGGAACGCCGGCAGCAGCCGCCCGTCGTGGAAATCCGCGACGTCCTCCGGCGTCGCCTCGCGCACCACGCGGTACTGCACGGGAAACGGGAACGTCGCTGCATGACCAACGTCGCCCGGAAAGCGGCGAAATCCGGTCCGCAGCATCAGGATGCCGATCGCCACGCCATGAAAGACGCGGCTCCGCGTCACGCCGCCGGCCGCTCCCGCCGGCTCTCGGTGCGCAGCTGCCCGCAGGCGGCGAGGATGTCGCGCCCGCGCGGGCTGCGTACCGGGGACGCGAAGCCCGCGTCCATCACGATCGCCGCGAACCGGTCGAGGGCCGCGCGCGTGCTCGGCTGATAGGCGCTCCCGGGCCAAGGATTGAACGGGATCAGGTTGACCTTCGCCGGGATGCCCGCGATCAGCCGGACCAACGCGCGCGCGTCCGCCTCGCTGTCATTCACACCGCGCAGCATGACGTATTCGAACGTGATCCGCCGCGCGTTGCTGGCACCCGGATAGCGCCGGCATGCCGCGATCAGCTCGGCGATCGGGTACTTGCGGTTTAGCGGCACCAGCTCGTCGCGCAGATCGTCGCGCACCGCGTGCAACGAGACCGCGAGATTGACGCCCAGCTCCGTGCCGCAGCGGTCCATCATCGGCACCACGCCGGAGGTCGAGAGCGTGATCCGCCGCCGCGACAGGCCGATCCCCTCGCCGTCCGAGACGATGCGCATCGCCGC
>DATAYA010000225.1:0-2882 GCA_036272815.1 Acetobacteraceae bacterium
CCCAATTGCATGCCCCGATTGCATGCCCCGATTGCAGGCCCCGATTGCAGGCCCCGATTGCAGGCCCCGATTGCAGGCCCCGATTGCAGGCGGGGAGGACGGCACGGCGTGCGGCTGGTCGCTCAGTCCCAGGCGGGAGCCCAGGACGGAGTGACCAGCCGCCGCCCCTTCGGCAGCAGGGCGATCGCCTCCCGGTCGGCCGCGTCGAGTGCCACGTCGAGCGCCCGGAGGTTCTCCGCCTGCCGCGCGCGGGAGGCGGCCTTCGGCACCGCGGCCACGCCGTCCTGGCCGAGCAGCCAAGCCAGCGCCACCTGTGCCGCGGTCGCATCGTGCTTGCGGGCGATCGCGGCCAGCTCCGCGATCCCGGCCAGCTCGGAGCCCTTGGCGAGCGGCGAATAGGCGGTCACGGCGATGCCGTGGGCGCGCGCGTAGGCCAGCACCGCCGACTGGTCGAGCATGGCGTGATATTCGACCTGGTTGCAGGCGATCGGCGCGCCCACCTCCTCCACCGCCTGCCGCATCAGCGCCACCGGGAAGTTCGAGACCCCGATCGCCCGCGCGCGCCCCTGCTCGCGCAACCGGACCATCGCCTCCAGCGTGCGCGGCAGGTCCATGCCGCGCGCCGGCCAGTGGATCAGATAGAGATCGACATGGTCGAGCCGCAGGGCGGACAGGCTGCGCTCGATCGCGGCCGCCACCCCGCCGGGTGCCAACTGGTCGTGCCAGACCTTGGTGGTGACATGGATCTGGCCGCGCGGCACGCCAGCGGCGGCGATGCCGGCGCCGACGGCATCCTCGTTGCCATAGGCGGCGGCGGTATCGATGTGGCGGTAGCCGAGCGCCAGCGCACTCTCCACGGCCGCCTGGCACTCGGCGCCCCGCATCGGCCAGGTGCCGAGGCCGAGGCGCGGCATGGCCATGCCTTGGTTGGTCAGTGTCTGCACGCAGGGTCTCCAGGCGGGGGTTCAGGTGGTCCGCTCGGCCTCAAGCTCGGTCAGTCGCTCCGCCTCGCCGTGCGCTTCCGCCTCGGTGTCGAACGGCCCGATCACGTCGGTCCGACCATCGGCGTCTATCCACTGCACGCCCCATCGGTCATCCGAACCGACGGGGAGCCTCACCACCTTGTAGATCGTCATGACCCGAGCATGCCATGCCGCGGCATCCATCCCAAGCGCGCTACCGCGTCGAGAGATCGACCAGCGCCGCAAATCCCTGCTCGGTGCCGAGCGCCAGCATCCCCCCCTCGGGCGACCAGGCGAGGGTTGAGACGGCGCCGCGGCCGGGGCCGCAGATCGGCAGCAGGCGCTGGGTCGCGACGTCGGCGAGCACCACCAGCCCGTCGCTGAAGCCGGCGGCGACCGCCTCCATCGCCGGGTGCGCGGCGACCGCGGTGCAGAGCACGCCGTCGCCGCCGGCAAGCTCGGTCGGCGACTTGCCCATCGGGCCGCCGCCGAAGAACGGCCAGAGCACGACGCTCTCGGCGCCGGAGGAGGCGAGCCAGCGGCCGCTGCGGGTGAAGCCGAGGCTGCGCGTCTTGGCGGGATAGCCGCTCATCCGCATGTGCTGCCCGTCCGAGAGCCGCCAGCCGTGCAGCGAGTTCTCCTGCATCGCGGTGACGACCGCGTCGCCGTCGGGGCTGATCGCGATGCCGGTGTGGCTGCCCTTCCATTCCAGCCGGCGCGGCGTGTCCACCTTCGCGGCGACGAACCAGAGCGAGGCGCCGTTGACGTGGCTCGCGCAGACCCGCTTGCCGCGCGCATCGAAGACGAGGCCGGTGACGCTGGAGGGGTGCTCCAGCACTTTCAGCGCGGCGCCCGCCGCGTCGAACACATGCACGCGCTTGCCGGCGGCGCAGGCGAGGACGCCGGATTTCGGGTCCATGTGGGAGGCGACCTGCTCGACCCACTTGCCGCCGAGGGTGGCGATGTCGGCAACCGCGCCGGCGCCGTCGATGCGGCGGAACGCGCCGTCGTCGCCGCCAGTCACGAACCCTCCCGGCCGCGCGTCCGGGACCAGCGCCAGCACCGCGCCGTCATGCGCCTCGACGCGCTGCCACGCCGGGTCGCTCCGCGGGGCCAGATGGAGGGTGCCGTCGCCGAGGGCGAAGGCGCAGATGTCGCCGGCGCGGTCGAAGGCGGCGGCGACGACGTAGGCATCGAGCGCCTGCGACGTCCCGCGCGCCTCGATCAGGAAGCGCGGGGCCGCGGCCGTCCCGCTCACGCCGGAACCTGGGTCGCCTCGAAGCCGCGGCGGAGCAGCGGGCGGTTGAGGTTGCGGCCGATGAAGACGATGCGGCTGCGGCGCGGCTCGCCCTCGCGCCAGGGGCCGATGAAGTCGCCGTCGGCGATCATGTGGACCGCCTGGAAGGCGAAGCGGCGGTCCTCGTTGGCATAGCCGAGGATGCCCTTGGTGCGCAGCAGGTCCGGACCGCGCTCGGCCAGCAGCCCGCTGATCCAGATGTTGAACTTCTCCGGGTCGATCGGGCGCTCTACCTCGAAGCTCATCGAGCCGACATCCTCGTCGTGGCTGTGCTCGTCCTCGCCGTCGAGGAAGCCGGGCGCCAGCCCGACGGCGCGCTGCAGGTCGAAGGCGCCGAGGTCGAGCAGCTCGGCGATCGGCACGTCGGCACGCTCGGCGGGGATGATGCGGGCGAAGCGGTTGATGGCGCGGATCCGGCGCTCGACCTCCTCGCGTTCCGCCTCGGTCACCAGATCGACCTTGTTGAGCACGATCACGTCGGCGAAGGCGATCTGGGCCGCCGCCTCGGCGCTGTCGTCGAGCCGCGCGGCGACGTGCTTGGCGTCCACCACGGTCACGATCGCGTCGAGCCGCGCGCGCTCGCGCACGCCCTCGTCGACGAAGAAGGTCTGTGCCACGGGTGC
>DATAYA010000226.1:0-20722 GCA_036272815.1 Acetobacteraceae bacterium
CTCGAAATCGCCGATGTCGCAGGCATGGTGGAATGCGATCAGCACCTTGTCCGACAGGCGCCGGCCCTGGCGTGGCGGCGCGCCGGCCGAGTCCCGCGCCGCATCGGGGCCGGTCGTATTGTCGGTTGAGGTGGGGTCCAAGTCAGCCTCGCCCGGGATCTATCCGTTGGTGTCCATCTGCCGGCGCAACCGATCGGCCAGCGCCGTCGCGGTCAGGCCGGGCGGATACAGGGCGTCGAAGCGTCCCTGTGGACCGACCAGATACATAAAGGAAGAGTGATTCACGAGATAATTGTTGCCGCCATCCTGCGTGACGTCGGCGTGATAGACCCGGAACGCATGCTCCACCCCGCCGATCTGGGCGGCCGACCCGGTCAGCCCGATTAGTTGCGGACCGAACAGCGCCGTGTAGCGCCCGAGCACCGCGGGCGTGTCGCGCCCCGGATCGACAGTGACGAACAGGGGTGCGATGCGCCCCGCCGCCGCCGGTCCGATGCGGTCCAGCGCCGCGACGATCGTCTGCAATTCCGTCGGGCACACATCGGGGCACGAGGTGTAGCCGAAATAGACCAGCATCCAGCGGCCGCGGAAGCTGCGGTCCGTCACCGTCTGCCCTTGCGAGTCGACGAGCGTGAACGGGCCGCCGAGCGCGATACCACCCACCCCGACACCCTGTGCGGCGGCGCGCGGCGTCTGCCCGGTCAGGAACGCGACCAGCCGCCCGGCCGGTCCCGCCGGCCGGTGCACCCCGAGCCACAGCACTCCCCAGGCGATGATGACGACGCCAAGCAGCGAGAGCGACAGCCAGCGGATCGCGCGGAGCATGGGCCGGCCTCATACGCGTGTGCCGGACGGTTGCAAACCCCGCCCCGCGCGGGTCCGATCAGCCCGCCCGTTCAGGCCGGCGCGAACGCCTCCTCCCACGTCCCCGAGGTCGCCGCCTTGCTGTATTCGGTCGCCCGGTTCTCGAAGAAATTGGCGTGCTCGACCGCGTTCAGCATCTCGTCGAGCCAGGCGAGCGGGTTGCGCTCGACATGGAATAGCGGGGCGAGGCCGAGCTGCACCAGCCGCCGGTCGGCGACGAAGCGGATGTACTGCTTCACGTCCTTCGATTCGAGCCCCTGGACCGAGCCCAGCTCGAAGGCGAGGTCGATGAACGCGTCCTCATGGTCCACGATGGTCGCACAGATGATATAAAGTTCGCGCCGGAACTCCTCCGTCCAGATCTCGGGGTTCTCGGCGACGAAGGTGCGGAACAGGCGGATCACCGAGATGCAGTGCAGGCTCTCATCGCGCACCGACCAGGAGATGATCTGGCCCATCCCCTTCATCTTCCCGAAGCGCGGGAAGTTCAGCAGGATCGCGAAGCTGGCGAAGAGCTGCAGTCCTTCGGTGAAGGCGCCGAACGCAGCGAGCGTCTTGGCGATCTCGTGCCTGCTGTCGACGCGGAAGGCTTGCATGTAGTCGAACTTGTCCTTCATCTCCTTGTAGCGCAGGAATGCCTGATACTCGATCTCCGGCATCCCCACCGTGTCGAGCAGGTGGCTGTAGGCGGCGATATGCACCGTCTCGATGTTGGAGAACGCAGACAGCATCATCAGCACTTCGGTCGGCTTGAACACCTGACTGTAGTGCTTCATGTAACAGTTGTTCACCTCGACGTCCGCCTGCGTGAAGAAGCGGAAGATCTGTGTCAGCAGGTTGCGCTCCGCGGCGGAGAGATTGCGGTGCCAGTCCTTGACGTCGTCGGCGAGCGGCACCTCCTCGGGCAGCCAGTGGACGCGCTGCTGCGTCAGCCATGCGTCATAGGCCCAGGGGTAGCGGAACGGCTTGTAGACCGGGTTCTCGGTCAGCAGGTCGAAACGGACCGGCTGCTCTTCCGGCGGTTTCGGCGGGGCGGGCGCTTGGACGGAGGCGTTCATGGCTCGCGGTGTCCTTCGGGTGTCTGCATCCAAGGCGGGCCATCATCCGGCGGCGCTTCGGAGTCTGGCAACAAGACAAGAAGTGGTTTGCCCGAAGTGGGCGCGCCAGCGTATGGCCGCAATCATGCGTCTTCACACCGCCCTCGCCGCCGCCCTCGTGCTGGCGGGCTCCGCCGCCCCCGCCGCCACTCCTGCCGTCGCACTGGCCCCCGGCCCGGTGCAGGCGGTGCGCTTCACCTACGAGGTCCACGCAATCGGCCTGACAGTGGCGCAGATCGAGGCGACGATGGTGTTGGACCCATCCGGCTACCGGGCGACGATGGCCTATCACACGGTCGGGCTCTACGGCGCCCTCAAGCCCGCGCGCAGTGCCACCCAGTCGCAGGGGAGATGGACCGCCGACGGCGTGGCACCTGTGCGGTATGCCAGCACCGCCCGCCTGCACAGCGAGGACCGCCACGTGCTGATCAGCTACCGCGACGGCAACCCGGACGTCCAGACGCTCTTGCCGCCGAATGCCGGCCGCTGGGAACCGGTGGCTCCCGCCATGCAGGCCCACACGATCGACGACCTCAGCGCGATAGTGCTGCTGATCCACCATGTCGTCACGACTGGTACCTGCAACGCCGCCACCCGCACGTTCGACGGCCGGCGGCTGACCGCGATCGAGGCCACCACCGTCGGCGACCAGCAGCTGCCGAGAGGGGCGGACTCGCCCTATGTCGGTAACGCGCTGCGCTGCTCCTTCCAGGGCCAGCAGCTCGCCGGATTTGAGAACAACGACAGCCCGTTCGCCCGGAAACCACATGACGGCTCGGCCTGGTTCGCCCAGGTGCTGCCCGGCGCCCCGTCGCTGCCGGTCCGGATCAGCTTCGCGACCCGCTGGTTCGGCGCGGCGGTCGCGGTGATGACGCATGCGGAGCTGATCGCTCCCGGAGCTGCGGCCGCCCCGGGAGCTGCTGTCACCCCCTGATCTGCTCCCGTCGCAGCAGCCGGGCCGCGATCGCCGGCACCGCCGCGATGCGGGCCGCCGCCGCCGCGGCACCCGCCGCCATCTCCGGCCGCCCATAGCCCCAGCTGGCGAAGATGCACGGCAGTCCGGCGCCGCGCGCCGCCGCCACGTCGTTGGCATGGTCGCCGACCATCACCGCGGCCTCCGCCACGCCGCCTCCGGCCGCGATCGTCGCCAGCAGGTGCGCCGGGTCAGGCTTGCGGGCCGGAAAACTGTCGCCGCCGCCGATCGCTGCGAAACGGCCGGCGAGCCCGAGCCCGTCCAGCACCACGCGCGCGGCCGCCACTGGCTTGTTGGTGCAGACGGCGAGCAGCCATCCGTCATCGGCCAGCGCCGTCAGCGTCTCGGCGACGCCCGAATAGAGCCGGCTCGCCTCCGTCGCATGCGCCGTGTAATCGGCAACCAGGCTCTCGATCGCCTCCGCGTCCGCCGCGCCACCCCGCGCGGCGAACGCGCGTTCGACCAGCACGGCCGCGCCGTCGCCGACCATCGCCGCGGTTCCCGCGGCGTCGAACGGTGCCAGCCCGCGCGCCGCCAACAGCCGGTTGAGGGCCGTCATCAGATCGGGCACGCTGTCGACCAGCGTGCCGTCGAGATCGAACACCAGGATGGGGCTCATGGACGGCACCTTTCGTGTGTCCTGCCTTCGGGCTTTGACACGGGCGGCGTGATCCCGCTACCGGGGAGGCGAATGACCGCGACCGCCATTCTCCTTGCCGCCGGCCTCGGCACCCGGATGCGCTCGACACTGCCGAAGGTGCTGCACCCGCTCGCCGGCCGGTCGATGCTGCGCCACCTGCTTGCCAGCGTGGAGGCGGCGTTCGATCGCGTCGTCGTCGTGGTGGGACCGGAAATGGAGGCGGTCGCCGAGGCCGCGTCCCCGCATCCGGTGGTGGTGCAGCAGGAGCGGCGCGGCACCGCGCACGCCGCGCTGGCCGCCTCCGACCTGTTCGGAGACGGCGACGTCGCGGTGCTCTACGCCGACAATCCGCTGATCGAGGCCGCCACGATGCGGCGCCTGCGTGACCGCCGGGCGGCGGGCGACATCGCGCTCGCCCTGCTTGCGATGCGGCCGGCCGATCCCGCCCGCTACGGCCGGGTGCTGACCGAGGCCGGGCGCGTCGTGCGGATCGTCGAATGGGCCGAGGCGTCCGACGCCGAGCGCGCGGTCGGCCTGTGCAATGCCGGCGTGATCTGCGCCGCCGCCCCAGACCTGCGGCGATGGCTGCGTGCGACCGGGTGCGACAACGCGAAACGCGAATACTACCTCACCGACACGGTGGCGCTGGCCGCCGCCGAGGGCGGGACAGTGGTCGCGGTCGAGGCGCCGGAGGCCGAGCTGCGCGGCGTCAATTCCCGTGCCGAGCTGGCCGAGGCCGAGGCCGAGTTGCAACGCCGCCTGCGCCGCACCGCAATGGAGGCGGGCGTCACCATGCAGGCGCCCGAGACGGTGTTCCTCAGCCACGACACCGCATTCGAGCCCGACGTCACGATCGGGCCGAATGTCGTGTTCGGGCCCGATGTCGCCGTCGAGTCGGGTGCGGAGATCCGCGCGTTCTGCCATCTCGAAGGCGCGCGCGTCGGTGCGGGCGCGATCGTCGGCCCGTTCGCGCGGCTGCGTCCGGGCACCGTGGTCGGCGCCGGCGCGCATGTCGGCAATTTCGTCGAGCTGAAGGCGACGACGCTGGGCGACGGCGCCAAGGCCAACCACCTCGCCTATCTGGGCGACGCCTCGGTCGGCGCGCGCGCCAACATCGGCGCCGGCACGATCACCTGCAACTATGACGGAAAGCGCAAGCACCGCACCGCGGTGGGCGAGGGCACGTTCATCGGCTCGAACAGCACGCTCGTCGCACCAGTCTCGGTCGGCGACGGCGCCTATGTCGCGGCCGGCAGCACGATCACCCGCGACGTGGCGCCGGACGCGCTCGCCCTCGGCCGCGCGCGGCAGGAGGACAAGCCGGGACGCGCGGCACTGCTGCGGCGGCGCTGATCAGGCCTGGCAACAAGACGGGCGTCGCGGTATGGCTGATCGCGACTGACCTCAACCGGAGCGTGCCGATGCGTGCCAAAGTGCGGGACACCGAACTCTATTTCGACGTCGAGGGCATGGGCCTCGTGCCCGACGGCGGCGAGATGCGGGAGCGTCCGGTCGCCTTCGTCATCCACGGCGGCCCGGGTTCCGACCACAGCGGCTTCAAGCCTGCCTTCTCGCCGCTCGCCGAGCGGATGCAGCTTGTCTATTTCGACCATCGCGGCCAGGGCCGCTCGGCGCGCGGCGAGAGGGCGCGCTACACGCTCGACGAGAACGTCGAGGATATGGAGGCGCTGCGCCAGCATCTCGGCCTGGGTCCGATCGTCAGCATCGGCACCAGCTATGGCGGCATGGTCGCGATGGCGCACGCGGCGCGGCATCCGGACGCGGTCTCGCATCTGGTGCTCGTGGTGACGGCGGCGCAGAACGGCTTCATCGAGCGCTCCCGGCAGATCGTGCGCGAGCGCGGCACCGCGGAGCAGCAAGCGGTGGTCGAGCGCCTTTACAAGGGCGAACTGCGCACCGTCGACGACGTGCGGCACTACTACGACGTGATGGGTCCGCTCTACTCGCAGAAATTCGACGCCGCCTCGGCCGGCGCGGTACGCGGTCGCGCGACGCCCGCGCCCGACGCCCTCAACCGCGCCTTCGCGCCAGGCGGGTTCATGTGGAGTTACGACCTCCGCCCGGAGCTTCCGCGCATCACCGCACCGACGCTGATCCTCGCCGGCCGGCAGGACTGGATCTGCGCGCCCGAGTTCTCCGAGGAGATCCATCGCCTGATCCCCGGCTCCGACCTGCGCATCTTCGAGCACAGCAGCCACTCGATCCGCGTCGACGAACCCGCCGCCCTGGTCGATGCGATCCGCGGCTTCGTGGTCTACAAGCCCGGCCGAGACTGATGGATTTCGGCCCGACCCCGGAGCAGACGGCGCTGCTGGAGGGGATCGGCCGCGTCTGCTCAGGCTTCGGCGACGACTACTGGCGCGACTGCGACCGCGAGCACCGTTTTCCCGACGCCTTCCACGACGCGATCGCGGCGGGCGGCTGGCTCGGTGTCGCGATGCCCGTCGAGTACGGCGGCGCAGGACTGGGCGTCACCGAAGCGGCACTGATGATGCAGGCGGTCGCGCGGTGCGGCGCGATGGCGGCGGCCTCGTCGATCCACATGAACATTTTCGGCCCGCATCCGGTGGTGATCCACGGCACCGAGGCGCAGAAGCGCCGTTTCCTGCCACCACTGATCGCAGGCCAGGCGCGCACCTGCTTCGGCGTCACCGAGCCCGATGCGGGGCTGGACACCGGCCGCATCAGCACCCGCGCCGAACGGGTGCCCGGCGGCTATGTCGTGCACGGCCGGAAAATCTGGACCTCGACGGCGCAGAGTGCGCGAAAAATCATGCTGCTCGCTCGCACCACGCCGCGCGAGCAATGCCGGCGCGGCACTGAAGGGCTGACGCTCTTCTATGCCGATCTCGACCGCAGCGTCGTCGAGGTGCGCGAAATCCCGAAGATGGGGCGGCACGCGGTCGATTCGAACCAGCTCTTCATCGACGGGCTGCGCATCCCCGACGAAGACCGCATCGGCGCCGAGGGAGAAGGGTTCCGCTGCCTGCTGCACGGGCTCAACCCGGAGCGGGTGCTGGTGGGCATGGAAGCGGTCGGCATCGGCCAGGACGCGATCGACCGCGCCGCCCGATACGGCCGCGAGCGCGTCGTCTTCGGCCGCCCGATCGGCGCCAACCAGGGAATCCAGCACCCGCTCGCGCAAAGCTGGGCGGAGCTGGAGGCGGCACGTCTTCTGTGCCTGCGCGCGGCATGGCTCTACGACACCGGGCAAAGCTGCGGTGCAGAGGCCAATGCCGCGAAATACCTTGCCGCCGAAGCGGGCGTCTCGGCCTGCCTGCGCGCGATGAACACGCTGGGCGGGATGGGATACGCGCAGGAGTTCCATGTCGAGCGCCTGCTGCGCGAGGCGATGATCCCCAAGCTCACGCCGATAAGTGCGCAGCTCGCACTCTGCCACGTGGCCGAGCACGCGCTCGGGCTGCCGAAATCGTACTGAGCGCGGAGGCGGCGGCAGGAATGGGCTTCACCCGCAGCCCGGACCGCGCTTTGTCCAGCGCACGGCCCGGCCACCGGCAATCTCGAAGGTGGTCTCGCAGATGCGAGACACAACCTCCGGCGGCGTCCCCAGGCCGGCCCCGGCCGAGAAGGGAATGGGGGTTTGGAACGGCTGCTGCGCGACCGGGCCGGAGCCGGGGATCAGGGCGCTGACGCGGCGATCGAAGGCAAGAAACTGCAGCCCGCCCGTCTGCCAGCTCCGCGCCGGAACGCCGAGTGTTCTGACAAGCTGCTCGGGTGACTGGCCGATCAGCGCATCGAGCTGGCGCCGCGGCGGTCCCGGCGAGCATGCCCCGAGCGCGAGGACCAGTAGGGTCGGGGCGACGCACCCCCCCGAGAACAGGTGCTGCACGATCTCGTCGCCCCTCCGCCGCGCCGTCGCCGGCGAGAACGCCCGGCGCACGGGATCGATCCTGTAGCGGGAGCCCGGCCGGCCCCCCGTCAGTCGGGCGTCAGTCGGGCTTTCCCTTTGGGATCGCGCCTACACGCTGCGCCCGTGGCAGTGCTTGTATTTGCGGCCCGAACCGCACGGGCAGGGCGCGTTGCGCGCCGTCGCGGCCCAGGTCGCGGGATTGTCCGGATCGACCGCCGCGGCCCGCATCGGGGCCGCCATCACCCGCACCGGCTCGGCCTCCGCCAGCGCCAGCTCGCCGCCTTCCATCGCCGCGCCGCTTGCCATCGCCGGATCGGGGTGGCTCTCGAACATTCCCCGGGCGGCGAAGCCAAGCGGCTCTGGCGGCGCATCGGGCGCCAACTCGACGCGCGCGAGCATCGCCGTCACCCGCTCCTTCAACTCGTCGAGCATGGCGTTGAACATCGCGAACGCCTCGGTCTTGTATTCGTTCAGCGGATCGCGCTGGCCATAGGCGCGCAGCCCGATGCCCTGGCGCAGGTGGTCGAGCGCCAGCAGATGCTCCTTCCATACCGCATCGAGCACCTGCAGCAGCAGCGACTTCTCGATGTAGCGCATCAGCTCCGGCCCGAGATTGGCCGCCTTCGCCGCCATCATCTCGTCGGCGGCGCGCTCGATCCGCTCGTGGATCGCGACCTCGTCGATGCCATCCTCGCCCGCCCAGGCCGCGACCGGCAGAGAGAGGCCGAGCACGCGGTTCAGGTCCTCGGCGAGTTCCGCGCTCTCCCACTGCTCGGCGAACGCCTTCTCGGGGATGCGGCGCGCGACCAAAGCTGCGAGGATCTCGGCACGCATCTCCGTGACGGTCTCGGAGACGTCGTCGGCCTTCATGAATTCGCGCCGCTGCGCATAGACCTCGCGCCGCTGGTCGCTCATCACGTCGTCGTATTTCAGCACGTTCTTGCGCATGTCGAAGTTGCGCGCCTCGACCTTCTTCTGCGCCTTCTCCAGGGCCTTGTTGATCCAGGGATGGACGATCGCCTCGCCCTCCTTGAGCCCGAGCTTCTGCAGCATCCCGCCCATCCGGTCGGAGCCGAAGATGCGCATCAGGTCGTCCTCGAGCGAGAGGAAGAAGCGGCTCGCCCCCGGATCGCCCTGCCGGCCCGAACGGCCGCGGAGCTGGTTGTCGATGCGCCGGCTCTCATGCCGCTCGGTGCCGATCACCAGCAGCCCACCCGCCCCTTTGACCACCTCATGCGCGCGCGCGATGTCATCGCGGATTTCCGCTTCCCGCGTCGCCTGCAACGCCGGATCGTCGACGCCGGCCAGCTCCTGCTTCAGCCGCATCTCCAGGTTGCCGCCGAGCTTGATGTCGGTCCCGCGCCCGGCCATGTTGGTTGCGATGGTAACCGCGCCAGGCGCGCCCGCCTGGCTGACGATCTCCGCCTCCATCTCGTGGAAGCGTGCGTTCAGCACTGCGTGCGGCACGTGCTTGCGCTTCAGGATGCCGGAGAGGTGCTCGCTCTTCTCGATGCTGACGGTGCCGACCAGCACCGGCTGTTGGCGCTCGCGGGCCTCGGCGATCAGCTTGGCCAGCGCCTCGTATTTCTCTTCGGCGCTGCGGTAAACCTCGTCATCGCCGTCGGCTCGGATGACCGGCACGTTGGTCGGGATGTCCACCACGTCAAGCTTGTAGATCTCGGCGAACTCGTCGGCCTCGGTCATCGCCGTGCCGGTCATGCCGGCGAGCTTCGGATAGAGGCGAAAGTAGTTCTGGAAGGTGATCGAGGCGAGCGTCTGGTTCTCCGCCTGGACGGTCACGCCCTCCTTCGCCTCGAGCGCCTGATGCAGCCCCTCGGAATAGCGGCGGCCCTCCATCATGCGGCCGGTGAACTCGTCGATGATGACGATCTTGTCGTCGCGTACGATGTATTCGATGTCGCGCGCGAACAGCGTGTGCGCGCGCAGGGATTGCGTCACATGGTGCAGCACCGAGACGTTGAAGATGTCGTAGAGGTTGCCGCTCTCGATGATCCCCGCCTCGCGCAGCATCTCCTCGACGCGCTCCGAGCCCGCCTCGGTCATGTTCACGGTGCGGAATTTTTCGTCTTTTTCGTAAGTCTCCTCGTCCCTTACCAGCTCTCGCACCACCGCGTTCACGCTGCGGTAGAGATCAGAACTGTCCTCGGCGGGGCCGGAGATGATGAGCGGCGTGCGCGCCTCGTCGATCATGATGTTGTCCACCTCGTCGACGATCGCATACGCGAAGTCGCGCTGAACCATGTCCTCGAGGCGGTACTTCATGTTGTCGCGCAGATAGTCGAAACCGAACTCGTTGTTGGTGCCATAGGTGATGTCGGCGGCGTAGGCGGCGCGCCGCTGCTCGTCGTCGAGCCCGTGTACGATGGTGCCGACCGACATGCCCAGGAAGCCGTAGATGCGGCCCATCCATTCGGCGTCGCGGCTGGCGAGATAGTCGTTGACCGTCACGACATGTACGCCGGTGGCGGCGAGCGCGTTGAGATAGACCGGCAGCGTCGCCACCAGCGTCTTGCCCTCGCCGGTCTTCATCTCCGCGATCTTGCCCTCGTGCAGGACCATGCCGCCGATCATCTGCACGTCGAAATGGCGCAGGCCGAGCACGCGCTTGCTGGCCTCGCGCACCACCGCGAAGGCTTCGGGCAGCAGGTCGTCGAGGCTGGCACCGGCCGCGATCCGTTCGCGGAACTCGGCGGTCTTGGCCCGCAGCGCCTCGTCGGAGAGCGCCGCGAGGGCGGGCTCCAGCGCATTGATCTGCGGCACCCGGCGCTGATAGGACTTGAGCCGCCGGTCGTTGGTGGTGCCGAAGACGGTGCGGGCGAGGCTGGCGAACATGCGATGCCTTCCGGGGCGGATTGCGGCCAGCACCTCCGGGGCGGCGGCGGGCGGGACTGCGGCGGAGTGTGCTGCCCCGGTGCGTTACAGAGGGGCGCGTTGCAGATAGGCTGCCCCCCGTCTCCGGTCAACGCGATCGCAGCCCGGGCGATCGCAGCCCGGCTTGCCCGGCTATGCCGTCACGGGCATTGTCCGCGCCTCATCGAGGTTGCGTCCATGATCCTTCCGCGCCTGCCCCTCGCAGCCGCCCTGGCGGTTGCCGCGTTCTGCGCCCCTGCCCTGGCACGCGCCCAGGCGGCGCCCGCCGGCACCAGCCCGCCGCCGCCGGCCGCGAGCTCCGCGCCCGCCGCCGCCGGCGACCCGGTCGTCGCCCGCGTCGGCGACCAGGTGATCCATGCGAGCGACGTCGCCGCGACCATGCAGAGCCTGCCCGCGCAGCTCCGCAGCCTGCCGCAACAGGTGCTCTACCCGATGGTGCTCGGCCGGCTGGTGGACGAGGCGGCCCTGGTCGCGGAGGCCCGCAAGCAGGGCCTGGACAAGGACCCGGCGGTCGCCACCGCCATGAAAACTGCGGCAGACCGCACGCTGCAAAGTGCGCTGCTGCAAAAGGAGGTCGGCCCCGACATCTCTGACGCGGCCTTGCATGCGCAATATGAGAAGCAGTACGCCGGCAAGCAGGGCCCGCGCGAGGTCCACGCGCGCCACATCCTGGTCAAGACAAAGCCCGAGGCCGAGGCGATCATCGCCAAGCTCAAGGCTGGCGGGAAGTTCTCGACCCTCGCCAAGGAACAGAGCACGGACACCGGCAGCAAGGCGACCGGCGGCGATCTCGGCTGGTTCAAGGAGGGCGACATGGTCCCAGCCTTCTCCAAGGCCGTTTTCGCGCTTAAGCCGGGCGAGGTCTCGCCACAGCCGGTCCAGACCGAGTTCGGCTGGCATGTGATCCAGGTGCTGGGAGACCGGCGCAGCCCGCCGCCGAGCTTCGCGAGCGTGCAGGGGCAGATCCGCCAAAACCTCATCAGCAAGGGCATCGCGCAGGCGATCACCAAGGCCAAGGCGGACGTGAAGATCACGACCTATAACGCCAACGGCAGTCCGCATCGCGCGACCGACAACGCGACCCCACCGCCCGCGTCTGGAGCGACCGGCGCGCCCGCTCCCGCCAAGCCGTAAAGCAATGGCCACACCGCCGCGCTCGCCGCTCGCGGTTCCGCTCCCCGCGCTGCCGCCGGTTGCGGGCGTGCGGCTCGGCGCCGCGGCGGCCGGCATCCGCTACCCGGGCCGCAACGATCTGGTGATGGCCGAGCTGCCGCAGCGGACCACCGTCTCCGGCGTGTTCACCCGCAACCGGTGCCCCGGCGCGCCGGTCGACTGGTGCCGTGCCGCCCTGCCGTCGGGTCGGGCGCGCGCGCTGGTGGTCAACGCCGGCAATGCCAACGTCTTCACCGGTCGCGCCGGCGCCGAAGCGGCCCGCGCCACTGCCGCCGCCGCCGCGCAACTCGTCGGCTGCCGCCCGCGCGAGGTCTTCCTCGGCTCCACCGGCGTGATTGGCGAGGTGCTGCCGCACGAGCGCCTGACCGCCGCACTCCCTGCCCTGCACGCATCCCTCGCCGAAGACGCCTGGGAGGCCGCAGCGCGCGGCATCATGACCACCGACACCTTCCCCAAGGCCGCGACAGCGACGGCGCGAATCGGGGCGGCGGAGGTGCGCATCACCGGCATCGCCAAGGGCAGCGGCATGATCGCGCCCGACATGGCGACCATGCTCTGCTTCGTCTTCACCGATGCCGCGATCCCGGCGACCGCGCTCCAGTCCATGCTCGCCCGCGGCGTCACCGGCAGCTTCAACTGTACCACCGTCGACAGCGACACCTCGACCAGCGACACCGTGCTGCTGTTCGCGACCGGCGCCGCCCGTCACCCGCGCGTGCCGCCCGCCGGCGGCGCGATGCTGCGCGGCTTTCGCGTGGCCCTCGACGGCGTATTGCGCGACCTCGCCTTGCAGGTCGTGCGCGACGGCGAGGGCGCGCAGAAGCTGGTCCACATCGCGGTCACGGGTGCGGTCTCGGCGCGGTCGGCGAAGCGGGTCGCGATGGCGGTCGCCAACTCGCCGCTGGTCAAGACCGCGATCGCCGGCGAGGACGCCAATTGGGGCCGCATCGTCATGGCGGTCGGCAAGGCGGGAGAGCCGGCCGACCGGGACCGGCTCTCGGTCGGGATCGGCGGCGTGTGGATGGCGCGCGAGGGTGCCGTGGTCGCCGGCTACGACGAGGCTCCGGTCGTCGACCACATGCACGGTCGGGAGGTGGAGATCGCGGTCGATCTCGGCCTCGGCGCCGGCCGCGCGGAGGCGTGGACCTGCGACCTCACCCACGGCTACATCGACATCAACGGCAGCTATCGGAGCTGACCTCCGCTCCCACCGGCAGCACCGGCCGGATGAAGACGAGCGCCTCGGCAAAGCCGCCGAACCGGCCGAGCACGGTGCCGCGGACCTGGTCGACCACCGTCCAGCCGACGCCCTCGAACCGCACCAGATAGGCCGGGTCCGGGTTCTCCCGCACCCAGATCACCACCATGGCCGGGGCCGCGACGCCATCCGGCATGGCATTGACGATGGCCGCGTCGTGCAGCCCCATCCGCCGTCCCGCCGCCACCCAGGCGGCGAGCAGCGCGCGATCGGCGTCGCGCATCGGCCGGGGGAACACGACAATGTTGGAGATCGCGGCCGGGACTGGCGCCCCTTTGAGCAAGGAATTGTGCAGCATCATCCCGAAATCTCCCTTTTTATGGCCGGAGTTGCATATTGACGGGTTCACGGTGCGCGCGGGTGTGAGACAGTTCACACTTCTCACCATTCGGGCACTTTGATGGCTCTCATCGGCGTCGTCGGTGCCGGCATCGTCGGCCTTGCCTGCGCCCGCGCCGTGGCCGCGGACGGGCACGACGTCACCGTATTGGACCGCGACCCTGGGGGTGACCGCTGCTCCTGGGGCAATGCGGGCGGGATCGGCACCAGCGAGGTGATCCCCGAGGCAAGCCTTCGCACGCTCGCCCGCCTGCCGCGCTATCTGCTCGATCCGCTCGGGCCGCTGGCGATCCGGCCCGCGCACCTGCCCGCCCTGCTGCCCTGGTTGGCCGGCTTTGCCGCCGCCGGCCGCCCGGCGGCTTATCGTGGCGCCGCATCGGCGCTGGCGGCGCTGACGGGCCGCGCGCATGCCGACCTCGAACCGCTGCTTGCCGAGACCGGCCTCGGGCACCTGCTGGTGCGCGCGGGCGCGCTCACCGTCTATCGCAGCCGCGCGGGCTTCGCCGCCGATGCCCCGGCCTGGGAGCTGCGCCGCCAGCTCGGCATCGGCTGGCAGGCGCTCCCGGGTGAGGCTTGCCGCGCGCTGGAACCGGCGCTGGGCCGCACGGTCGCCTGCGGCGTGCTGGTTCCCTCCTGGTCGCAGGTGCGCGACCCGAAGGCGCTCTGGGCCGGCCTGCTCGCGCAGCTTCGCGCCGCCGGTGTCCGCATCCGGGCCGCCGAGATCGCCGACTGCGACGCCGAGGGCCGGCTGCGCACGGCCAAGGGCGAGACGCACCGCTTCGATACCGTCGTGATCGCCGCCGGCGCGTGGTCCGGGCGCCTCGCCGCCCGCATCGGCGACCGCGTGCTGATCGAGCCCGAGCGCGGCTACAACACCACCATCGCCGAACCGGGAATTTCGCTGTCGCGGGAGGTGATCTTCGCCGCCGAGCGCTTCGTCGCAGCCCCTCTGGCACCCGGTCTGCGCATTGGCGGTGCTGCCGAGTTCGCGGGCCTTGACGCCCCGGCCCGCCTCGCTCGTGCCCGCCGGCTCCGCCGCCTCGCGCGCCGCTACCTTCCGGATCTGTCGGATGCGCCCGGCACCGAATGGATGGGCCAGCGCCCAGCGACGCCCGACAGCATGCCGGTGATCGGCCTCTCGCCGCGTTCGCCGCGGATCGCCTATGCCTTCGGGCACGGCCATCTCGGGCTCACGCTGGCGGCGACGACCGCGCGCCTGGTCTCGGATCTGATCGCCGGGCGACCGCCGGCGCTCGACCTCGCACCCTATGCGATCGGCCGGTTCGCCGGGAACCGCTAGACGCCGCCCCAAACCTCGGTCGCGATCTCGACGCAGAGGCGCAGCTTCGCCCACTGCTCCTCCTCGGTCAGCAGATTGCCTTCCTCGGTGCTGGCGAAGCCGCATTGCGGGCTGATGGCGAGCTGCTCGATCGGCAGATACCGCGCCGCCTGCTCGATCCGCCGCAGCAATTCGTCGCGACTCTCGAGCGCGCCCGACTTGGTGGTGACGAGGCCGAGCACGACCATCTTCGGCCCGCGCGGCACGAAGCGCAGCGGCTCGAAGCCGCCGGCGCGCTCGCTGTCATACTCCATGAAATAGGCATCGACGCCGATCGCGTTGAACAGCGTCTCGGCAACCGGCTCGTAGCCGCCGGCTGCCACCCAGGTGGAGCGAAAATTGCCACGGCAGAGGTGCATCGACACCGCCATGTCGGCCGGCCGCCCGGCGATCGCTGTGTTCAGCAGGCTGGCATAGGTCTCCAGCAGCCCCTCGACATGCTCGCCGCGGCGCTTGAGGCCCTCGATCTGCTCGGGGTCGCAGAGATAGGCGATGTTGACCTCGTCGATCTGGAGATAGCGGCAACCGGCTTCGGCAAACGCCCCGACGGCGGCATGCCAGGCGCGGCCGAGATCGGCGAAGAAACCGTCGAGATCGGGATAGGTCGCCCGGTCGATCGCGCCCCGGCCGCCGCGGAAATGCACGACGCTCGGCGAGGGGATGGTCTGCTTCGGCGCCGCCATCTTCACATGGTCCGCGACGAAGCGGAAATCGTCCACGAAAACCGGCCGCCGCCAGGCGACCCGACCGGTGACGCGCAGCGCGTGCGGCAGCGTCGCACCCTTGAACTGAATTTTCTGTTCGGGCTCGTAGATCTCAACGCCCTGCAAGCCGGCGACGAAATCGTAGTGCCAGTAGGCGCGGCGGAACTCGCCGTCGGTGGCGGCGCGCAGCCCGATCGCCTCCTGACGGGCGACCGCCTCGGCGATGGCCCGATCCTCGACCGCGCGCAGCTCGCCCACGGTGATCCGGCCGGCGGCGCGATCTGCGCGCGCCCGGTGCAGCGCGGCGGGCCGCAGCAGGCTGCCGACATGATCGGCGCGGAACGGCGGCCGGGTGCGGGCGGGCGCGGGTCGGGTCATTGGCGGGTTCCTCCGGGTGCGAGGCTCCCATGTCCCAGCCTTCCTGCGCAAACCAGCCTTCGCGCGCAAACCGACTGGCCCGCGCCGTTTCGGTCTTGCCGCGAGCGCGAAAATCCTGTCTGCATCCCGTCCCCCCGCCGGAGCCTCTCTCGCATGTCCGTGCCGTCCCTACTGGTCGCGATCGTGACCGTCTGCGCCCGTCGCGCCGTGCTGGTGCTGCTTGCGGGCGTGCTGGTCGCGGCCGGTTGCGGGCTGCTGGCGAGCAAGCGTCTCGGCATCACCACCGACACCGACAAGCTGTTCAGCCCCTCACTCGCATGGCGGCAGCGGCAGGTGGCGCTGGACCGCGCCTTCCCGCAGCGCACCGACCTGCTGGTCGCGGTGATCGATGGACGCGTCCCCGAGGAGGTGGACGCCACCGCCGCCGGGCTCGATCAGGCGCTCGCCACCGACCACGCACATTTCCGTTCCGTCAGACGCCCAGATGCGGGCCCCTACTTCAACCGCAACGCGCTGCTGTTCCTTGACCGTACCAAACTCACGGCGCTACTCACCCGGACGATCAACGCGCAGCCTTTCCTCGGGCAGCTCGTCGCAGATCCGAGCCTGCGTGGCCTGTTCGCCGCCCTCTCGCTGCTGGCAATGGGGGTGCAGCACGGACAGGCGGACATCTCCAGCTTCGGCGCCTCGATCTCGGCCTTCGACGCGGTGCTGCGGCAGGCTGTCGCCGGCCACCCGAAACCGCTGTCCTGGGAGCAGCTCCTGGCGGGCCCGCTCGCCAAGCTGGCGGGCCGCTATCATTTCGTGCTCGCCCAGCCGGTGCTGGATTACGGCGCGCTGCAGCCGGGCGGGGCGGCCACTGCGGAACTACGGGCCGCGGCGGCGAAACTGCCCTTCGTCGCCAGCGGCGACGTCCGCGTGCGCATCACCGGCCAGGTGGCACTGTCGGACGAGGAGTTCGCGTCCGTCGCCCAAGGGATGCTCGTCGGCCTGATCGGCAGCATCCTGCTCATCACGCTCTGGCTGTTCCTCGCGGCGCGGAGTTGGCGGATCGTCGTGCCGATCGTGCTGACGCTGCTGTTCGGGCTGATGCTTACCGTCGGCTTCGCGGCCGCCGCGGTCGGCACGCTCAACCTGATCTCGGTCGCCTTCGCTATCCTGTTCGTCGGCATCGCGGTCGATTTCGCGATCCAGTTCTCGCTCCGCTTCCGTGACGCGCGGCTTACCGTGCCCGATCCGATCGCAGCGCTGGCCGAGACCGCGCGGCGCGCGGGGCGGCAGGTGCTGATCGCCTCGATCGCGACCGCCGCCGGCTTCCTCGCCTTCGTGCCGACAAACTTCGTGGGCGTCGCCGAACTCGGCCTGATCGCAGGGGTCGGGATGCTGGTGGCCTTCGCCTGCACGGTCACCTTCCTGCCGGCCTGCCTCGCTTTGTTCCGCCCCCGCGCGGAGACCGCGGCGGTAGGTTTCCGCTTCGCTGCCCCGCTCGATCGCCTCGTCATGCGCCGGCGCGTGCCGATCATCGCCGGTTTCGCCGTGCTGGCGGTCGCGGGTGCCGTGCTGCTGCCGTCCTGGCCGTTCGACAGCAACCCGCTCGACACCAAGAACCCGAATACCGAGGCGATGCGCACGCTGCGCGACCTGATGGCCGACCCGCTGACCAACCCGGACACGATCGACATCCTGACACCCTCGGTGGCACAGGCGGCGGCCCTCACGCCGCGCCTTGAGAAGCTGCCGCTGGTCGCAAACGTGCTGTCACTCGAAAGCTTCGTCCCGCAGGACCAGGCGCCCAAGCTCGCCCTGATAGCGGACGCGCAGAATATCCTGCTGCCGACGCTGAGCGCGCCGCCCGCGACCGCGGCCGCGACGCCCGCGGATTTCCGCCTCGCCGCACGGGCCGCATTGGCGCAGATCGTGCCTGTGCTGTCGAAGCTTCCAGCCGACAGCCCGATGGTCGGCATCGCGCGCGACCTCAAGGCGCTCACGGCGGCGCCCGATTCCGTGCTCGCTGCGACCAACGCCGCGCTGACCCGCTTCCTGCCGCAGGCCATCGGGCGCCTGCGCGACGGGCTGAGCGCGTCGCAGCCGGTCACGCTGGCGGACGTGCCCCCTAGCATCGCCCGCGACTGGCGTCTGCCGGACGGACAGGCGCGGATCGAGGTGGTGCCGCGGCCTGCCGTCCGCACCCCGGCCGCGTTGCGGCAGTTCGTGGCGCAGGTGGAGTCGGTCGCGCCCGAGGCGGGAGGGTCGGCGGTCACCATCGTCGCGACCAGCGCCACCATCCTCGGCGCGTTCCGCATGGCGGCGATCGCGGCCCTGATCGCGATCGCGGTGATCCTGCTGGTGGCCCTGCGGCGGGTGCTGGACGCGGCGTTGGTGCTCGGCTCGCTGCTGGCCTCGGCGCTGCTGACGGTGCTGCTCGCGCGCGCCTGGGGGATGGGGCTGAATTACGCCAACATCATCGCGCTGCCGCTGCTGCTCGGGGTCGGCGTCTCGTTCAACATCTATTTCGTGATGAACTGGCGCGCCGGGCTGACCCATCCGCTCGGCTCGGCGACGGCGCGCGCGGTGGTGTTCTCGGCGCTCACCACCGGCACCGCGTTCGGCTCCCTCGCCCTCTCGGCGCATCCGGGTACGTCGAGCATGGGCACGCTGCTGCTGCTCAGCCTGTTCTGCACGCTGGCGACGACGCTGGCACTCCTGCCGGCAATCCTGTCGGGGCTGCGGCCGCGGTGATCCGCCGCCGCTGCGCGGCCGGCGTCAGTCCTGGAAGCCCTCCGGCACGCCCGCGCGCCGCAGCCCCTCGGCATAGTGCGCGGTATCCGCCGGCCGCTCGAACGGGCTGCGCGCGAGGAACCGCTGCACGGTGAACTGCGGCTCCATTCCCAGCAACCGCTCACGCACCGCATGCGCCTCGTCGAGATAGCCCCGATGCCCGAGAGCCGCGACGTAGTGGCGCAGTGCCGCGGAGAAGAATGGGTTCAGCTCGCTGACGTGCCGGCCGATGCTGATCGCGCGCTCGTAGTCGTGCTTGAGCACCTCGAGCGTGATCCAGGCGCCGTCGTAGAAGAAGGCGTGCGGATCGAGGGGCGAGAGGATCTTGTAGCGCTCGAAGCGGCGTGTCGCCTCCTCGAACTCGGCCGAGTAGGTCAGGCTGGTCGCCGACAGGCCCCACGCCATCGCGAGGTTCGGGTTAAGCGCCAGCGCCCGCTCGTGCAGCACATGCGCCTCGCGCGGCTTGCGGTGCAGAAAGGCGCGGACATGGCCCGCGATGGTCAGTCCGCGCGCGTCCTGCGGGTCGAGCAGGATCGCCCGCTCGGCGGCGCGCCCGGCCTCGCGCAGCGCCTCGGCCGAGGCGCCCGCCCAGCCCTGGCCGACCAGGAACACATAGTAATAGGCGTACCAGGCATGCGCCGCGGCATAGTCCGGCTCCTGCTCGATCGCATGCCGCAGCAGCGCTCCCGCCTCCATGAAGGCTTCACGCTCCAGCCGGCTGATGAGCGGCACGGCGCGCAGCACGAGATCGTATGCGGACGCGTCGGTCGGCGGCCGCGTGGCGGCGCGCTTGGCTTCGATCAGCAGGATCTCGGGATCGATCTGCGAGACCACTTCGGCCGCGATCTCGTCCTGCAAGGTCAGCATGTCGAGCGCCTGCCGGTCGAAGCGGCGCGCCCAGACCACCTGATTGTCGGCGCGCAGGTCGAGCAGCCGCAGCGTCACGCGCACCCGCCTGCCCGAGCGCTGCACCGTGCCGTCGATCAGGAAGTCGAGCCCGAACGTGCGGCGGATCGAGGCCTCGTCGCGGGTCTGGGTGGCGAACCGGGCGAGCGAGGTGCTGGAGATCAGGAACATCCAGCGGAACCGCGCAAGGGCTGCCGTGATCTCGTCGGCGAGCCCGACGGAGAGATGCCCCTCGGTCTCGTCCATGCCGACCATCTGCAAGGGCAGCACGCCCACCTTGGCGCCGCCGCGGCGGCCATAGCCGGACCGCGCCTCAGCGCGCGGCGCCTCGGGCGCGCCCGACGCCGGCGTGTCGCGGCCGGTGCGGATCTCCGCCAGCAGCCGCTGCGTCTCCGGCGACGGGGTCGCGTCCAGCAGGTCTGTCAGCACGGCGCGGCAGCGCTCATAGGTCTGGATCGCCATGCCGCGCTCGCCGCGCTGCGCATAGGCGCGCATCAGCGACCGCCACGCGCCCTCATGGGCGCGGTCGATCGCCAGCACCTGCTGCGCCGCCGGGATCGCCGCCTCAGGCTCCGACTGCTCGCGCAGCAGCAGTTCGGCGACGCTGCGCGCCCGATCGCGCAGCCGCTCGCGCTCGATCGCGAGCCACGAGTCGAAGGCGGGATCGACGCCGTCCAGGTCTTCGAGCAATTCCCCGTCCAGCAGCGACAGCGACGCCGGATTGTTCGTTGTCGCCCGCAGCACCTCCTCGACGTCGACCCAGACCGCGCCGCCGCGCAGCACGAGGTGGTCGCGGGTGACGGCGATCACGTCCACCCGGGCGGGCGAGAGGCTGTCGAGCAGGCGGTGGATCTCCTGGCGCAGCGAGGCGCGGGCCTGTTCCTTCGGCCGCCGGCTCCACAGCATCTCGGCCAGCCGCGAGCGCAGCACTGGCCGCGGCGAGGAGAGAGCCACGATCGCGAGCAGGGCGCGAGTCTTGCGCCCTGGCGGCAGGACGCTCTCGCTGGTGATCGTCCACGCCTCCATCTGCCCGATCAAACGAAGGCGGACGGAGACGTGATCAGGCGCCGAGGACGGCGCGGGCAATGGCGGCATTGTCATGGTGGCTGTCATGTTGCCCTGCGGTCTTCCTGACGATTAGTTTATCATGGAGCATGCAAGGCGATACAAGCAAGACGTGCATTGCGAACGGACTTTGCGAGTTCAGATTGAAGTTTCTTCAAAGATATGAGACACATCACCCAACCATTCCGTACCATATCGCTCCAGCCAATGCTCGGCCTGCGTGGGTCCGCCTTCGATAATCGCCTGCAATGGCGATAGAAAAATGGATTCGTCGTAACCTTCTTGGTTGCGCCTGCCCCGCGCGCGCAATCCATCGACCGCAATCATCACAGCTTCGTGTGCCAGGTCGCGCACTATGCGTGTGCGACCCCATGGGCTCGCGAGACCGTGAACCGGGACGGCGTCGCGCAAGCCCGCGAGCAAA
>DATAYA010000227.1:0-3741 GCA_036272815.1 Acetobacteraceae bacterium
GTGGTGCGCGATAGTTTCGGTGGGGCCTCTTTCTTCACGAATTTGGGGTTAAATGTGTCGGGACAGTTTCAATGGTCGCAGGGCCCGTTGACATAGCGGCTTGGTGCGCGAGGGACGCGTCTTGTCGCGGAGCAGTCCGTCGAACCCCTCCTCGATGAAGCGTTCCTGCCAGCGCCAAAGACAGGTCTTGGACTTGCCAGTTCGCCGCATAATCTCATTCGCGCCGACGCCATCGGCGGTCAACTGCACGATTTCACCCGCCAGACTTGCTTCTGCGGCGTGTTGCGGTCTCGAACCAAGGCTTTGAGCCGACGAATATCGGCGGACGAGAAGGAGAGCGATTTTCCAGCGCACATCGCGCAGATTCGCACGACGCACCCGCTCCGGGAATCCCGCTCGGGACTCAAATGTCAGGTTCGATCCACTAGGGAACCGACCTTGAGACGCTACCGGAAAGGCTGCTCGCCCTCGGCGGGTACCGGGGCGGCGCGATGCAGCAGACCCTCCCGCTTCAGATCGGACCACAGCGCCGCCGGAATCCGGTGCCGCAAAAGCTTGAAGTTCGTCTCGAGTTCATCGACGTTGCGCGGCCCCGGAATGATGGCGGACACCACCGGATGCGCGAGTGGGAATTGCAGCGCCGCGGCGGGCAGCGGCACGCCGTGGCTCTCGCAGACGCGCTGGATGGCGCGCACACGCGCGACGATCTCCGCGGGCGCTTCCGCGTAATTCCAGGTGTCGCGCCCGGCGAGGATGCCGGAGTTGAGCGGGCCGCCGATCACGAGCGTGGTGCCCGCCGCCTCGCAAGCCGGGATCAGATCGTCGAGCGGCGCCTGCTCGAGCAGCGTGTACCGGCCGGCGAGCAGGAATGCGTCCCACTGGCCGAACTGCATGACGTCGAGGCAGGCCTGAACCTCGTTCACCCCGATGCCGATCGCCTGCACGGCGCCGCTGCCGCGCAGCCGGTCGAGCGCGCGATAGCCGCTGTCGCGGAGTGCGCGCATGTGCTCCGCGTTCTGCTCCGCCCCGTGCTGGTAGGCGCCGATGTCGTGCACGAAGAGAATATCGATCCGCGACAGGCCGAGGCGCTGGAAGCTGTCCTCCATCGACCGCATGATCCCGTCGTGGGAATAGTCGTAGACCACCTCGAATGGCAGCGGCGGCCTCGGTCCGTCCGCATTGGCGGCCGCGTCGCTCGGCCGCAGCAGGCGCCCGACCTTGGTCGAGAGGACCCACTCCGCGCGCGGCTTCTCGCGCAGCGCATCGCCGACGCGACGCTCCGCCGCGCCGACGCCGTAGAACGGTGCGGTGTCCACATAGCGCACATCGCCAAGCCACGCCGCGTGCAGGATCGCCTCGCTTTCCTCGCGGGAGACCCCGATGCGGCTGCTGCCGATTGTGGCGGTGCCCACGCCCACCTCGGTGACATGCAGGCCGGTCCGGCCGATCCGTCGCTTCTGCCATGTCGGCATCGCTGGGCTCCCCTCTGCAAGCGGCACGATCTTCCCAAAGCGGCCGCGCCGCGGCAACCTTCCCAGAGGCGCCGCGGCGCGGCAACCTGCGCCGCATGGCACCACGCTCCGGATTCCTCCGCATCGCCACCTGGAACATCAACTCGCTGCGGCTCCGCGCGCCGCTGCTGCGGCGGCTGGTCGAGGCCCTCGACCCCGACGTGATCTGCCTGCAGGAGACCAAGGTACCGGATGCGCTGTTCCCCGACCATGTGCCGGAGGAGCTCGGCTACCGCCACGTCGCGCGGCGGGGGATGAAGGGCTACAACGGCGTCGCCATCCTCTCGCGCCGGCCGATGGCGGTGGACGAGACCGCGCCCGACTGGTGCGAGCGCGGCGACTGCCGGCACCTCGGCGTGCGCATCAACACGCGATCCGGCCCGGTGGAGCTGCACAATTTCTATGTCCCCGCCGGCGGCGACGTCGCCGACCCGGAGGCGAACCCGAAATTCGCCCACAAGCTCGCCTTCGTCGAGGAGGCGCGGCGCTGGTTCGCCGACCGCCGCGCCGCTTTCGCGCGCGGCATGGTGGTGGGCGACCTGAACATCGCACCGCTCGAGCACGACGTATGGAGCCACCGGCAACTGCTCACCGTGGTGAGCCATACGCCGGTCGAGGTGGCGGCGCTCGGCGCGTGGCAGGCGGCCGGCTTCGTCGATGCCGTGCGCCATTTCGTGCCGTCGAGCGAGAAACTCTATACGTGGTGGTCGTACCGCAACCAGGACTGGCGCGCGTCGGATCGCGGCCGGCGGCTCGACCATGTGTGGGTGACGCCGGACCTGGTGCCGGCGCTGCGCGGGCAGACGGTGCTGAAGGAGGCGCGGGACTGGCCGCAATCCTCCGACCACGTGCCGGTCTGCGTCAGCCTCGCGGTCTGAAGGCAAGGTTGGGCTCTGCCCAAACCCGCCAAAGGGCCGCCGCCCTTTGGAAACCCTTTCTCAAAAATGGATTCTCAAGGCTCCGCCTTGAGCGGGGTCCAGGGGCAGCGCCCCTGGGCTTCCTAGCGCCTCACGCCGGAACCGCCGGCACGCCGGCCGGGTCGAGCCGGTAGCCGCCGCCCTCCGTCACCAGCAGCCGGGCGTTGGCCGGATCGGGCTCGATCTTCTGCCGCAGCCGATAGATGTGCGTCTCCAGCGTGTGCGTCGTCACCGCGGCGTTGTAGCCCCAGACCTCGTTGAGCAGCACCTGCCGCGGCACCGGCCGCGTCCCGGCGCGATAGAGGAACTTCAGGATCGCCGCCTCCTTCTCGGTCAGGCGGATGCGCCGGTTGCGCGCCGGCTCCTGCAGCAGCTTGGCCGACGGGCGGAACGTGTAGGGCCCGATGCTGAACACCGCGTCCTCGCTGTTCTCGAAGATGCGCAACTGCGCCCGCAGCCGCGCCAGCAATTCGGCGAGCCGGAACGGCTTGGCGATGTAGTCGTTGGCCCCGGCGTCGAGGCCGCGCACCACGTCGCCCTCCTCGTCCGAGCCGGTCAGGATGATGATCGGCACCCGCACGCCCTGCCGCCGCAGCCGCGCGCACAGGTCGCGCCCGTCGCCGTCCGGCAGCGTCACGTCGAGGATCACCGCGTCGAACCGCGCCTCGCCGTCCGAAAGCTTCGCCTCCGCCTCGGCGAGGGTTGCGGCTTCGTGGGCGTTGAACTCGCCATCGACTTCAAGCTGCTCAGCCAGCGTCTCCCGAAGGGCGCCGTCGTCATCCACGATCAGGATTGGCCGCTCGCCCGCCATCATGTCCTCTTTCCGTGTTGCTGCGCGCCCGCGACCCGGTATTCCTCCACCGCAGACGCATCCTAGTGGCCCGCCATTCCGTGATCGCCATTACGCACGCCCAACGCAAGAGCCATGCTGCCAAACCTGCTGGCGCCGGCGCAAGCCGCACACAACTTCGTGAGCGCCGGCGATGGCCGGGCAGGCGGCCGGCGGAGTGGCGCCCGGCGGTCCGCGACCCCATTCTCTGCTGGGCCGCCGGCCGCCATGGCCGCTCCGGTTTTTTGACCCAACCGCCGAGGCACGATCTTGTCGAGCATCCACCCGCCCCGGCGGTTCGTTCCCTATACCCCGGACGCCCTTCCCCGTCCCGACCATACCAGACCCGTGCTGCGCGCCGCCGACGACCTGCGCCGCGGCGTCCCGGTGTACCTGCAAGGGGCGTCGCCGCTGCTGATCCTCGCGGCCGAGGCGACCGACGCGGGCTTGCTCGCCGAATTCGCCGGCATCGCCGGCGGCGGCG
>DATAYA010000228.1:0-5231 GCA_036272815.1 Acetobacteraceae bacterium
TGGATTTGCCCCGGGCACGCACAGGTCTGTTGGACACGGGTTGACACCTAACGTGAGCACAGCATTTTCCGACCGGATCGCAGGGCGCCGGATCGCAGGGTGAGTGTGCCTCAAGCTCGAACGGGATTGACCTCATGAACAGCGAAGATGGTCTCCTGTGCGGCGCGCCCGAGTTGATCGACATGATGGGTGCTCGGTTCGAGACGATCGCCCGCATGGGAACGGGCGATGCCGACACCGTCCTGTTCCGCGCGCGCATGGCGGCCGGAAAGGCCGTCCCGCTTTATAGCCACATCGATCCCGAATGCTTCTATGTCCTCAGCGGGCGGATCGAGGTCTTCGTCGCCGACGCCGAACCGCGCTGGCGCGTTGTCGAAACAGGCCGCAGCCTGCTCGTCGCCGACGACGTGAAGCATGCGGTTCGCAACACCGCGGACGAGCAGGCCGACCTCATCGTGGCCACCAACAACCGCCTCGCCCGCTACTTCCGCGAGGCCGGCCGCCCTGCGACGCCGAGCACCGATCCCTTGCGCCCGACGCCCGACGACATTCAACGCGCAATTCGCGCGACGGAGGCCTACGGCTATTGGATTGCCTCACCCGCCGAGAGCGCGGCGGTGACAGGGTAGACCGCGATCCCTATTCCTGGAGCCGCCGCCGATGCTGAACACGACCCGTCTGCTGCTCCGGCCCTGGCGCGATGCCGACTTCGCGGCCTTCGCGGACCTCAACGCCGACCCCGCGGTGATGGAGCACTTTCCGCGCACGCTCGACCGCGCGGCGAGCGACGCGCAAGCCGTCCGCAAGCGCGACCATATCGCAGCGTATGGCTGGGGCTCCTGGGCTGTGGAGGTGCCCGGTGTGGCCCCGTTCATCGGCTATGTCGGTCTTCAGCCGGTGGACTTCGAGGCGGCCTTCACCCCCGCGGTCGAGATCGGCTGGCGGCTCGCGCGCGCCCATTGGGGCGCGGGTTACGCGACCGAAGCCGCTGTGGCGGCACTCGGCGATGGCTTCGCACGGGTCGGACTGGCCGAGATCGTCGCCTTCACCATCCCCGCCAACCGGCGCTCGCAGGCGGTGATGCGCCGCCTCGGGATGACGCGCGACCCGGCCGACGATTTCGACCACCCGCGCATGGCCGAGGGCCATCCGCTGCGCCGCCACGTCCTGTACCGTCTCGCTGCTGCGTCCTGGAACGCGCGGGGAGAGGCGGGGGTGCAAGCGGGGGAGGGGCGTGCCATATCGGCACCTGCTGCACTGCAATAAGGCCGTCCCATGCCGCTCAGCCCGCCCGCCGACCGCGCGCCGCTCCACGCCCGCGACATCGCGCTGCGCGGCTTCGAGCGTGCCGATGGCCTGTTCGACATCGAGGCGACGCTCGCCGACACCAAATCCTACGCCTTCACCACCGAGACCCGCGGCGAGATCCGCCCCGGCGAGCGGCTGCACGGCATGGCGGCGCGGATGACGGTGGATGCAGACATGCGCATCACCTGCTTCGAGGCGGCGATCGATGACAGCCCCTATCCCACCGTCTGCCCCGGCGCCGCACCCAATTTCGCGCGGCTGGAAGGGCTGGTGATCGGCCCCGGCTTCGTCCGCAACGCCATGCAACGCGTCGGTGGCACCGACGGCTGCACGCATCTGCGCGAGTTGCTGCAGCAGATGGCGACCGTCGCCTATCAGACGATGTATCCCGCCCGCGCGCGCCGCGCCGCCGCCACCCGCGCCGCCGGCGCGCCACGTGCGGCCCCCGGGCTGCTGAACACCTGCCACGGCTGGAGCAGTGCCAGCCCGGTCATCCGCGACGGCTGGCCGCATCTCTACACCGGCGGGGACACGTCCGGGGGAGTGCCGTCAGAGGCGAAGGCAAGGCCGCTTCCGGCGCGCTAGCGAGCGCCTCGCCTCAGCGGCGGGTGAGGGCGACGAGGTAGATGCAGGCAGCCTCCGCCGAGGCGTTCTCGAACTCGCATGCAGCCGGCGGCCCGAGGGCCAGGCAGTCGCCGGGCAACAGGCGGTGCTCGATCGGACCCTCGCGGAACAGCAGCTCGCCCGACATAACCCATAGGCACTGCCCACCGATATGCCGATAGGCCGAGGCCGGGAACGGCACAAGCGCTCCTGGCGGAAGTTCCACATGAACCAGTTCCGGGACGGCATCCGGTGGTGACACGGCGCGCCGGACATAGCCCGTGGCGGGATCGCGCCAGAGCGGCTGGGCCGCCGCGCGCGCGAGGCGCCCGGCGCCGGGCACATCCGCCTCCGCGCGCGCCAGCAACGTGGAAAGCGTCAGTTCGAACGCGCCGGACAGGCGGCCGAGGAGCGTCGCGGTCGGATTGGCTTCGGCGCGCTCGACCCGGCTTATCATGGCGCGGCTGACACCGGATCTTTGTGCCAGATCGGCAAGCGACCAGCCGCGCGCCTCCCGCTCAAGCCGTACCCGGGCGGCGAGGGCGACCTCCACGCCTGAGACGGCGCTCGGGAGCGTTTTGTCTTGTATAATGGACATCACGTCATCATAATAGATGAACGCGTCCGCGCCAATCGTTAGACCGCCGGTGGCCGGTCGCTAGATCGCCAGTCGGGGACAGCCATGCCGATCCGTGATGCGGCCGAATCGGACCTCGTTGCCGTGGCGCCTCGTGCTTGCTCGGCCCGATGACGATGCAACAATTACTGCCCGCACCTGGCTCCGGCGCCGAAGCGGCGACCACTCGACCGGACGAGCGGGCAAATCCTCCCGCACTTGCCACGCTGGGGCACAATGGTGGCCCGCCGCTGGAGGACGACGACCCGGCCGGATGGCGCCTGTGGTGCTGGCGACGGGCGCGCCGGCGGGCGTGGTCGGCGCCGCGGGAGATCGCGCTGAGCCGTCTCGCGCGGGCAGAGACTCTGGGCCTGACCTACCGCGAGTACACGTTGGAGATCCTGGAGCGCGGCCGGTATCTGTGACCGCGCTGCGTTAATCCTGTCCGGCCATCAACTCGGCGTTGCCGTGCCCGGCGGTCGTGTGCCCCTGCTCGGTCGCCGCTGCACGGAAATACTGCAGGAGATGCACCCGTACCGCGCTGGTGCGCCCAGCGCGGCGGAACTGCTTCTCGGCCGCCTTCACCACGTCCCCGGGCGAGATCTCCTCGCGCCGGCAGACCTCGCGGAGCGCGTCCCACAATTCAGGTTCCAGCCGCATGCTCGTGCGGCCGCGCGCGGTGACGATGTTCCGGGTCAGGAGTCGCGTTTCCGTCACGGTGACCTCGTGCTGTCTCATCCCTACCGCAGTATGCGAGCAAATAACGATCTATTTCTAGTCCAATCACGCATGAATGAGACGCCACACGACGAATTTTCGGGATTTCAACACGCGAACCGTTGCTACATCATTGCCGATTTCAACTTTTGATAGGCGGATCGCTATCCACCGGCCCGCTCCTGCTCCTCCGGGGTCCGCAGCGTCAGCGCCAGCGCGTGCATCCCCGCCGCGAATTCCGCGCCAAGCGCGTCATGCACTGCACGGGCGCGGGCGACTCGGGCCTGGCCGCGGAAGGCGGCGCTCACCAGCAGCACGCTGAAATGCGTCTGCCCGCCCGGCGCGGCGCCGGCATGCCCAGCATGCCTGGCGCTGTCATCGGCGACGCGCAGCAGGACGGGGTGGAAGGCGGCTCGCAGCGCCGCATCCAGGCGCTCGGCACGGGATTGCGCGTTCGGCATATCGGTCCTCCTTTGGTTCGGCTCACGCGTCGCCGACCGGCTCTTGCCCGGCGGCCGCCGCGGCGCACATAACGTCGCGATGACCCGACGCAACCTGCGACCCCGGGCCTACGCGCCCGACCCGGCCGCGCCGGGCCGAACCTGCGACATGCCCGGCTGCGCCGCGCAAGGCGAATACCGCGCGCCGCGCTCGCGCTCGGCCTTGCGCGATTATCACTGGTTCTGCCTGCCGCACGTCCGCGAATACAACGCGACCTGGGACTACTACCGCGGCATGAGCCCAGGCGAGATCGAGGCGCATACCCGCTCTGACACCGCCTGGCAGCGCCCGACTTGGCCGCTCGGCCGGCTCGGCGCGCAGCACGTGCTCGACGACGCGGCGATCGCGGACCGGCTCGACCTGCTCGGCGCCGCCGCCCGCCGCCAGGCGCGCGAGCGATCGGGGATGCAGGCTCCGGCCGAGCTGCGCGAACCGCTCGCCGAACTCGGCCTGCCCTGGCCGGTGACGCTGGATGCGGTGAAGGCGCGTTACAAGGAACTCGCCAAGCGCCACCACCCGGACGCCAACGGCGGCGACCGCACCTCCGAGGAGCGGCTCAAGACGATCAATCTCGCCTATGCCGCGCTGCGTTCACGCTTGGCCGACGCCCGTTTCGCCGAGACCGGCTTCGCCGCCGCCGGCTGACTTCCGCAGCTTTCGCGGCGGGATTACTCTGACCCGAACCCGAGCAGGACACTCCGGCTGATGAACAAGATTGCCGCCCTCGCCGACGCAAGGCCGCTGCCGACCTCCGCGATCGACCAGCCCGACACCCACGTCGCGGTCCGCGAACTGTTCGACATCGACAGCGATATGGAAGTGCCGGCGTTCTCTGTCCGCACCGAGCACGTCCCCGACATCGACGACGCCTACCGCTTCGACCGCGAGACCACGCTCGCGATCGTCGCCGGCTTCGCGTTCAATCGGCGGGTGATGATCCAGGGCTATCACGGCACCGGCAAGTCGACGCATATCGAGCAGGTCGCCGCCCGCCTCAACTGGCCGTGCATCCGCGTCAACCTCGATAGCCACATCAGCCGCATCGACCTGATCGGCAAGGACGCGATCGTGCTGAAGGATGGCAAGCAGGTCACCGAGTTCCGCGAGGGCATCCTGCCCTGGGCCTTGCAGCACCCGTGCGCGCTCTGCTTTGACGAATACGATGCCGGCCGGCCGGACGTCATGTTCGTGATCCAGCGCGTGCTGGAGGTGGAGGGGCGGCTGACGTTGCTCGACCAGAACCGGGTGATCCGTCCGCATCCCGGCTTCCGCCTGTTTTCCACCTCCAACACGGTTGGCCTCGGCGATACCACGGGCCTTTATCACGGCACGCAGCAGATCAATCAGGGTCAGATGGACCGTTGGAACATCGTGGCCACGCTCAACTACCTGCCGCACGCGCAGGAGACCGAGATCGTAATGGCCAAGCTCGGCGAGGAGGCGCGGCAGCCGGGGATGAAGAAGCGGGTCGACGCGATGGTGGCCC
>DATAYA010000229.1:0-4515 GCA_036272815.1 Acetobacteraceae bacterium
TGGGGGCTATTACTACGGCCCCGGCGCGGTCGTCGCGGGAACGCTGCTCGGCCTCGGTGCGGGGGCGGTGATCGCGGGGGCTGTCGCCCCGCCGCCGGTCTATTATTCCCCGCCGCCGCCGGTCTATTACGCGCCGCCGCCCACCTACTATCCGGGCTACGCGCCATCGTATCCGGCGCCCCCGCCCGCGCCCTATTATCCCTGAGCCTTGCCAACCCCATCGCTGCCGGCCAGCCTGACCGGGTCGGCGGCGGAGGCGGGGGATGACGGGAGCGGCAGAAGACGAGGCCGGGCCGCTTGCGGCGGTGCAGCGGATCGCACCGCTGCTGGGCGGCGAGGCGGCGCGGATCGAGGTCGCGGGGGCGCTGCCGCCGGAGCTGCTCGACACGCTCCATGCCGCCGGTCTGTTCCGGATGCTGCTGCCGCGCACGCTCGGCGGGATGGAGCTGCGGCCCGAAGCCTATGCGTCCGTGATCGAGGCGGTGGCGGAGGTCGATGCCAGCACCGCCTGGTGCCTCGGCCAAGCGTCCGGCTGCACCTTCGCCGCTGCCTATCTGCCGCCGGATGCCGCCCACGCGGTGTTCGCGGAGCCGCGATCGGTGCTGGCCTGGGGGCCTGGACCGGGGGCGCAGGCGACAGTGGTGCCGGGCGGAGTTCGCCTCACCGGCCACTGGCATTTCGCGAGCGGCTGCCGGCATGCGTCCTGGCTCGGCGGCCACGCGGCCGTCATGGCCGAGGACGGTGCCAAGCTCGGCGAGCGGACCTTCCTGTTCCCGCGCGAGGCCGCGGAGCTGGTTCCCGTCTGGCAGGTGATCGGCCTGCGCGGCACCGGCAGCGAGGATTTCCGCGTCTCCGGCCTGTTCGTCCCGGAGGCATTCGGCCTGCTGCGCGACCGGCCGGAGGAGCGGCGGATCGAGGCCCCCCTGTATCGCTTCACCACCAATGCGATCTACGGAGCGAGCTTCGCCGCCGTGGCCCTCGGCATCGCGCGCGCGATGCTGGCAGCCCTGGTTGCCCTCGCGGCGGGCAAGGTGCCGCGGGCGGGCGCGCGGACCCTGCGCGAGACCGCCTCGGTGCAGCGCGAGGTCGGGCAGGCGGAGGCGCGGCTGCGCGCGGCGCGGCTGCTGCTGCACGAGGCACTCGGGCGCGCCTGGGCGGAGGCGTGTGCCGGCGGGGCGCTGATCCCGCTCGATTGCCGGATCGCGATCCGGATGGCGGCGACGCACGCGATCAGCGAAGCGGTGCGGGTCGCCGACGCCGCGTACCATGCCGCCGGCGGCGATGCGGTATTCGCCGACAACGCCTTCGAGCGGCGGTTCCGCGACATCCACGCGCTGGCGCAGCAGGTGCAGGCGCGGGAGAGCCATTTCGAGGCGGTCGGCCGCCACCTGATGGGGCTGCCGGCCGACAGTCCCTGGCTATGACGCGCCGCGCAGGGACGCGCCGAGCAGGAAATCGGCGAGATCGGTGGCGGCGACATGCAGCGGCACCAGCACCGCATTGCACCCGCGCGCCTGCATCGCCCGCGTCAGGCCCGCCGGCGATTGCACCTGCGCGACCGGGTCGCCGATGATGCCGAACAGGCGCGTCGCACCGTCGAGTTGGACGTTCATTCGAGCGAGCCGCCGGCAGGGCGGCGGCGGCCGCAAGCCGATTGACCACGGCGGCGGCCGCAAACCGGTTGACCACGGCGCCGGCCGCAATCACCCGACAGGGAGAGGACGCGCATGATCCGCCCCGCAAATCCGGTCGGCTTCATCACCGGCGGCCGGCGCGGCATCGGGCGCGGCATCGCGTTCGCGCTGGCGGATGCCGGATTCGATCTCGTCATCAACGACATCGCCGAGGACGACGCGATGGCCGAGACGCTCGCCGGCATCGCCGCGCGCGGACGCCGGGGCATCGCGGCGGCGGGCGACATCGCCGACCTCGCGCGCCAGCCCGATCTGGTCGCGCGCGCCTGGGACGCGTTCGGCGCGATCAACTGCCTGGTCAACAATGCCGGCATCCCGGTGCTGGCGCGCGGCGACCTGCTCGACCTCTCGGTCGAGAGCTGGGACCGCAATATCGCGACCAATCTGCGCGGCCCGTTCTTCCTCACCCAGAAGATCGCGCGGCGCATGATTGCGGCGGGGGACGACGGGCGCTACCGCTCGATCGTCTGCATCTCGTCGGCCAACGCGCGGATGCCCAGCACCAACCGCGGCGAATACTGCATCGCCAAGACCGGGGTCGCGATGATGGCGCAGCTGTTTGCGGTGCGGCTCGCCGAGCACGGGATCGGCGTCCACGACATCCGGCCGGGCATCATCCGCACCGAGATGACCGCAGGCGTCGCCGCCGACTACCAGCGGCGGATCGCGGCGGGCGTCTCGCCGATGCCGCGCTGGGGGGAGCCCGCCGATATCGGCCGCGCCGTTGCAGCACTCGCGTCCGGCGCGTTCGCGTTCTCGACCGGCAGCGCCTACGAGATCGACGGCGGCCTGCACATCAACCGGCTCTGACGGGAGCACGGGCGATGAAGATCGGCATCGACAGCTACTGCTATCACCGCTTCTTCGGCGACTGGTATCCCGACATCCAGACCGACCCCGGCCGGTGCATGGATGTCTGGGATTTCCTCGACCGCGCGCACGTGCTCGGCGTGGCCGGCGTCTCGCTCGAATGCTGTTATCTGCCCGCACCGACCGATGATTTCCTCGCCCGGCTGCGCGCGCGGCTTGCCGAACTCGGGATCGAGCCTGTCTGGGCCTGGGGCCATCCGAACGGGCTCGGCTCCGGCACCCTGCCGGAGGCCGCCGCCGACCTCGTGCGCCATCTCGATGCGGCACGGCGCGTCGGCGCGGGCGTCATGCGCATCTGCGGCGGCGGGCGGCGGACGCGGCCTGCAAGCTGGTCGGAGCACAAGGCGCGTCTGGTGCCGATGCTGCGCCGGCTCTGCGACGATGCGGAGCGCGCCGGCGTGGTGATGGCGATCGAGAACCACATCGACATGCTCGGCCACGAGATGGCGGAGCTGATCGAGGCGGTCGGATCGCCCTGGCTCGGCGTCTGCCTCGACACCGGCAACAACCTCCGCATGGGCGAGGATGCGTCCGCGGTCGTGCGTCTGCTTGCGCCGCTTGCGCGCGCGACGCACGTCAAGAGCCTGGTCCGCCGCGACGGCGATCCGGCCGCGTTCGCCACCTGGCCCAGTGTGCCGCTCGGCGAGGGCGCGGTCGATATCGCGGAGGTCCTGCGGGTGCTGCGCACGGCCGGCTATCGCGGGCTGCTGGCGGTGGAAGTCGATTACCTCGATCCCGCGTGGCCCGGCGACGAGGACGCGGCGGTCGCGGCAAGCATCTCGTACCTGCGCACCCTGCTGCCGGCCTGACGGACGCGGATGCAGGCGCCGCCGCCGCGCGTCAGCGTGCTGATGACGACGTTCAACGGCGAACGCACGATCGGCGAGAGCATCGCCAGCGTGCTTGCGCAGACCTTCGAGGATTTCGAATTGGTGGTGGTGGATGACGCCTCCACCGACACCACGGCGGCGCTGCTCGCCGGGATCGCGGACCCGCGGCTGCGCGTGCTGCGCAACCGGCACAATCTGGGCGTCGTCGGCGCGCGCAACGCCGGCTTCGCGCTCTGCCGCGGCGCCTATCTTGCGGCCCTCGACCACGACGACCACGCCGCACCCGTGCGCCTCGCGCGGCAGGTGGCACTGCTCGACGCCGCACCGGCGGTGGTGCTGGCCGGCACGCGCATCCGCGAGCTGCATCCGGACGGGCGCGCGGTCGAGGACGGGTTTCGCGGACCCGAGACGCCGGCCGCGATGCGCTGGCACCTGCACCTGCGCAACCCGTTCACCTACTCCTCGGTGATGGTCCGCGCCGAGGCGATCCGGCGCATCGGCGGCTTCATGCGTCCCGCCGCCCTCTACGCCGACGATTTCGACCTCTATCACCGGCTCGCGCAGGTGGGCGATGTCGCGATGCTGCCGGAAGTGCTCTGCACCTATCGGCTGCACGCGGGGAATGCGACCCGCACGGTGAAGGCGGAGATGGATGCGAATGCCGCCGCCATTCTCGGCCGCGCCTATGCCCCGTGGCTCGCCGCCGACGCGCCGGAGGCCGCGCGGCTGATGGTGGCGCATGTCACCAACGGAAGCCCCGTCCCCGACCGCACGACGCTGCGCCGCCTCGGTTCCATCCTGGAGCGCGTGCTGGCCGGTTTTCTGGCAGCCCATCGCCCCGCGGCCGCCGATGCCGTCCGCATCCGCGAGATTGCAGGCCAGACCTGGTGGCATCTGGTGCGCGCCGCGATGCGCCGCGGGCGGCCGTGGCATTTCGACGAGTATCGCCGGTGTGCGGCGCTGCGCACCGGCTTCCGCGCACCGCTCCGCGACACCGCCGCCTCCGTCGCAATCGGCCTGATGCGAACCCGCCTCTGACGAGACGGGTCCGGGGCCGCGGCCCCAGCGGGGTCCAGGGGCGGAGCCCCCTGGCCCGCTACGCCACCAATTCCTGTTCGGGA
>DATAYA010000230.1:0-3600 GCA_036272815.1 Acetobacteraceae bacterium
GAGAGGCCGAGCTTGACACGAGAGTGCAACAACCGCAATTGCCCGGCGGAAGCGGCAAGCCTAGGCCGGCAGCGCGCCGTTGGCGACCGCCCGCGGCGGCAGTTCCAGCGTGCGGCCGGGACGCAGCACCGTTCGGCCGCCGGGATGCCGCACCGACACTGCGCGTCGGTTCGCGACGTCCGCATGCAGCCGCAGGACAGCGCCGGTCCATTCGCACACGAAGTGGCCGAACCGGCAGAAGACCGCGATGCGCGCCCGCCCGAGCGGCGGCGGCGGCGCCGGGTCGAGCAGAATGGCGTCGCGCCGCAGTCCGAACCCGAGATAATGCCGCTGCAACACGTCGATCGCGCCAGCGCGGGCGCCGAGATGGGCACCCTCCGCCACCTTCGATGCGGCGGACGGGCCATGCTCCGGCCGCAGTGCCTCCTCGAAAAAGCGCCGGGAGGCTTCGGCGCGCGAGTGTCTCCGCAAGCTCCCCATGCGATAGCAGGAACGGCAGCATCAGCGTATCCGCCTGCTTCATCGCCTGATACGTGTTAGTGCTCTCGCCACGCGCCTCCAGCACCCAGTCGAGCCGGTGTCCCGGCTGCTCGGCCGCAATCGCGGCAAGGTCGAGCGGCGCCAGCCGGTCGAAGCCCTCGAACGGCATCAGCGTGCCGTCATCGCGGAACGGGAGCCGCAGCCGGCGGCTCACCCGCTCCCACGCGTCCGGCTCCGCAGGATCGAGCCCGATCCGCGCCCGCAGCGCCGCGAGTGCGGTCCCCGGCAACAGATCGAGCGCCTCGCAGCCCAGGCCGGGCGGCGCCCAGTGCCTGCACATGGTATTCGTTTGGCCCGCTCACGCCTTCGATGTCGTAGCGGTCGGAAGCTGGATCGATGCGGGCGGCGACGGCCGCGGCCGGCGTGTCGTCCCAGGCGTCGTTGGCGTTCGCCGCCAGCACAATGGTTTTCTTGCCGTCCGGCATCACCGCGATCATGGAGACGGCAGTCGCGATGCGGTCCGCCATCGAGACGCCGGACAGGTCGACGCCGGCGTCCCGCAGCGGCCCCAGCACCTGCTCGCGCAGATCGTCCGCGCCCACCCGCGCCAGCAGCCAGGCCGGATGGCCGAGACGGCGGGCGAGGAACGCCCGGTTCGCCGCCTTGCCGCCCGAGAGGCGGACGAAATCGGTCGCCATCACCGTCCGCCCGAGGTCCGGCGCGTCCCTGGTCCGGACCTGGAAATCGGCGTTGACGCTGCCGAGCGAGAGGATGACCGGTTCCGCCATGCGCCTGCCCCGATCGGAGTGATCGATCCCCGTTCGACGCGGCAGGGCGCGCTGCGTTGCAATGTCTCAGCGCAAGGTGGCGCCCGTGCCCTCCATCCGCCGCCCTGTGGCGGCATCGAACAGGTGCAGCGCCTCGCGCGGGAAGCGCAGATGCGGGGCACTCGGGGCGGCGCCCGTGACCTTGACGGTGATCTCCGTCCCCTGGCCCACGCGCCCATGCAGCAGCGTCTCCGAGCCGAGCGGCTCCACCAGATTGACCTGCATCGGCAATCCCGCACCGTCCACGACGACATGCTCCGGCCGGATGCCGACGGTCAGTTTCGCATCCGACAGGCCCGCCAGCGACGCCGGCAGGAAGTTCATCGACGGCGTGCCGATGAAGCTCGCGACGTAGGTGTCGGCCGGGCGCTCGAACACCTCCATCGGCGTCGCGAGCTGCACCGGCCTTCCCTGGTGCAGCACCAGCAGCCGGTCGCCGAGCGTCATCGCCTCCACCTGGTCGTGGGTGACGTAGAGGCTGGTGACGCCGAGGCGGCGCTGGATGCGGCGGATCTCGGCGCGCATCTGCACCCGCAGGCGGGCGTCGAGGTTGGAGAGCGGCTCGTCGAACAGGAACAGTTTTGGCTCGCGCACGATTGCGCGCCCCATCGCGACGCGCTGGCGCTGCCCGCCCGAGAGTTGCCGCGGCTTGCGCGCCAGCAGCTCGCCCAGGCCCAGCAGCCCCGCCGCCTCATCAACGCGCCGCCTGATCTCGGCCGATTTGAGGCCGCGGATGCGCAGGCCGTAGGCCATGTTGTCGAACACGCTCATATGCGGATAGAGCGCGTAGTTCTGGAACACCATCGCGATGTCGCGCTCGGCCGGGTCGAGCCGCGAGACGTCGCGCCCGTCCAGCACGATGCGGCCCGCGGTCGGCGTCTCCAGCCCCGCGACCAGCCGCAGCAGCGTGGATTTGCCGCAGCCCGACGCGCCGACGATCACCAGCATCTCGCCATCGGCCAGTGCCAGGTCGACGCCGTGCAGCACATGCACGTCGCCAAAACTCTTGCGCAGGCCCTCGATCGTCAGGGTCGCCATTATTTCTCGCCCTCGGTGAGCCCGCGCACGAACCAGCGCTGCATCAGCAGCACGACCCCCACAGGCGGCAGCAGCGCCAGCACGGCGGTCGCCATGACGCGGTTCCACTCGGTTGCGGTGTCGAGGCCGATCATTTTGACGATGCCGATGACAACCGTGTCGAGCTTCGGATCGGCCGCCACCAGCAGCGGCCAGAGATACTGGTTCCAGCCATAGACGAACAGGATCACGAACAGGGCCGCGATGTTGGCGGCCGAGACCGGCAGCAGGATGTCCCACAGGAAGCGCAGCGGTCCGGCGCCGTCCATGCGCGCCGCCTCCACCAGCTCGTCAGGGATCGCGGCGAAGGTCTGGCGGAACAGCAGCGTCGCGGTCGCGGATGCGATCAGCGGCACGGTCAGGCCGGCGAAGGTGTTGATGATGTGCAAGTCGCTCATCACCGAATAGGTCGGCACCAGCCGCACCTCGACGGGCAGCATGAGCGTGATGAAGATGATCCAGAACGCGGTCTTTCTGAACGGGAAACGGAAGAACACGACCGCGTAGGCCGAGAGCACCGAGATGACGAGCTTGCCGAACGCGATGGAGAGCGCCATCGCACCTGAAATCAACAGCATCCGCCACACTGGGCCGGCGCCGGGGGCGCCGTTCAGCAGCACCTCGGGATACACGTAAAGGCCCGACAGCCGCGGCAGCAGCGAGAGGTGTCCGTTCGCGATGTCGGAGGTGCGCTGCGTCGAGCCCGCGATCGCGAGCCAGACCGGCAACGCGAACAGCACCACGCCGAGGCCGAGGATCGTGTGCGCAAGCCAGTCCGGGCGGCCACCGAAGCCGCGCGGCTCCGGTTCGACATGCGTGGCGGGTGCCGCGAGGGATGCGTCGTTCATGTCTCTGCCCGGCGGCCCAGGAACCGGAACTGGATTGCCGTGAGAAGGATGACGCCCGCCATCAGTACCACCGATTGGGCGGCCGACGAGCCGATATCGGTGTTGATGATGCCGTCGCGATAGACCTTCACCACCAGGGTCTCGGTCGCCTTGCCGGGTCCGCCCTGCGTCAGCGCCCAGACGGTGGCAAAAGTGTCGAACGCCGCATAGACAAGATTGACGACGAGGAGGAAGAAGACGGTCGGCATCAGCAGCGGCAGCGTGATCGTGCGGAACCCGTAGAAGCCGCGGCCGCCATCCATCCGCGCGGCCTCCATCACCGCCTTCGGGATGGACTGCAATCCGGCAAGAAAAAAAATGAAGAGATC
>DATAYA010000231.1:0-1882 GCA_036272815.1 Acetobacteraceae bacterium
ATTCCGAGTTTACCAATCCCCGGCAGTCTGGGTCCGACCATCGGGAAACGGGGGCGACCAGAATGAGCATCGCCGGCGTCACCGGCTCATCCTCGGCGGCCCTGGCGCAGGAACTGCAGCGTCAGCAGGGGTCGACCGGACCGGGAGCCGCGGCCACGACCGGCTCGACACAGCAGGCCGCGCAAATTCGCGAGCACCAGCACCAGCACCAGCAGCGCGGCGACGGCGCGGCGCCGGGTTTGGCAAATGCCGCCGCACCCCCCGTGCCCAGGTCCGACGACGCCACCGCGGCCGTCGACACGACCGCCTGACGGCGTGGCGGCGGCAGAGGAGGTGCTAGGGTGCGCGCCCTTCGGCGTGCCGGCTGATCGCGCGCCGGAAGACACGCGGGAAGCCTCGGAGAAGCGCCTCGACGTGTCGCCGGAGACGGTGGAAGCCGCGTTCGGGAACGACGCCGGCGAGAGTTTCACCGACACGCTGGCCGCCGCCCGCCGGCTCGCTGCAGCCGGCCGCGATGTGGCGGCCACCCAGACCTACGTCGCATTGCTGCGCCAGGACCCGACCCATCTCGCCGCGTTGTGCGAGCTGGGTGCTCTCGCCTGCGCCCGCGGCCACCGCTCGGCTGCGCGCACCGCCTACACTCAGGCCGTCAGGTATCATCCCGGCAGCGCGGTGGCCCGCATCAGCCTCGGCAACATCCTGGCCGCCAACGGCGATCCGGTGCAGGCGCGGCTGCATTACGAGGCAGCCCTCGCTGCCGACCCGGAGCGGGCGGAGGCGCATCAGGGGCTCGCCCGCGTGTTCCCAGAATTGGCCTGCGAGACGTCGCGCGGGGCGTGCAGCGCGGTGAAGCTGCATTGGGAAAAGGGGTTCCGCGGGCATGCGATGGTTTCGCGGCCGTATCGCGGCACCGGCCCGGCGCCATCCGTGCTGCTGCTCGTCGCGGCATGCGGCGGCAACATCCCGCTCCGCCACTGGATCAATGACCGATGCTACGCGGTCACCGTGATCTACGCCGATTTCCACGACCCTGCGCAGGACTTGCCGCCGCATGCGCTGGTGGTGAACGCGATCGGCGATGCCGACCTGTGCGGCCGAGCCCTTGCCGGCGCGGCCCAGGTCGTCGCGCGCAGCACCGCCCCGGTGATGAACCAGCCGGCGCGCGTCGCCGCCACCGGGCGCGTGGCGAACGCCCGCCGACTGCGCGCCGTGCCCGGCGTGATCGCGCCGCGCACCGTGTCGCTGCCACGCCGGGACATCCTGGCCGCCGAGGACTGGCGCTTCCCGCTGCTGCTGCGCGCACCCGGCTTCCACACCGGCCGCCACTTCGTCCGGGTCGAGCACCACGAGGCGCTGGCCCGCGCGGTCGCGGCACTGCCGGGGGAGGAGCTGCTCGCGATCGAGTATCTCGACGCGCGCGGGCCCGACGGGATGGCGCGCAAATACCGCGTCATGTTCATCGACGGCGCGGCCTATCCGCTGCACCTCGCGATCTCGGCGGACTGGAAGGTCCACCACTTCACGTCCGGCATGGCGGAGCGCGCCGACCACCGCGAGGAGGAGCGCCGCTTCCTCGCCGACATGCCCCGCGTGCTGGGCGCGCGCGCGATGGCGGCGCTGGCCGGGATCGCGTCGGTGCTGGGGCTCGAGTATGCCGGCGTCGATTTCGCGCTGGCGCCGGACGGGTCGGTGCTGCTGTTCGAGGCGAACGCGACGATGGTGATCAATCCGCCGGACCCCGGCCCGATCTGGGATTACCGGCGCCCTGTAGCGGCGGCGGTTCTCGGGGCTGTCGCGGATATGTTGCGGCGGCGCGGGGAGGAAGGTCAGGGGCTCTGCCCCTGGACCCCGCTCAAGGCGGAGCCTTGAGAATCCGGTTATG
>DATAYA010000232.1:0-14263 GCA_036272815.1 Acetobacteraceae bacterium
GGGTCAAGGGGCAGAGCCCTTTGCCTTTGCTCCCGATGAAAGCCCCCCAAGCCCTCCGCACCATGCTTCGCGGCCTGCCGGTGATGACCCCCGGCTCCGTGTGGCTCGCCGGCGGCGGCCCCGGCGATCCGGGCCTGCTGACGGTGGCGGCCGTGGCCGCGCTGGCACAGGCCGATGCAGTCGTCCACGACGCGCTGATCGATCCGCGCGTGTTCGCGCTGGCGCGTCCCGATGCGACCCTCGAACTGGCCGGCAAGCGGGGCGGCCGTCCGTCCGCGTTGCAGGACGACATCAGCGACCGGTTGATCGCCCTGGCCCGAGCGGGCCGGCGCGTGCTGCGGCTGAAGGGCGGCGACCCGCTGGTGTTCGGCCGCGGCGGCGAGGAGGCGTTCGCCCTGGCGCGGGCCGGCATCCCGTTCCGGCTGCTGCCGGGCGTCACCGCCGGGCTCGCGGGGCTGGCCGCGGCGGGAATCCCGGCGACGCTGCGCGGCGTCAATCAGGCGATCGTGCTGGCGACCGGGCACGACCCGGAAGGCGGCCTCGACTGGGCGGCGCTGGCGCGGCTCGACCAGCCGATCGTGCTCTACATGGCGCGCCGCAGCGTCGGCGCGATCGCGCGCGCGATGCTGTCGGGCGGCATCGATGCCGAGATGCCGGCGGCGATCGTCACCGCCGCCACGACGGTCCGGCAGCGCGTCGCGGTCACCACGCTGCGGGGATTGCAGGCCGCCGCGGCTTCGGTGCCCGAAGCAGATCCGGCAATCGTGGTGATCGGCCGCATCGTCGCCGCCCGCGCGTCGCTCGCGGCGCTGCTGGCGCAGGCGGAGCAGAGGCGGGCATGGCTGCTGCCGGCCTGATCGTCGCCGCCCCCCGCTCCGGCGCCGGCAAGACCACCGTAACGCTCGGCCTGCTGGCGGCGTGGCACCGGGCCGGCGTGGCGGTGCGGGCGGCGAAGGCGGGGCCGGACTATATCGACCCCGGCTTCCACGCGGGGGCGACCGGCGCGTCCGGGGTCAACCTGGATAGCTGGGCCATGCCGCCCGGGCTGCTCGATGCGCTTGTGGCCGAGGCCGGCCGGGATGCCGCGCTGCTGGTCATCGAGGCTGCCATGGGGCTGTTTGACGGCGCCGCCGCGGCGGAGGGACGCAGCGGATCGGCCGCCGACCTCGCTGCACGGTTCGCACTGCCGGTGCTGATGGTGCTCGACGTCTCCGGGCAGGCGCAGTCGGCCGCTGCCGTCGCGCGCGGCTTCGCGACCCACCGGCCGGGCGTGCGCGTCGGCGGCGTGGTGCTGAACCGGGTGGCGAGCCCCCGCCACGAAGCCGCCGCCGCGGATGCGATCGCGGCGATCGGGCTGCCGGTCCTGGGCGCGCTGCCGCGGGATGCGAAAATGATGCTGCCGGAGCGGCATCTCGGGCTGGTGCAGGCCGGCGAGCATCCGGACCTCGCCGCCCTGCTGGCGCAACTCGCCGAACGCGCGGCGCGGCATCTCGACCTCGACGAGATCCGCCGCATGGCGAGCCCGCTTGATGTGGCGCCCGGAACCGCGCGCCGGCTGCCTCCGCCCGGCCAGCGCGTCGCCCTCGCGCAGGATGCCGCGTTCGGCTTCACCTACCCGCACCTGCTCGCCGGCTGGCGTGCTGCCGGGGCCGAGATCGTGCCGTTCTCGCCGCTCGATGACGCGCCGCCGCCGGAGGATTGCGACGCCTGCTGGCTGCCCGGCGGCTACCCCGAGCTGCACGCCGGCCGCCTCGCCGCCGCCGGCCGTTTCCGCGCCGGCCTCGCCCGCTTCGCCCGGACGCGGCCGGTGCATGGCGAGTGCGGCGGCTACATGGTGCTCGGCCGGGCGCTGCAGGATGCCGCCGGCGCGTGGCATGAGATGGCCGGGTTGCTCGGCCACGCGACCAGCTTCGCCACCCGCCGCCTCAGCCTCGGCTACCGGCGCGCGCGGCTGTGCGCCGATGGGCCGCTCGGCCCCGCCGGCACCTGGCTGCGCGGCCACGAGTTCCATTACGCCACGCAATCCGAACCGGGCACGGATGCGTCTTTCGCCGAGATCGAGGACGCCGGCGGCGCCCGCCTCGGCGCCGCCGGCGGCAGACGCGGGCGCGTCTCCGGCAGCTTCTTCCACGTCATCGCCGAGGAGTGACCGAGATGGACCGCTTTCCGAGCCTCGACGCCCTCCGCGATGCCTGTCGCGACCTGCCGCCCGGCGATGCGACGGCTGCCGAGGCAGTCGCGCGGCGACAGTCGCGGCTGACCAAGCCGCCCGGCAGCCTCGGCCGGCTCGAGACGCTGGTGGCATGGCTGGCGCGCTGGCAGGGCCGGGCGATGCCCCGCCTCGACCACGTCGCGGTGGTGGTGTTCGCGGGCAACCACGGCATCACGGCGCGCGGCGTCTCCGCCTACCCGGCCGAGGTCACCCGGCAGATGGTCGCCAATTTCGACACCGGCGGCGCCGCCATCAACCAGCTCGCCGCCGCCGCCGGGGCGAGGCTGCGCGTCGTGCCGCTGGCGCTCGACCGGCCGACCGCGGACTTCACCGAGGCGCCGGCGCTGGACGAGGCGGCGTTCCTGGACGCGGTGGCGGCGGGCGCGGCGGCGATCCCCGATCCCTGCGACCTGCTCTGCCTGGGCGAGATGGGCATCGGCAACACCACGGCGGCGGCGGCCCTCGCGGCGGCACTGTTCGGCGGCGGCGCTTCCGTCTGGGTGGGGCGGGGCACCGGCGTCGACGATGCAGGCCTCGGCCGCAAGCGCGCCGCGATCGAAGCCGGGCTCGCCCGCCACGCAGCGGCGCTCGCCGACCCGCTGGCGGCGGCTTCCTGCCTCGGCGGCCGGGAGCTGGCGGCGATCCTCGGCGCGGCGCTCGCGGCACGGCGGCGCGGCATTCCGGTGGTGCTGGACGGCTTCGTCTGCACCGCCGCCGCCGCCCCGCTGGCGCGGCTGGCCCCGGGCGGTCTCGACCATGCGGTGCTCGGGCACGTCTCGGCCGAGGCCGGGCACCGGGCGCTGGCGGAGGCGCTCGGGCTGGTGCCGCTGCTCGATCTCGGGATGCGGCTGGGGGAGGCGTCCGGGGCGGCGCTGGCGGTGCCGCTTCTGCGGGCGGCGCTGGCGTGCCATGCGGGGATGGCGACGTTCGAGGGGGCGGGGGTTTCGGACCGGCAGTGAAGGCCAGGGCGCTGCTCCGGACCTCTGAACCAGGCGTGGTTGCGGCGCTGCTCCTGCTGACTCGCCTGCCAGTCGGCCGTCGGGCGGCAGCACCTCTTCGCGAGGCAGTGTGGGCTTTCCCGCTGGTCGGCGCGGTGCTGGGCGGCCTTGGCAGCCTTGCGTTCTGGGCCGCCCGCGCGCTTGGCCTGCCACCGATCGTGGCGGCGTTCTGGACGCTGCTCGCCCTCGTGCTCGCGACCGGCGGCCTGCACGAGGACGGCTTGGCCGACGCGGCCGATGCGTTCGGTGCGCGTGTGAGCCCCGCCCGGCGCCTGGAAATCATGCGCGACAGCCGGATCGGCAGCTATGGCGCGCTCGCGCTGCTCTTCTCGATCGGGATGCGGGCGGCAGCGATCGCCGCCATCGGGCGGCCGGGCGCGGTCGCGGCGGCGCTGGTCGTGACCGGAGCGGTCGCGCGGGCGGCGATGCTCGGGCCACTCGCCTGGCTGCCCCCGGCACGGACGGAAGGGCTCGCCGCCTCGCTCGGCGCACCGTCGGCGCCCACGCTGGCCGTCGCCTCGGGGGTCGCGGCGGTGGCGGCGTTCGCGCTGCTGCCCGCCGGTGTCGCGGCGGGAGCGCTGGCGCTGGCGGCGCTGGTCGCGGCCGCCGTATCAGCGATCGCGCGCCGGCTGGTCGGCGGCCATACCGGCGACGTGCTGGGTGTCTGCGAGCAGGCCGCCGAGTGCGCGGTCCTCAGCCTGCTGGCGGCCGCCCTGGCTCGGTGACGCTGCCGCAGGCGGGCGGCGGCTCCCAGAGTTCGATCTGCTGTCCGGCGATGAGGGCCGCGAGGATTTTCAGCGGGCCGCCATGCGAGACAACGACAATGACCGGACAACCCCCTCTCCCCTCGCGGGAGATGGCGTCTTCGCCACCCTGCACCTCGGCGAGGAACGCGCGCACCCGCGCGATCAGCGCCGCCCCCGTCTCGCCGCCCGGCGGCGCCCCCTCCATCGGATCGGCGATCCAGCGATCGACCTCCGCGCGCGGCAGGTCCCGCCACGGCCGCCCCTCCCACGCGCCGAAATCGAGTTCGTGCAGCCGCGCATCGACGCCCGGCACCGTCCCGACCGCCGTCGCGATCGCCTCCGCGACCGCTCGGCAGCGAACCGAAGGGCTGCTCCAGACCGAGGCCGGCGCCCCGCCGAGCCGGGCCATAGCCGCCGCGACGGTTGCGCGTCCGTCGCCCGCGGGAAGCTCGCAGCGGCCATAGCAGAGCCCGTCCGCCCCCGGCGCCGCCGGATGCCGGATCAGGAGGAGGCGCCGCCGTCCCACGCGAAGCTGTCCAGCACCGCGTCCGGCCACGCGCCGACGCGGGCGCACTCGGCGAGGATATCGGCGTCGCTCGCCGCCGCGACGATCCCCTTGCGCACCAGGGCGGCGGCGCACCCTGCCGCGCGAGCGCCGGCAATGTCGTGCTCGACGCTGTCGCCGAGGCCGACCACGCGGTTGCGCGCCGGTCCGCCCAAGGCTGCGATGACGTGGTCGTAGATCGCCCGGTGCGGCTTGCCGACCCAGGTGACGCGCCCGCCCAGCGCCTCGTACATCGCCGCGATCTGCCCGGCTCCCGCGGCGAACCCTCGCGCGGTCAGCATGGTCCGGTCGGGATTGAGGCACAGCGCCGGCAATCCGCGCCGCGCCGCCGGCGCCAGCGCCGCCTCGTACGAGGCGAGCGGGCGCGTGTCGGCATCGCTGCCGGCGATCACCACGAGGTCGGCCACCGCCGCGTCGTCGGTGACCGCGAGGCCGGTGCCCTCGATCGGCGAGGCGTCGCCACCGCGCGCGAACAGCAGGCAGCGCCGCGCCCCCTCCGCCAGGGCGCCCTGCCGCAGGAGCATGTGCGCGAACTCGCCCGAAGTCATGAACAGGTCATAGGCATCGCCCGGAATGCCCATCGCCGCGAGCCGCTCGGCGTTCAGGTGCGCCCGCCGGCCGGAGTTCGACAGCAGTGCGACACGCTTTCCCGCGGCCCGCAGGGCAAGCAGGGCATCGCACGCGCCGGGATAGAGCCGCACCCCGTCGGTCAGCACGCCGAACTGATCCACCAGAAAAGCATCGTTGCGGCCGGCGAGGTCGGCGAGGCGCGCAGGCGGCGGCAGGCGGTCGCGATCCGTCATATCGGTCTCATGTCCCGTCGCGCTCCCCGATCCAGTGTGGTGTCGGTGCCGCCGGCTGCAACGCAAGACGCCGGGCCCGCAGCACGGCGCGCCGCTCGGCTCCCACCAGCAGCAGCCCCGCGCCGAGGATCAGGGCCGCTCCGGCGAACACCGCCGGGCGCGGGATGTCGCCCCAGATCAGGAAACCGAGCAGGAACGCCCAGATCAGCGAGCTGTACTCGAAGGTCGCGACCAGCGAGGCCGGCGCATGGCGCGCGCCCTCGAACAGCAGGAACTGCGCGGCACCCCCCACAACGCCCACGAAGGCCAGCAGCGCCATCTGCCCCGGCGCCGGCGGGTGCCAGCCGAAGGTCAGGCAGCCGATCGCGGTCGCGATGAGAAAAAACCCGTTGCTGTAGAACATCTGCAGCAGCGAACTCTCGCGCCGGGCGATGCGCCGCATCAGGATGATGGCGTAGGCCCAGAACGCGGCGGCCACCATCACCAGCAACGTGTCGCGCGAGGGCCGGATGCCGAGCGGATCGGCCGCCACCAGCACGCCCGCGAAACCGACGGCGACCGCAATCCAGCGGCCGCGCCCGACCCGCTCACCGAGCAGCGGCGCCGACATCACCGTGACCAGGATCGGCGCCGAGAAATAGAGCGTCACAAGCTGCGCCAGCGGCGTTCGCCGCGCGGCGGTGTAGTAGCAGAGCCACGCTGCCAGCGTGATCGCGCCACGGAGCACGAGCGCGCCCTTGAGCGGTGTCGCGATTGCCCGCGCGAGCAGCCGGCCGCGCCCGACCGCGAGGCAGAAGGCGACAATCGCGGCACTGCGGCAGAGCAGGACCTGCCAGACCGGCAGCACCGCCACCAGCCATTTGATCGAGGCGTCGTGCAACGAGAACAGCGCGTAGGCGGCGACGCTGAGGCCGATCCCCAGCATGACGCGGGGCATCACCTCCGGCGCATCGGCGAGCGGGCACATCCGGCTCAGGGCTTCCTGACGAACAGCCGGTTCTCGTTATAGGAGAGCCAGACCGCGTGCGTGCCGAGCCAGTCGTCGCCGAGCAGCATCGCCTCGTCGGGGAGCTGGACGGCGGCGATATCGATCGTCGGCTCCCGGGTGACCTGGCGGCCGACGCGCAAACTGTGGAACCGGAGCCGCCAGACTGGCAGACGGCGCGCATCGAGGCCGCGCCCGGCGCTCGGTCGGCCGAGGCGGCGCATGTCGATGCCGAGATAGGCGGCAGTCTCGGGCGGCATCACCGAGACCTGCGCACCGGTGTCGAGCAGGGCGCTCACCGCGCGGCCGTCGATCGCGGCGATCAGCACCATCCGGCTCCGCCGTATCCGGCGCAGCGGGATGGCGTCGTAGCCCGCAGGCGAGTCGCCGGTGTCGCCGGTGCAGACGCCGATATGCCAGAGCGTGATCCGCCCATGCGGCAGGTCGAAGGCGACGTCGAAGGCACCGAGCACGTCGGCGCCGAGAATGCCGTCGACCATCGGCGCGCCGGGTTCGCGAGGAAAGGCGGGACCGACCGCGATCACCGGGTCGCGCAGGACGAGGCCGTCGAGCGAGAACGAGCGCAGCCGCACGATGCCGCCCGCGATTCCGCCACCCGCACCGAGCAGCCTGACGGTGTGCCCGGGCTCGGCCGTGATGCCGAGGCGCGCCAGGGCGGCCGTGGTGAGCAGGCTGCCCTCGGCGCCAGTGTCGACCAGCAGCGTGACCGGCTGGCCGTCGATGCGCGCCTGCACGAGCGGCTGCCCGCGCGGCAATGCCACCGGCAGCGACACCACCCGCTGGATGACGCAGCCGGCGCCGGCCAGCGGCAGGCCGACGATCGGGGCAGGGCCGGGCGGCGCGGCCGTGCAGCCGGCCAGCGCCGCGCAGGCGATCGCGGCCAGAAACCGCCGGATGGATGTCGGGCGCATGGGCGTGATCGGGTCCGCGGTCAGGACCAACGCCGCCCGAACCAGCCGCGGCGCCTGGCGGGAGGCGTCGGGGCTGCGGGGCCGGCTGCGTCGGCAGGACCGTGCCGGGCCGCGAATTCGAGCCCCTCCAGCTTGGTCGCGATGTCGTAGGCCGGTCCGACGCGGGCGAGCGCGCGTCCCGCCTCCAGCGCCAGGTCATTCAACCCCGCCTCGTAGCCGTGGCGGAACACGACGGTCAGCATGTGCGCATCCGGGTTGCGCGCGAGGATGTCGCGTCCCATCGCCGCCGCCCGCTCGCGTTGCTCCAGCCCGATCAGGACGCGCTTGATGTGGAAGCGCAGCCAAAGCTCGCGGTCGGGTAGCAGCGGGATTGCACGCGCCAGCGCCGCCTCGGCGACGCCTGCGTCGTGCGCTTCGGTCGCGACCTGGGCGATGCGCAGCCAGGCGTGGATGTCGGACTGGTCCGCGAGGGCGGGAAGGGCGGCGAGCAGGCGGCGGGCGGCGCGGAACTCGTCGCGACGGATCAGCAGCTCGGCCTCGCAGCAGCGGGCGGAGAAATCCTCGGGTGCGAGGCGCAACGCGCGGGCGACCGCCGCCTGCGCGTCGTCGAGCCGGCTGCGCTCGCGCATGATCTCGGCGATGTCGGTCCAGAATGCGGCGGTCTCCTGGCCGTGGGCGATCAGGTCGGCGATGTCGGCGTCGATCCGGTCGCCGGCACCCGGCGCGTCCTGCATCTGCCCGCGCACCAGCGAGAACCGTGCCGCCAGCGTGCCGCCGGTCGCCGCGATGAAGCGGCGCGTGACGAGTTGCAGCCGGGTCGGGTCGTGCAATCGGCGGAACAGCCGGTCGGCCACCGCCCAGGTTTCGGCATCGGGCGGGTTATAGGTCTCGAGCGGGCGGGCAACCTCGCGCCCCTCCTCCTCCCGATGCAGCGTCACCACCAGCAACGAGGCGAGCCGCAGCCGTGCGGCCACCAGGCCCGGATCGGCGTCGAGTGCGGCGCGGAATGCCGCCTCCGCCTGCGGCCAGCGCCGGGCTGCCAGCGCCGTGAGACCCTCCGCATGATGCGCCGCAGCGGTCTCCGGGTCGGGCGGATGCGGGGCGGGCGCGGCGCCGTCGGCGCTTTCGGGGTCGGGCTCTTGCGTCTCTCTCATGCGCCGCCTGGTCGGACCGCCCATCGCAGTGATTCGGTCGCGGCGCTGGTCGGGGCGAGAGGATTCGAACCTCCGGCCCCCAGCTCCCAAAGCTGGTGCTCTACCAGGCTGAGCTACGCCCCGGACCGGACGCCGTGGAAGCTACGGATGCGGCGACGGTTGCGCAAGCGATCGTTGGACGGGCATTGCGCGAGCGATCCTTGGACGGGCATTGCGCCAGCGATCCTTGGACGGGCATGAACGCCGGATGCCGATCGCCCCGCCCGTCGACGCGCCGCCGTTCCGCATCGTCCGCACGAGCCATGTCGAGCTGGGCGTGACCGATCTCGGCCGCGCCCGCGCCTTCTGGTGCGACGCGCTTGGCCTCGCCGAGACCGCGTCCGACGCGGACGCGCTGCATCTGCGCGGGATGGAGGAGCGGGCGCACCATTCGCTCGTGCTGCGCCGCGCCGCCGCACCGTGCTGCCGCGCGATCGGGCTGCGGGTGTGGAGCGAGGACGATCTCGACCGCGCCGCGCACTGGTTCGGCGCCCGCGAGCTGCCGACAGGCTTCGTCGCCCGACAGGGGCAGGGGCGCACGCTCGCGACTGTCGATCCCGCCGGCACGCCGCTGGAGTTCTACGCCGCGTCCGACGCAGCGGAGTGCCTGTTGCAACAATACGGCCGGCATCGCGGCGCGCGGCCGCAGCGGATTGACCACGTCAACTGCTTCACCCCCGATTGCGACGCGAGCTTCGCCTTCTACAACGCGCTTGGCTTTCGCCTCACCGAATACACGGTGGCGGAGGACGGCGAGGCGCTGTGGGCGGTCTGGATGCAACGGAAGGGCGGCGTGCACGACATCGCCTTCACCAACGGCGCCGGGCCGCGGCTGCACCATCTCGCCTACTGGGCCGGGTCGGTGAACGCCATCGTCGACGCCTGCGACATCCTGGCGACGACCGGCTGGCTTGCGGCAATGGAGCGCGGGCCGGGGCGGCACGGCATCTCGAATGCTTTTTTCCTCTACGCACGCGACCCGGACGGGCACCGCGTCGAACTGTTCGCGAGCGACTACCTCACCGTCGATGCCGACCACGCACCGAAGCGCTGGGAATTGCGCGACGCGCAGCGCCAGACGCTGTGGGGCGCGGCGGCGCCGCGGAGCTGGTTCGAGGAGGGAACCGGGTTCGAAGGCGTGGCGACACTGCCGCCAGTGCGGGAGAGCCGGCCGATCGTGGCGCCGTGAGGGGAGCAGCAGGCTTGCGCTCCGTCCGCGAATCGAACATAACTGGAACAACAATCGGCCGATTCGCGGCGTTCCGTACTTTCTGCTGGACACCCGCTTCGCGCCGAGTTGATGCTGCGAGCGAAACCGGCGGTTGAAAACCGACCAGCCTCGAAGGGATCGGCCACAATGGAGAAGACCAAGGCGCTGGATGCCGCCCTGAGCCAGATCGAGCGGGCGTTCGGCAAGGGCTCGATCATGCGCATGGGCTCGAAGGCTGCCGACCAGCAGATCGACGTGATCTCCTCCGGCTCGCTCGGGCTCGACCTGGCACTCGGCATCGGCGGCCTGCCGCGCGGGCGCGTCGTCGAGATCTACGGGCCGGAGAGTTCGGGCAAGACCACGCTGGCGCTGCACGCCATCGCGGAGGCGCAGAAGCGCGGCGGTACCTGCGCCTTCGTCGATGCCGAGCACGCGCTCGACCCGGCCTATGCCCGCAAGCTCGGCGTCAACATCGACGACCTGCTCATCAGCCAGCCCGACACCGGCGAGCAGGGGCTGGAGATCGCGGACACGCTGGTGCGCTCGGGTGCCATCGACGTGCTGGTGATCGACAGCGTCGCGGCCCTCGTCCCCCGCGCCGAACTCGAAGGCGAGATGGGCGATACCCATGTCGGCCTGCACGCGCGGCTGATGAGCCAGGCGCTGCGGAAACTCACCGGCAGCGTCAGCCGCAGCAACACGATGCTGATCTTCCTCAACCAGATCCGGCTCAAGATCGGCGTGATGTTCGGCAACCCGGAGACCACGACCGGCGGCAACGCGCTCAAGTTCTATGCCTCGATCCGCATGGAAATCCGCCGCCTCGCCTCGATCAAGGACCGCGAGAACGTGGTCGGCAACACCACGCGGGTGAAGGTGGTCAAGAACAAGCTCGCCCCACCGTTCCGGCAGGTCGAGTTCGATATCATGTACGGCGAGGGCATCAGCAAGGTCGGCGAGCTGATCGATCTCGGCGTCAAGGCCGGCATCGTCGAGAAATCCGGCGCCTGGTTCAGTCACGACAGCCAGCGCATCGGCCAGGGCCGGGAGAACGCCAAGCAGTTCCTGCGCGACCACAAGGAGGTCGCCGAGACGATCGAGCGGCGGGTGCGCGAGCAGTCCGGCCTGGTCGCTGAGGCGATGCTCGCCAGCGGCGACGATCAGGACGAGGACCAGGACGAGGCCGCCGCCGCGGATTGACGCCCCCGCTGCGGGCGGCCACGCTCGGACCGTGGACCTGCCGCTGCCGCCATCTTCCGACCTCGCGCCCGCTCTCCCCGGCGCCTTGCCCCTCGACGCCACCGACCGGGCGCTGATCGAGGCGGCGCGCGACGTGCTGCGCCGGCACTACCGCCCGTTCTGGCACACCGTCGCCGCCGCCATCCGCAGCCGCGACGGACGCATCCACACCGGCATCCATCTCGGCGCCACCGTGGGGCGGATGCAGGTCTGCGCCGAGCCGATCGCGCTCGGCCGCGCCATCCTCGACGGCGACGGTACGGCCGCTGTCATCGTCGCCGTCCGCCATCCGAAGCCGGACGAGAGCGATCGCGAAATCGCCATCGTCTCGCCTTGCGGCGCCTGCCGCGAGATGCTGCTCGACTTCGAGCCCGAGGCACTGGTGATCGTGCCGACCGCTTCCGGTGCCGCGAAGCTGCCAGCGCGCTTGCTGCTGCCATTCCCGTATCGCCGGTGACCATCGATTTCGAAAGGCCAGCGCTGCTGCCACTGGACCCTGCTCAAGGCGCAACCTTGAGAATCCATTCACTTTAGGGAAGGGGTTTCCAAAGAGCGACTGCCCTTTGGCGCGTCTGGGCGGAGCCCAGCCTTCCCTTTCTGACCCGCAAGGAGCGCCCATGCACGACCTCGTCACCGCCGCCCCCGAGGAGGTCGGCCTCTCCGCCGAGCGCCTCACCCGCGTCGGCCGCTGGATGGATCGCCTGGTCGAGGACGGGAAGCTGCCCGGCGTCTCGGTCATGGTTATGCGCCGCGGCCAAATCGCGTATTTTGCCGCGACCGGCCACGCCGACGTCGCCCGCAACGCCCGCATGCAAGCGGACACGATCGTGCGCGTCTATTCGATGACCAAGCCGCTCACCTCGGTCGCGGTGATGCTGCTCTACGAGGAAGGCCGGTTTCAGCTCGACGACCCGATCACCCGCTTCCTGCCCGAGTTCGCCGACATGCGCGTCGCCGTCGGCGGCAGCCGGGGGAAGGTGGAGAGCGTGCCCGCCGAGCGCGACATCACCATCCGCGACCTGCTCACCCACACCTCGGGCCTGACCTACGGCTTCATGGAGGCGGGCATCGTCGATGCGCTCTATCGCGAGCGCGGCGTCGACTTCCAGACTTCGCCCGACACGCTGGCCGAGGTGGTGGCGCGGGCGGCGGCGCTGCCGCTGATCGCGCAGCCGGGCCGGGCGTGGAACTACAGCATCGCAACCGATGTGCTGGGGCACCTGGTCGCGGTCGTCTCCGGAAGGGGCTTCGCCGAGTTCCTGGCCGAGCGCGTGATCGGCCCGCTCGGCATGGTCGATACCGGCTTTGACGTCCCCGCCGGGAAGATCGGGCGTTTTGCCGCCAATTACACACGCGGCCCGGACGGCGCGCTCCGCCTGATCGACGACCCGCGCGAGAGCCCCTACGGGACGCCACGGCGCATCGCCTCGGGCGGCGGCGGGCTGGTCTCGACCGCCTCCGACTACATGCGCTTCTGCCGGATGATGCTGGGCGGCGGCGCGCTGGAGGGCACGCGGCTGCTCGGGCGCAAGACGGTGGCGCTGATGACCGCCAACCACCTCGGCGGCGACATGGCGGCGATGGGGATGCCGCGGTTTTCCGAAAGCTCCTATGCCGGGATCGGCTTCGGGCTGGGCTTCTCGGTCATGCTCGACCCGGCGGCGGCGCAGATCGTCGGCACGCCGGGCGAATTCGCCTGGGGGGGTGCGGCGAGCACCGCCTTCTGGTGCGACCCGGGCGAGGACATGGCCGTGGTGCTGCTGACGCAGCTCATGCCGTCCTCGACCTATCCCATCCGCAAGGAGCTTCGGGTGCTGACGTATCAGGCGATCGTGGACTGAGCGGCTACGCGGGCACCAGCGTGGTGTCGCGGCGCATCGCGGCGACGCAGGCGAGGGAGACCGCCGCCGTCACCGCGAGAAAGCTCGCCACCAGCCAAGGGGCGCCGCCAAGCTCCCGCAGCAGCCACAACGCGATCAGCGGGGTGAAGCCGCCCAGGATCGACGAGACTTGATAGGCGACCGAGAGGCCGGTGTAGCGGACGCGCGGGCCGAACACGGTGGTGAAGAAGGTCGGCTGCACGCTCAGCATCAGGGTCGGGCCGAGATTGTAGGCCACGATGAAGCCGATCCAAGCTGCGGTTGCGGTGTGCGCGCCGAGGACCCAGAAGAAAGGGAAGGCCAGCAGGGCCGCGAAGGTCGCGCCCGCCACGTAGATGGCGCGCTCGCCGAAGCGGTCGCCGAGAGAGCCGTAGAGTGGCGTGACCAGCACACCCACTGCCGAGGTCGCCATCAGGGCTCCGAGCGACACACTGGCGGGAAGCCCGAGTTCGATCGTCGCATAGGTCAGGCCGAACGACTTTATCAGGTTCCCCGACACGGTCTCCGCCAGCCGTGCGCCGGTGGCGAACAGCGTGTTCCGCCAGTTGTGGCGCAGCAGCTCGACCAGGGGCATCTCGCGCGCCGTGCCGTCGTTCCGCGACCGCTCGAAGTCCGGCGTCTCCTGCACGTGCAGGCGGATGAACAGGCCGACGCCCAGCATCGCGATGCTGAGCAGGAACGGCACCCGCCAGCCCCAGGCGACAAACGCGCCGGTGGGCAGGAATGCGGCGAGGCTGAACACGCCGGTTGCCAGCAGCAGGCCAGCCGGGGATGCCGCTTGCGGCAGGCTGCCCCAGAAGCCGCGCTCGCGATGCGGCGCGTGCTCGATGGTGATGAGGGCGGCGCCGCCGTACTCGCCGCCGAGCCCGATCCCCTGCAGCACGCGCAGGATCACGAGGCAGACCGGAGCGGCCACGCCGATGGTGGCGTACGATGGGAGCAACCCGATCAGGAACGTGCCGACGCCGATGATGAGCAGGGTCGCGATCAGGCTCGCCTTTCGGCCGAAGCGGTCGCCGATATGGCCGAACAGCAATCCGCCAAGCGGCCGCGACAGGAAGCCGGACGCGAAGGCGCCGAAAGCCGCCATTGTTCCCACAAGAGGATTGTGGGACGGGAAGAAAACTTTTCCAAAGACCAGCGCTGAGGCAGTGGAAAAAATGTAGAAATCATACCATTCGAGCAAAGCGCCGATGAATCCGGCCGCCGCGACTTTCGGCATGGAGATTTTCACTGATAGCCTCATGATGAAGCGCCCTCAGAGCCGGTACGGCGCATAGTCCGCCACTTCCCTAGGTTTCCCGGCAACTGAAAAAAGCTGGGGAGCGCGCAATCCTCCGTCAATTCCGCTCCGACAGCCCGCAATTGCGGTGCTGTCACGTTCTCGCCACGAACCCGTCGCGGCCGGCGGTGGCCCAGGCATCCGGATGACGGGTATCAGGCATCTCCCGGCGGGGTTGGTCGGCGTGCGGTATTTTCGGGCAGGATGCGCCGGAGCGG
>DATAYA010000233.1:0-14072 GCA_036272815.1 Acetobacteraceae bacterium
TCCGGCAGCCCGGCATCGGCGAGCAACTGCTTGGCCTTCGCGGTGTCCTTCTTGAACGGCCGCTCCGTGAGCGCGCCGGGCAAGCCCTCGGGCAGAAACGACTGACCCACCGTCCAGGTATCGGGGGTGATGTTCGTGGCGATTGCGTCATAGTCGATCGCCCACTTGATCGCCTGACGCACCTGCGGCTTGGCGAGTTGCGGCGTCGCCTGGTTCATCGCGATGTACATCGACGTGCCCTGCTTGGCCGTCGCCAGATGGTACGCAGGATTGCCCCTGATCGTCTTGAGCTGGTCCGCCTGCAGGTCGCGCGCGATGTCGGCGTCGCCCCTCTGCAGCAGCAGGAACTGCGCCGCCGGGTCTTTCACGTGGCGGATCACCACCCGCCGCGCGCCGACCTTGATGCCGGAATGCGGATTGGCGTCGGCGATCACGTGGTCGCTTGCCGCCCACGAGGTGAGCTGATAGGCGCCGGCGCCCGCGGTGTGGGTCTTGAGCCAGCCGTTGCCCATGTCGCCGCCGGACTGGTGTGCCATTGCTGTCGCCCTGTCGACGATGCTGCCGACATTGGCCGAGAGGCAGTAGAGCACGAAGGTCGTCGCCTGCGCCGAGGGCAGCGTCACCACCAGCGTCTTCGGGTCGGTCGCCTGGATCAGCTTGCCGACGTTGTCCTTGCTGAAGCCGAACTGGGTGACGATGAACCCCGGCGTCTTGTCGAGCAGCACGACGCGCTGCAACGAGAAGGCCGCGTCCTCGGCGGTCACCTTCTTGCCGGACGCGAACGTCGCATCGCCGCGCATGTGGAAGGTGAAGGTGCGGCCGTCGGCGCTCACCTCCCATTTCTCGGCGAGGTCGCCCACGATGCCGGTGCCCTTGGCCAAGTCCGGCGCCACCAGCTTGCGATAGCAGTTGCCGTCAACCTCGTTGTCGGTGAACTCGTAGGCCTCCGCGGGGTCGAAGCTGATGATGTCGTCGATCTGCTTGGCCATCACGATCACCTGCTTCGGCGTCGCGGCCCAGGCCCGGGTCAGGCTCGCGTAGTCGAGAAAGGGCGCGGCCGTGGTGGCGGCGATCATGGCGCGGCGGGTGAGCATCGCGTTTCTCCCTGGCGTGTCGCCCGGGTCGGGCCCCGGGTCGTTCCGCCAGATTGTCACCCGGCGCGCGCCGGGGAAAGCTCCTCCTGCTGGTCCTCCTCCAAGAAGAACTGGTCGGCCTCCTCGTCATAGGCGAAGAGGTCGGCGTAGCGGCCCCAGCCGATCACCGCCTTCAGCGTCTCATCGGCATAGTCGGGCGACATGTGCTCCTCGAGGTCGTCGCGGAAGCGCGCGGCCGACACGCGATGGTTACGCCGCTCGCGCACCTCGTCGTGGATCAGCGAGGCGAGCGGCACATGCGCGCGCAACGCTTGCGCGAACAGCGTCTTGCGCGCCTCGGTGTCCTCGACGGCGAACTGCCGGCCGCTGTCGGTGAGGCGGATGTCGCCCTCCTCCAGCACCGCGAAGCCCAGCAGCGCCAGTGCCTCGCCGAGCGGCAGCAGCTCGTCCGCCTCCAATTGCAGGGCGCCGGCGAGCGCGGGCAGGTCGGCGCGCCCGTTGTAGGGCGGCCCCGCCAGCGCCTCCAACATGCCTGCGAGCAGGTTGATCGACAGCGGGTGCAGGGCCAGGCCGATCTGCGGCGGCGCGCCGACCGGCCGCGGGGCGGGGGCCGGCGCGCGCCGCGTCATCACCGCGTAGATGTCGTCCACCATCTGCCGGAACGCCGGATCGAGGCGGTTGCGGGGATGCGCGAACGGCACCCGCATCTCGTTGGCGACACGGCCGGGGTTGGACGAGAACACGAGGATGCGGTCGCACATCAGCACCGCCTCCTCGATGTTGTGCGTCACCATCAGCACCGACTTGACCGGCAGCCGATGCTCCATCCATAGGTCGATCAGGTCGGTGCGCAACGTCTCGGCGGTCAGCACGTCGAGCGCGCTAAACGGCTCGTCCATCAGCAGGAGGTCGGGATGCACGACGAGCGCGCGCGCCAGCCCGACGCGCTGGCGCATCCCTCCGGAGAGTTCCTTCGGATACGCGCTGTCGTAGCCGCCGAGACCGATCAGGTCGATCGCCTCCTCCGCCCGCTGCTCGCGTTCCGCGCGCGGCACGCCGAGCGCCTCCAGGCCCAGCTCCACGTTCTCCTGCACCGTCAGCCAGGGGAACAGCGCAAAGCTCTGGAACACCATCGCGACCCCTTCGGCCGGGCCGCGCAGGCGGGTGCCGCGCCAATAGACCTCGCCGCCGGTGGGCGTGAGCAGCCCCGAGACGATGCGCAGCAGCGTCGACTTTCCGGAACCGGAACGGCCGAGCAGGCCGACGATCTCGCCGGGCACCAGGCGAAGCTCCACATTGTCGAGCACCACGAGATCCGCGGTGCTGTCCTTGTGATACGCCTGTCGCACACCGCGGACGTCGAGCAGCGCGTCGGCGGTGGGCGCCACGATTCTGTCCATGCTGCGCGTGCCCCATTCTCAGCGTGTTATTGTCAGAGTGCCATGCGGCGGGTGCTGAAGGCATAGAGCGGCCGCCAGAGCAGCCGGTTGAAGGCCAGCACGAAACCCGACATCACCGCGACGCCGAGCAGGATGCGCGGCGTGTCGCCGGCTTTGCTTGCCTCCGCGATATACGCGCCGAGACCGTGCGCTACCAGATTGGTCTTCCCCCAGGAGGCGACCTCCGCGACAATCGCGGTGTTCCAGGCATTGCCGCTGGCGGTGATGGCACCGGTGACGAGATAGGGCAGGATGCCGGGCAGCATCACCCGCCGCCACCACAGGAAGCCACCGACGCGGAAATTGCTCGCCACCTCCTTGAGGTCGCCGGGGAAGGCGGCCGCGCCGGCGATGACGTTGAACAGGATGTACCACTGCGTCCCGAGCAGCATCAGCGGCGTCAGCCAGATGTCGGGATCGAGCGCGAAATGCACGATCACGACGACGAAGATCGGGAAGAAGAGATTGGCCGGGAAGGCCGCGAGAAACTGCGCCACCGGCTGCGCGAAGCGCGCCCAACGCGGCCGCAGCCCGAACCAGACGCCGAGCGGAACCCAGATCGCCGCCGCGACCACCACGATCAGCAGCACCCGAGCCAGGGTGAAGCACCCATCCAGGACTGCGGTTGCGAGATCGTGCCAGTGCAGCGTGTGCGCGATGAAGCCTGCGATCCGTGTCGCCGCCCACCCGATCGCGACCGCCAGCGCCGCGATCCAGACCACATCGGCGGCGCGCGACCGCCAGGCCGGGCGCTCGCGCGGGGCCCGCACGCGCGCGAGCCGCATGCCGCTCACCGCGAAGAAGATTGCGCCCAGCGCGTCCGAGCCGATGCGCAGCAGCTGCGTCCGCCGCAGCAGCGCCAGCAGCCAGGGATCCTCCGCCTCGTCCGCCGCCACGACCTCGAAGCGGAACTTGGTCGACCACGCGACCAGCGGCCGGAACAGGAGCTGGTCATAGAGAAGAATGACGACCAGCATCGCGCCGATCGCCTCGAGCACGGCGCCGATGTCGCGATGTTCGAGCGCCAGTGCCACGTAGGAGCCGATGCCCGGCAGCTTCCACGTCGTGCTGCCGACCGAGACCGCCTCGGACGCGACGACGAAGAACCAGCCGCCCGACATCGACAGCATGGTGTTCCACACCAGGCCGGGCACCGCGAACGGCACCTCCAGCCGCCAGAACCGCTGCCACGGCGAGAGGTGGAACGCACGCGCCGCCTCGTCGAGATCGGCCGGCAGGGTGGTCAGCGACTGGTACATGCTGAACGCCATGTTCCAGGCCTGGCTGGTGAAGATCGCAAAGATCGCGGCCAGCTCCGCGCCCAGCACGCGGCCCGGAAACAGGCCCATGAAGAAGACGACCGTGAACGAGAGAAAACCCAGGATCGGCACCGACTGCAGGATGTCGAGCACGGGTATCAGGATCATCCCGGCGCGCCGGCTCTTCGCCGCCCAGGTCGCGTAGGTGAAGGTGAACACCAGCGAGCACACGAGGGCGGCGAACATCCGCATCGTCGTGCGCAGCGCGTAGTACGGCAGGAACGAGGGTTGGAGATGGATCGCCGTCGCCTGCATCGCGGCGAGCGGCTGAAGCGTGCTGCGGGCGCCGGTGACCAGTGCCACGAACAGGCCGAAGATGACCACCATGGCCGCGATGTCGAGCAGGTTCGGCAGCCGCCGCGCGGAGACGATGGCCGGGAAGGTGGTGTCGGACATGGGGGTTCCGGGATGCGCTGCCCGGCTCTAGCCCAGCATCGGCCACCTTGTCAGCCCGCACGGCGATGGCGACTGCGTAACGGTCACCTGCGTGACGGTCAGGCGCCCGTCGATCCGAAGCCGCCGGCGCCGCGGCGGCTGGTGGCGGAGAACGCAGCCACGGCGCGCAGGCGAGGCCGCAGGACGGGGACGAACAGCATCTGCGCGAACCGCTCGCCGGGCTCGATCAGCAGCGGCGCGGTGCCGGCCGGGCTGCGGTTCCAGGCGCTGACCATGATCGGCCCGGTGTAGTCGGGGTCGATCAGTCCCACGAGGTTGCCGAGCACGAGGCCGCGCCGATGCCCCGCGCCGGAACGCGGCAGCACCAACGCCGCGATGCCGGGATCGCCGATGTGGAGTGAAAAACCGGCGCCGATCAGGGCGGGCGCCGATTGCGGCGGCAGTTCCAGCGGCGCGTCGAGGCAGGCATGGAGGTCGATGGCGGCCGCCATGTCGCTCTGCCAGACGGGCATTCCCCATTCGTGCAGGCGCGGGTCCAGCACGACCAATTCGACGTCGTTCACGGGCGCACATCCTCGGCGCGGGCGGCGATCGTGCCGTCGGCGAACTGGAGCGCCAGGGCGTCACCGGGCGCGATGCCGGCGGCACGGGTCAGCGTGCGGCCGGAGGCGTCGGAGACGCGCACGAAACCGCGGTCGAGCACACCACGATAGGAGACCGCCTCCAGCGTCGCGGCCAGTCCGTCGAGCCGCAGCCGCCGCTCGCGCAGACGGGAGAGCAGCGATGCCGGCGTCAGGCGGCCGGCAATGCGCCCGAAATCGTGGCCGCGCGCCTGGAGGCTGTGGCGCAGCGCGGCGCCCAGCGTCGCAGACGCAACCGCGAGCGGCGAGCGCCGCCGCTCGATGAGGCCGCGCGCGTCCGGCATCGCCCGCTCGGCGCGCAGCAGCGCCGTCCGCCGCGCCGCGAGCAGGCTCGGCAGCGCGCGTTCGAGGCGCAATGCGCGATCATCGAGCCGCTGCCGCGCGGCGCCGAGCAGGCCGGGCAGGTCAGGCAAGCCCCGCACCGCCCGCGACAGCGCCAACGTCGATTCCTGCACCAGCCGGTGCAGCCCGCCCGCGAGCCGGGCCCGCTTCTGCGCGAGGTCGGCCGCCAGCTCCGCGCGGGACGGCACCGCCATCTCGGCCGCCGCGGTGGGTGTGGGCGCACGGCGATCGCTCGCGTGGTCGATCAGCGTGGTGTCGGTCTCGTGGCCGACCGCCGAGATCAGCGGGATCGAGCAGGCGGCCGCCGCACGCACCACCGCCTCGTCGTTGAACGCCATCAGGTCTTCGAGGCTGCCGCCGCCGCGCGCCACGATCAGCAAGTCCGGGCGGGGGATCGCACCTCCCGCCGGGAGTGCGTCGAAGCCCGCGATGGCGCGCGCGATCCGCTCGGCGGCGCCATCTCCCTGCACCGCGACCGGCCAGACCAGCAGGTGGCGCGGGAACCGGCGGGCGATCGTCGTGCGAATGTCCTGCAGCACCGCCCCCTGCGGCGATGTGACGATCCCGATGACGTCCGGCAGCAGCGGCAGCCTGCGCTTGCGGTCGGCATCGAACAGGCCCTCGGCGGCGAGGCGCTGACGCAGCTTCTCAACCCGCGCGAGCAGCGCGCCCTCGCCCGCGTATTCGATGCGGTCGACGATGAGCTGATAGGTCGAGCGCTCGCCGTAGGTCGTGATGCGGCCGGTCGCGATCACCTCGACCCCGTCCTCGGGCCGCAGCCCGAGCCGCGACGCGCCGCTGCGCCAGACGACGGCGGCGAGCTTGGCCCCCTCGTCCTTGAGGCAGAAATACATATGGCCGGAGCCGTGGTGCTTGAATTCGCTTATTTCTCCACGCACCCGGATGCGGCCGAACGTGCCCTCCAGCGTGCGCTTCACGGCGCCCGAGATCTCCGAGACGGCGTATTCCGGGACGTTGCTGGCGGGCGGCGGCGCGGTGTCGTTCATCGCCCGAGCCTATGCTAGAGCGGCCGCTTCGCGAAGCTGGCTGCGAAAGTGGGGAGCGGGGAATGGAGGTGTTGCTGGTCGGATCGGGCGGCCGCGAGCACGCGCTCGCCTGGGCGCTGTCGGCAAGCCCACTGCTCCGAAAACTCTGGGCTGCCCCCGGCAATCCCGGCATCGCCGAGATCGCGGAATGCGTGCCGGTCGCGGCGGAGGATGTCGCCGGCCTGGTCGCCTTCGCGCGGGACAAGAAAATCGACCTGGTGGTGCCGGGGCCGGAGGCGCCGCTGGTGGCGGGACTGGCCGATGCGCTGGCGGCGGCCGGCATCCGCTGCTGCGGCCCGAGTGCGGCGGCGGCACGCCTCGAAGGCAGCAAGAGCTTCGCCCACGCGATCTGCGACGAGGCCGGCATCCCGACCGCGCGCTGGGAGGCGTTCGACGACGCCGAAGCCGCGATCGATTTCATCCGCCGCCGCGGCGCGCCGCTGGTAGTCAAGGCGGACGGGCTCGCCGCCGGCAAGGGCGTCGTGGTCGCCGCGACCGAAGCGGAGGCGGAGACGGCGGTCCACGCCATGATGCGCGATGCTGCGTTCGGGGCTGCCGGCGAGCGGCTGGTGATCGAGGAATGTCTCGAAGGCAACGAACTGTCGGTGTTCGCGCTCTGCGATGGCCTGGATGCCATCTTCCTCGGCGCTGCCCGCGACCACAAGCGCGCGGGCGATGGCGATACCGGGCCGAACACCGGCGGGATGGGTGCGATCTCACCGCCGCCGGAGGCGACCGAGGCGCTGGCCGCATCGGTGATGGAGCGGATCGTGCGCCCGGCCCTGGCGGCGCTGGCGGCGCGCGGCGCGCCGTTCCGCGGCGTGCTGTTCGCCGGCCTGATGCTGACCGCCGACGGCGCCAAGGTCATCGAGTTCAACGCCCGCTGGGGGGATCCGGAAGCGCAATGCCTGCTGCCGCGGCTGCGCTCGGACCTGCTGCCGGCCCTGGTCGCGGCCTGCGACGGGGAACTGGCGCGCTTTGACCTGCGCTGGCGGGAGGAGGCGAGTGTCGCCGTGGTGATCGCCTCCCGCGGCTATCCGGGGGCGTATCGGGCCGGCGGCGCGCTGCACGGGTTGGCGGCGGCAGCCGCACTTCCGGGGGTGCTGGTGTTCCAGGCCGGCACGCGAATCGAGGCCGGGGTGCTCATGGCGGCCGGAGGGCGGGTGCTCACGGTGGTCGGGCGCGGCGCCGACCTCGTGGAGGCACGGGCGCGCGCCTATGCCGGGGTCGCGGCGGCGGCGTGGGAGGGCGGGTTCTGGCGGAGCGACATCGGCGGTCGCTGACCTATGCCGGCGGCGGCAGGAACTCCACCTCGTGCGCGGCGGCGAGGCGGACAACCTCAGCCGGGTCGGGGACGCCGCTGATCTTCTCGAACAGCTCCCACAGCATCCGCGTCGGCGCCACCCAGAACAGGCAGGTCACGGCGGAGTCCGACCGGTTGAACAGCCCGTGCGGGACGCCGCGCGGCAACCGGACCAGGTCGCCCGGCCCGGCGGCGCCATCGCGCCCGTCGAGCATCAGCGCGAGGCGGCCGGAGAAGACATAGACGAACTCCTCCTGCGTCGGGTGGACATGCGGGGGGACGAAGGTCCCGGGCGGGAAAGTGGCGTGCCACGCCATGCTGCTCTCCGAGCGCTGCATCGGCACGTAGGTCTGGCCGAGGATGTTCCAGGAAATGCCGTCGATCCCCTGGCCGGCCGGCGTCACGCCCGCGCTCATCAGCGTCATCGCAAGGCTCCCTCGTGCTGCGGCGGGGCGATGATGGCACGTCCGGCGTCCGGTGACATCCTGCCCACGGCCGCCGTCTAAAGGTGGGACGCGCGTCTAAAAGCGGGACATGGGGCGAGACATTCTCCGGCCGACCGCCGGACGCGCGACCGCAACCGCCGTGGCGGCGTGCACCGGCGCGCGCACCTCCTTCCACGGCGCGCTCTTGATCCAGCGGGTGAGGGTGCCGACCCCGAACAGGATCGCGAAGCAGACCGCGTTGACACCAAGCTGCGCGGCCGGCCCGGTGCCGATCTGGTCGAAGGCGACCGCGCCGAGGTCGGCGAGGATGATCGTGCCGAGGAACACCGGCAACGATTGCTGCCCGCAGATCACGAAGGGCCGCATAGCACGCGCGGAGAGGATGCCCGGCACAAGGTCGACAAGCCGCGTCGCCAGCCAGGCAAGCGCCGCAAAGTGCAGGGTCTCGAGCGGGCCGACATGGGTCTTGTCGAGATGGGCGACCGTCCATTCATGCATCGCGCCCAGCACCGGCGTGAGCGACCAGATCGTCTCCACCCGCACGATCACGCCGAAGGCAAGCATGACCCCGGCGGCGATGTCGAGCGCGCGCGAGGGCGCCGGCAGCCGCACCCAGCCCATCCCCAGCATGAAGGCGCCGAAGAACAGAAGCTGCCAGCCGAACGGATCGAAATACCAGCCGCGCCCGGAAACCGGATTGGCAAGCAGGTTCCAGTGCCAGAACCATGCGCCGAGCCACACGGCCAGCGAGGCGATCGCGACCAATCGACGATCCACGCGCGCCAGCGCCACCACCGCCGGGACGGTCGCAAGCAGCACGACATAGACCGGCAGGATGTCGAGGTGGCCCGGCACGTAGGTCAGCGAGACGATGCCCCAGAACGCCTCGAGCGGATCATGGAACATCAGGTCCAGGCCAAGCACCTTCACGTAACCGTGTGCGTCGAACAGGTGCTGGAGCATGCCGGGGATGGCAGCCACCGCCAGCACCACCGCGATCTGCGCGACATAGAGCACCCACACTCGCTGCAGCACGCGGGCCGAGCCGATCGGCCAGCCGGCCCGCTCGAAGGTGCGGCCGAAGGCGATCGCGGCGGTATAGCCGGAGACGAACAGGAACACGGATGCGGCATCGGAGAGGCCGAACTGGCCAAACGTCCAGAAACCGAGATTGTTGAGCCGCATATGGTCGACCATGATGACGAACAGGCAGAGCCCGCGCGCAAGGTCGAGCCGGCGGTCACGCCCCTGCACGTGAGCCGGGGCGATAGTCGCGTCAGACATTTTGGTCCCCTGGCGTTCGGCCAGAGATGTAGGCCGATGCGGCCGCGGGGCAATTTACGAAGTGTGACGGGCGGGACTTCTTCTACCTACCCCTTCCCCGCCGCGAACCGCACCGCTTCCTCGGCGGCGCGGAACAGGGCGCGGGCCTTGGCGCGGGTCTCCTCGTATTCCGCCTCGGGGGTGGAGTCCGCCACCACGCCGCCACCGGCCTGGACGTACATGGTGCCGTCCTTCACCACCGCCGTGCGCAGGCCGATGCAGGTGTCCATCGTGCCGTTGGCCGCGAAATACCCGATGCAGCCGGCATAGAGGCCGCGCCGCGTCGGCTCCAGCTCTTCGATGATCTCCATCGCGCGGACCTTCGGCGCGCCGGTCAGCGTGCCCGCCGGGAAGCCCGCGATCAGCGCATCCAGCGCATCCAGACCGGGCCGCAGCCGCCCCTGCACGTTCGAGACGATGTGCATGACGTGACTGAACCGCTCGACCGCGAAACTCTCTGTTACACGAATGCTGCCCACCTCCGCGACCCGGCCCACATCGTTGCGGCCGAGGTCGAGCAGCATCAGGTGCTCGGCCCGCTCCTTCGGGTCGGCGAGCAGCTCCGCCTCCAGCGTCTGGTCCTCCTCGTGCGTGGCACCCCGGCGGCGGGTGCCGGCGAGCGGGCGGATCGTCACGATGCCGTCGCGCAGGCGGACCAGGATCTCGGGCGAGCTGCCGACCACGGCGAAGCCGCCGAAATCGAGAAAGAACAGGAACGGCGCCGGGTTGATCCGCCGCAGCGCGCGATAGAGCGCGAAGGGCGGCAGCGCGAAGGGGATCGAGAAGCGCTGGCTCGGCACGATCTGGAACGCATCGCCGGCGGCGATGTATTCCTTCATCCGCGTCACGATCCCGCGGAACGCCTCTGGCGGGATGTTGGAGACCGGCTCCGGCGGCGGCGGCAGTGCGACCGGCGGGGCCGCGTGCGGCAGCGGCCGGTCGAGCGCCGCCTCCGCCTCCGCGAGCAGCGCCTGCGCCGCCTCCCAGGCGCGGCCCGCAGGCACGCCCTCGCGCGGATAGCTCGGTGCGAGCAACGTCAGCTCGTCGCGCACGTTGTCGAAGATCGCGAACAGGGTCGGGCGGATCAGCACCGCTTCCGGGAGGCCGAGTTCGTCGCGGTTCTTCTCCGGCAGCCGCTCCATCTGGCGGACCATGTCGTAGCCGAGATAGCCGACCAGCCCGCCCGACATCGGCGGCAGAAACTCCGGCACCTCGATGCGGGTCTCGGCGACCAGCGCCCGCAGACTTTCGATCGCCGGGCGTTCGTCGGCGGAGAAAGCGTGCGGGGCGGAGCGGGCGTGGCGGTTTATTTCTGCGCGACCGCCGCGGCAGCGCCAGACCAGGTCCGGCTCGAAGCCGATGATCGAATAGCGTCCGCGCGCCGAGCCGCCCTCGATGCTCTCCAGCAGAAAGGCGTTGGGCTTGCCGTGGGCGAGCTTGAGGAAGGCGGCGACCGGGGTCTCCAGGTCGGCGACCCAGGTGGTCCAGGCCAGCGCGCCGCGCCCTGCGTCGTAGGCGGCGCGGAAGTCTGCGAGGGTCGCGCTCACGGCCGGATCGCGCCCTCGATCTGCGCCGTGTTGATCTTCGGGTGCGCCCGCTGGCGCAATCCGTCGACGAAGCTCACCTCGATATCGTTCGCCTCCGCCCCGAGCAGCGAGTCGCGCAGCCTGCCATAGCCGGCCGGGTCCGCCTTCGGGTCCGGCTCCTGCACCCGCGCGAGCTGGGCCACGACGAAGGCAGTCGGCGTCTGCACCATCGTCACCTGGCCCGGCTTGAGGCTGAACAGCGGCCCAACCAGCTCGGCGGGCACGCCTGCGGGCGGGTTCGCCTGCCGCCCGATCGGCGGCGAGGTCTGCACCGTGGCGCCAGCGGGCCGCGCCGCTTCGCCCATCGGCTGCCCCTGCTGGACGGCGCGCAGCAGCGTCGTCGCCGCCTCGTTCTGCGCGCGCACCCGCATCGCGCGGGTCCAGTCGGCCGTCACCTGCGCAGTCACGCCATCGAACGGCTTGGCCGCCTTGGGAGCCACATGCAGCACGCTGACCGCATAATAGCTGCTTGGCGCGCCACCGGTGCCCGGCACCTCGGTCAGGTGCGGCGGCTCGCCGGGCGTGGCATGGAAGGCGGCGTCGATCAGCGCCGTGCGCAGCGCCGGCGGCCCGGGGATCGGCGCCGGCTGGCCGGCGGGCGTTAGTCCTTGCGCGTCGAGCGTGCCCTCAACGGCGGCGAGGCCGAGGCCGGTCTTGAGCTTGTCCAGCGGCGTGCCGCCGGCGAGCTGGTCCTCGACCGCGTTCGCGTCCTTGTAGATCGCCGCCCCGGCGCGCTGCTGGGCGATAATGTCGTGGATCGATCCCCGCACTTGGGCGAAATCGCGGCTGCTGCCCGGCGTGATCGCGGTCACGCGGATCACGTCGAAGCCGAGCGGCGTCTTGATCGGGTCGGAGATCGCACCCACGGCCGGAGCCGCGAACACCGCTTTCGCCAGCTCGGGGGACGGGACATCCGCCGCGGTCGCGGCATCCAGCTCGGTCGCGGTGGCACCCGCCTTGGCCGCCGCGGCCTGCATCGCGGCCCAATCGGCGCCGCCCTTCCATTGTGCGGCCAGCGCCTGCGCCGCCGCCGCGGCAGGCGCCACGATCACCTGCACCGAGCGCTTGTCCGGCGTCACGTAATCCGACTTGTGCGCCGCGTAGTAGGCACGCAGGTCGGCCTCTGGAATATCGAGGCCGTGCGCGATGGTCTCGGTCGAAAGCACGACGACGCGGACGCGGCGCAGCTCGGGCGTGCTGTAGCGCTTGGGGTGCAGCGCATAGAAGCGGCGGAGCTGCGCCTCCGTCGGCGCCGGGGGTGCGGGTGCTGCGTCGAAGGGCAGCGTCACCATCGAGGCGATGCGCGTTTCCTCGGCGACGTCGAAGGCCTGCGCGAGCAGGATCGGCGGCACCACCGCGCCGGCGCGAACCGCCTCCTGCACCTGCCGCCCCGCCATGTCGGCGCGCATCAGGGCAAGGAAGCTCGCCTCGCTCAGATTGTTGTTGGCGAGGATCGCGTTGAACCGGGTGCGGTCGAACTGCCCGTTCGGACCTCGGAACGCCGGTATCGTGAACACCGCCTCCCGCAGCGCGGGATCGGGCACGGCGATCCCGAGCCGCCTCACCTCGCGCTCCAGCAGCACCTGCGCCACCATCTGGTCGAGCGTGCGCTGCGCGATCTCGCGGCGGATCAGCGGGCTCGCCTGCTGGCCGCCGAGCGCCTTCTGCACCTGGCCGAGCGCGCGCTGGAACTGGTCCTGGAAGGCGGCGCCCTCGATCGCCTGCCCGTCGATCGTCGCCACCGCGGTGCTGCTCGCGCCGCCGGTGAGCAGGGTGCGGATCATGTCGCCGATCCCCCAGGCGCCGAACGCGACCACCAGGACGAGGAAGAAAACCCGGGCGACCCAGGTGTTGAGGAAGCGGCGCATCAAGGCGATCATGCGGGTGAATCCGGGCAGCGGCGGGCCGCACCATAGGCAGGCGAACCCGCTATTGCCAGGGTGGCCAGAAACCGGCCGCGTGCCCGGCGGTGGAGACGCGACGATGCGCCAGACGATCGCCGGCAACTGGAAGATGAACGGGCTCGCGGCGGATGCCGACCGGCTGGCCGCAGCACTGGCGCAGAACGCGGCCGACCTGGCCTGCGACCTGCTGGTCTGTCCGCCCGCGACCGTGCTGGCGCGGGTGGCCCGGGCGCTCGCCGGCACCGCGGTCGCGGTCGGCGGCCAGGACTGCGCGGCCCAGGCCGACGGCGCGCATACCGGCGACATCTCGGCCGCCATGCTGCGCGATGCCGGCGCGAGCCACGTCGTGCTCGGCCATTCCGAGCGCCGCCGCGATCATGGCGAGACGGACGAGCTGGTGCGCGAGAAGGTGGTCGCTGCCGCCGCGGCCGGCCTGCTGCCGATCGTTTGTGTCGGCGAGACCGACGAGCAGCGCAGCGCCGGCCGCGAGACCGAGGTGGTCGGCTGGCAGATCGAGGGCAGCCTGCCGAAGCCGTTTTCGGGGATGCTCGCCTACGAGCCAGTGTGGGCGATCGGCAGCGGGCAGAGTGCAACCGAGCGCGACGTCGAGATGATGCACGCCTTCGTCCGCGAGGAACTGATGCGGCAGTTCGGGCCAGAGGCGGGGCGCGCGGTGCCGATCCTCTATGGCGGGTCGGTCAAGCCGGAGAACGCGGCCGCGTTGCTGGCGGTGCCTGAGGTCGGGGGCGCGCTGGTGGGCGGGGCGAGCCTGGATGCGGCGGCCTTTCTCGCGATTGCCCGGACGGCGCGATAGGAAGGCCTCGGGCGCTGCCCCTGGACCACGCCGAGGCCCCTGCCCCGGTTCGTCAGATGGAGGTACGGAGGTCGTGGGTCGACCGGTTCCCGATCAGGTCCGGGGCCGGCCATGACAATGGACGATGGCGAGCGGGTGCGAGGATTGCTCGGGCAAGGCGCTGTTCGGCAAGACCATACCGGGTCAGCGGATCAGCGGCTGCTGCTGGTTCAGCTTGCCATTGATGGCACGTCGAACCGGATCGCGCCGGTACAGATACTCCTGGGCTGCCAAGCCTCCCCACCCTAGCCCCAGCCGCCCTCAAGTCCTATACCCTGGACTCATGGGATTCAAGCAGAAGACTTCCGACCGGGCCAAACCCGGCTCCTCTCGCCCGGTCACCCCTCCCCCGGGCACACAGGGCTATTTCCGCCCCCGCG
>DATAYA010000234.1:0-4129 GCA_036272815.1 Acetobacteraceae bacterium
GTTCTCGACCGGTTTTCTGTGAGGAACCGGCGCGCCCCGGCGGTGTTCGGCCCGCATGACCTGGCTCTGTATCCCCGGCTGCATCCGCGCCTCCGACCGGCCGCCGCCCTCCCCCGGCCGAGGGCCGCCCGACGAGGACCCGGACGAGGTGCCGCCGCTCGAGGAGCCGCCGGTGCCGATCCCGATCCCGCCCGACCTGCCGCCCGAGCCGCTGCGCGCCGGGACAGGTTGAGAGGAAGACAGCAAACCGCAAGGACTCGTTCACGCCTGAGTGCTAAGTTCGGCGCATGGACGAATGGGATGATATCGCGCACGACCCGGCTGCTGCCTTCGCGCTGCGGGAGGCGCTAGCCACCCTGACAACGCACGCCGCGATCGCGGAGCGGATGCGGCAGCGAGGGTTCTCCATCCCGGCGCAGGACCTCGCGCGCGCGATCGCGGCTTGGTCCGACCTCGATACCTGAGCCCGGATACCTGACCTAGGATCAGTCCGTCCGACCCTCCCCCGCGACGATGTCCTGGTGCGTGTCGCGGATCGTCTCGACCGCGATCCGCAGCCCGGCGACAATGGTCGGCAGCGCCATGCTCGGCGCCCCCGGATGCCGCGCCGCCTGCTCCGGCAGCAGCGGCACATGGAGGAAGCCTGCGCGCAGTCCGGGGAATTGCGTCGCCGCCAGATGGCAGGCCAGGTAGAGGCCGGCGTTGCAGAGGAACGTGCCCGCGGTGTTGGAGACCGCAGCCGGCACGCCGCCCGCCCGCAGCGCCGCCGCGATCGCCTTGATCGGCAGGGTCGCGAGATAGGCCGCGGGGCCGCCCGGCATCACCGGCACGTCCACCGGCTGCGCGCCGTCATTGTCCGGGATACGCGCGTCGATCACGTTGATGCCGACGCGCTCGACCGAAACCTCGATCCGCGATCCAGCCTGCCCGACCAGCAGCACAGCCTCCGCTGCGTGTGCCGCGACCGCCGCCCGCAACGCCGCGCCGAGGCCGACGGCGGAGACCGGCAGCGGCGCGACCCCGAGCGTGACACCCTGCGGCCGCCAGGCGGCGAGGGCCCGGACCGCCTCCAGCGACGGGTTGACGCTCTCGCCGCCGAACGGCTCGAAGCCGGTCACCAGAATCCGCATCGCGCGAGCATGGCGCGCGCGCGCCGCCTGCGCTAGACCCGCCGACGGCAACCGGCGGGGGGATCGAGTCGGCCATGTCCGTGATGCCCGACCACTGGATCCGCCGGATGGCGATCGAGCACGCCATGATCGAGCCGTTCGAGTCGGCACAAACGCGCGCGGGCGTGATTTCGTACGGCCTGTCGAGCTACGGCTACGATGCGCGCGTGGCCGACGAGTTCCGCATCTTCACCAATGTCGACAGTGCGATCGTCGATCCCAAGGCGTTCAGCTCGGCCAGCTTCGTCACCCGCCAGGGACCGTCCTGCATCATCCCGCCAAACAGCTTCGCGCTCGGCCACACGGTCGAGTATTTCCGCATCCCGCGCGACGTGCTGGTGATCTGCCTCGGCAAGTCCACCTACGCCCGCTGCGGCATCATCGTGAACGTGACGCCGCTCGAGCCGGAATGGGAGGGGCAGGTGACGATCGAGATCAGCAACACCACGCCGCTGCCGGCGCGCATCTGGGCCAACGAGGGCATCTGCCAGTTCCTGTTCCTCCAGGGCGCCGCGCCCCCCGAGGTCTCCTATGCCGACCGCGCCGGCAAATACATGCGCCAGCGCGGCGTCGCACTCCCGAAGCTCTGAGACGAGGACAAGCAACAATGGCCCTGGACCGCATCCGTATCCGTGGCGGCCGCCCTCTCGAAGGGGAAATAACGATCGGCGGCGCCAAGAACGCCACCCTGCCGCTGATGGCCGCGGGTCTGCTCACGGCAGATCGGCTGGTGCTCTCCAACGTGCCGCTGCTCGCCGACGTGGTCACGATGACGGCGCTGCTCGAACAGCACGGGATCGCGGTCGAGCCGCTGCGCAATGACGGCCGCAGCCTCTCGATCGGCGGCGCGATCACCGGCACCGAGGCGCCGTACGACATCGTCCGCAAGATGCGCGCCTCGGTGCTCGTGCTCGGGCCGCTGCTGGCGCGCGTGGGCGAGGCGCGGGTCTCGCTGCCCGGCGGCTGTGCGATTGGCGCGCGGCCGATCGACCTGCACCTCAAGGGCCTGGAGCAGATGGGTGCGGCGATCCGGCTGGAGGCGGGATACGTCCAGGCGAGCGCGCCGCAGGGCCTGCGTGGGGCCACGATCGTGATGCCCTTCGTCTCCGTGGGGGCGACCGAGAATCTGCTGATGGCGGCCTGCCTCGCCGACGGGCGCACGGTGATCGCCAATGCCGCGCGCGAGCCGGAGATCGGCGACCTCGCCACCTGCCTTGCGGCGATGGGCGCCCGGATCGAGGGCATCGGCAGCGACCGCCTGACCATCGACGGCGTCGCCGCCCTGCACGGTGCGGCGCACGCGGTCATCCCCGACCGGATCGAGACCGGCACCTATGCCTGCGCCGCCGCGATCACTGGCGGGCGGGTGCGGCTGCGCGGCGGCCGGATCGACCATCTCGGCGCCGTCGCGCGGATCATGGGCGAGGCCGGCGTCGAGGTGGTCGAAGACGGGGACGGGCTCGACGTAAGACGCCTCAACGGCCTGCACGGGGCCGACGTGATGACCGAGCCCTATCCGGGCTTTCCGACCGACATGCAGGCACAGTTCATGGCGTTGATGTCGGTGGCCGAGGGAGCCGCGATGGTGACCGAGCAGATCTTCGAGAACCGCTTCATGCACGTGCCCGAACTGAACCGGATGGGGGCGCGGATCAACGTCCACGGCGCCTCGGCGATCGTGCGCGGGGTGCCGGTGCTCTCTGGTGCTCCGGTGATGGCGACCGATCTGCGCGCCTCGGTGAGCCTGGTGCTGGCCGGTCTCGCCGCGCGCGGCGAAACCATCGTCAACCGCGTCTATCACCTCGACCGCGGCTTCGAGGCGGTGGAGCAGAAGCTCGCCGCGTGCGGCGCCGACATCGAACGGATCGAAGGATAGCGGCGCGATGCCCACCGCCCTGGTGCTGAGCGTGCTCGGACCGGACCGGCCGGGGCTGGTCGCGGAACTCTCCACGCTGGTCGCGGCGCATGGCGGCAACTGGCTGGAGAGCCGGATGGTGCAGCTCGCCGGGCAGTTCGCGGGGGCCGTGCTGGTGATGGTGCCGGAGGCGCAGGTTGCGGCGCTGACCGCGTCGCTCCAGGCGCTCGGCGGCGCCGGGTTGCGTGTCGTGGCGAGCCCGGCCGCACCGGCGGGCGGGCGCGAGGCCGGCCGGATGCTGCGGCTCGCGATCGTGGGCCAGGACCGGCCCGGCATCCTGCGCGACGTGACCGCCGTGCTCGCCCGGCAGGGGGCGACGATCGACGAGCTTTCGACCGAAATCGCGAGCGGCTCCTTCTCGGGCGAGACGCTGTTCCGCGCCACCTGCCGCGTGCGCGCGCCCGCCTCCCTGTCGGACGCCGCGCTGCGCGAGGCGCTGGAGCACCTCGCGCCGGAGCTGATGGTCGACGTCGAGCCCAACGGGTCGGCGCCGCGCGTGGACGCAGCGCCGGACGCCGTGTAGAGCCGGCGACGCGACGCGGTGGCCGCGCCGTTTGCGCCGGACCGCCACGGCGTCGCCCCGCCCAGCTCGGAGCCTGCATGACCGCCCCCTACCCACGCGCCGCCTTCGCCGCCGATGCCGAAGCGCCGTTGCTGCTGGCGCTGCCGAAGGGCCGCATTCTCGCGGAATGCGCGCCGCTGCTGGCGGCAGCCGGCGTCAATCCGGCACCCGACTACGCCGACGAAGACAGCCGCCGGTTGCGGTTCCCGACCGACGATGCCGGGCTCGACGTGATCCGCGTCCGACCGTTCGACGTCGCCACCTTCGTCGCCTTCGGCGCCGCGCAGATCGGCATCTGCGGCGCCGACGTGCTGATGGAGTTCGACTATCCGGAGATCTATGCGCCGCTCGACCTCGGCATCGGGCAGTGCCGCGTCTCCGTCGCGGCCCCGGCCGGGGCCGCGGGCGAGGACGACCCGCGCCGCTGGTCGGCGGTAAGGGTCGCCAGCAAGTATCCCCGCATCGCGCGGCGGCATTTCGCGG
>DATAYA010000235.1:0-17162 GCA_036272815.1 Acetobacteraceae bacterium
CGCCGCCGTCAGCCGCGCGAGCCGATCGAACTCCGCCACGTCGAGCGTCTCCGCGCGGCGCTCCGGCGCGATGCCCGCGCGTTCGAGCAGCGCGGCACCCCCGAGCGGACGCAACGCCGCCCGCAGCATTTTCCTCCGTTGCCCGAACGCCGCCGCGGTCACGCGCTCCATCGCCGCGAACAGGGAAGCCGGCGGCTGCGTCGCGTGCGGCACCAGCCCGACCACGGCCGACTCCACTTTCGGCGGCGGCACGAACGCCGTCGGCGGCAGCCGCAGCAGCAGGCGCACGTCGCACACCCATTGCACGATGACCGAGAGCCGTCCGTACTGCGCGCTTCCCCGCTCGGCCACGATGCGCTCCGCGACCTCGCGCTGGAACATCAGCGTCATGCGCTCGAACGATGCCGCCTGCCGCAGCCATCCCACCAGCAGCGGCGTCGCGACGTTATAGGGCAGGTTCGCCACGATCTGCCGCGGCCGCGGCACCAGGGTTGCAAGGTCGAGCCCGCGCGCATCGGCCGCGATCACGCGCAGCCGGCCGGGATGGGATGCCGCCAGTTCCTCGATCGCCGCGACAGCCCGCTCGTCGATCTCGATCGCGACGATGCCGGCGGCCTCACTCGCCAGCAGCGCGCGCGTCAGGCCGCCCGGGCCCGGTCCGACCTCGACGACGTGCCGCCCGTGGAGCGGCTCCGCGGCGCGGACGATGCGTGCGAGCAGGTTGCCTTCGAGCAGGAAATGCTGACCCAGCGAGTGGCGCGCCGCCAAGCCGTGCCGCGCAATGACGGCGCGCAGCACCGGCGGGTCAGACGCCGCGCTGATCGATCATCGCCTGGCGCTGCAACTCGCGCAACAGGGCACGCGACGCGAGTTCGGCGCGCTGGTCGAGGATGCGGTTGCCGACTTGCTCACGGGATAGGGCCGCGAGATTCTTCTCGTCCCTGGAACAGAGGATCACCACCGCGATGCCGTCGCGCGCAATCAGCGGCCGGGAGGTCTGGTCCGGCTGCAGCGCCCCCAGCACCGTGCGGAACGCCGGCGGGCTGACGTTCTCGAGCACGATCGGGCCCGGATCGCTCGGCTTCTTGTTGCCCAGTGCGGTGTTCTCCGCTTCCATGGCGTCGCAGCTATGCACCGTTTTGGAGATGTCCTCCGCCTTCGCCAGCGCCTGTTGCTGCTGCGGCGTCGGTGCGTTGGGATTGAGCTCGGTGGTGAACGGCACGAAGGCCTGGCGCAGCGACAGCACGGTTCCCATCTGCCGCCCTGCCGTCCGCTTGCCGAGCATCGAGACGATCAGGTAGCCGCCGGCGACCCGGATGGGATCGCTGATCGCGCCATCCGGCATCTGGTCGGCGATCTGGGCGACAGCGGGGTCGAGCTGGTTCTGGCGCACCCATCCCATGTCGCCGCCCTCCAACGCATCCTGGCTCTGGCTGAACTGCGCCGCCACCACCGCGAACGGCGCGCCCTGGCGCAGCTCGTCGATGACGGTGCTCGCGAAGCGGTCGGCTTCGGCGGCGTGTGACGGCTGGTCGACCGCGATGAAGATCTCGGCCACATGGTATTGCGGCTTGCCGTCCTGCGCGCGGTCGAGGCGGATCTGGTCACTGATCTCCGCCGGCGTCACCTTCGCGCGGTCGCCGAGCTTCTGGCGGATGAAGCGCAGCCAGCCGATCTGCACCCGCACTTCGTCGATCAGCGTCCGCATTGTGACGCCCTGCGCGGCGAGCCGCGCCTGCAGCGCGCCTGGCGGCATGTTGTTGCGCTGCTCGATGCCGGCAATCGCCTGCGCGATCGCGGTGTCGGGCACGACGATCTTGGCCCGAAGGATCGCTTGCAGCCGCAGCTTTTCGTCGATGAGCTGGCGCAGGATTTGCGGCCGCAGACGCGCAAGCACGTCCGGCGTCAGCGGCATGCCCGTGGAGAGTGCGAACAACCGCCCGCGTGCGTCGATGTCCTGCCGCGTGATTGCGTCGCCGTTGACGACGGCGGCGATCCGATCGCTCTGCGCGTGTGCACAGGGCGCCATCCCGGCAAGCGCCAGGAATCCCAGTACCAGCGACAGTACCAGCGACAAGATCAGCGGCGCTCGATGCAGAGTTGTGCGCATGGGCATGCCTTCTCTCATCAGAACGCGTTGAAGCCGACCTGGCCCACGGTCTTGAACGTGATCGTGAACAGGACCGTGGTGGCGCCGGTCTCACCATTGAAGTCGGTGTAGCGGCGATAGGCGCTGATGTCGAAGATGAAGCACTCGTTCTCGAACGTGCCGCGCATGCCGGCGAGCACCATCTTGTTGTGCGACAGGTCGCGTCGCGCATAGGCGGACACCTTCCAGGGACCGTCGTGCGTGGATGCGGTGAGTGCAACCTCGTCGCGCGGCACGAAATAGCTGGGTGGCGGCGGCCCCGGTGTCTGGAACAGGAAAAAGGGATCGACGTTGCTGTAGTAGTAGCCGCCGCTCAGGCTCAGGACCGGGTGTCCGACCGTCGCCACCGCATCGGCCGCGTTGACGTCGAAATTGCGGTGATCGAGCCGCCAATGGGTGCCCAGGTCAAGCCAGCTCGATGGCGAGTAGCTGGCTCGCGCCACCACGTCCGAGGTGCGGTCGTTGAGCCCTGACTTCGGCGGGAAGATGTTTTCCTTCTCCGCGCGGTAGGATTGCCCGACGAAGCCATCGAGCGTAGAGCCGCCGAAATACCAGGCGCCGTGCAGCGCGACCGCCGCGCGCGCTCCGCCCTCTATCCGGTCGACGCCGTTGAAGCGGTTGATCGCGAACAGGTTGGCGTCCGAGAACGAGAACCCGAGACTGTCCTCGTTCGGGTATTGCAGGGCCTGCGACTGGCCGATCACGGGGCTGACCAGCACCTGCGCGATCGGCTCGATGAGCTGCGTGCCCATGCTGCCCGCGTCGCGGATGAAGGGCCAGTTGACGTGCACGCCCGCGGTGGGCTGCGCGCGTGCCGTGTCGACCGAGCTCTTCGGCCCGAAATTAGGCTGCTGGTTGAATTGGGTCGCGTTGTACGCCGCGGAATCGACATGCAGGATGAGGTTCCACATGTCGCCCAGATCGCCGGTGAACGGGCGCGACCAGTTCATCCGGGCGGCGATGCGCTGCGTGTTGGTGCCGACATCGCGGATCACGTTGAACGTGTTGAAGTCGAGCGAGAACCGGCCCCCCAGCGCGTCCGGCTTGCCGAAGAAACTGTACTCGTAGCGTGGCAGGACGGTCGGCAGCAGGTTCTGGCTGACGGTCAGGTTGAGCGCCTGATAGGCGCGCGCATCCAGCCGGGAATAGGCCCCGTCGCCGAAACCTTCGAGATAGACCTGGCTGGCCAGCACGTTCGGCGCGATGCCCTTGACGCGAAAATCGTCGAGGTAGGTGGCCGAGCTGGCGCGCTCGATGTCGAAACCGTAGCGCCACGTATCGTTCAGGTTGAACTGTCCGTTGGCAAAAATATCTCCCTGCGCGGCGCTCCGGTCATGGCCGACCGAGCCGTCGATCGTCATCACGCCGTCATTGAAGCGGCGGCGGTATGTCAGCTCGAGCGCCTGGGCCTGGTTTCCGATCGTCGGCTTGATGGTGAGGTCGGACTGTCCGTCGAGCACCCAGTAATACGGGATCGCGGCGAAGCCGCCGATGTTCTTCGACGACCCGAAAGACGGCACGAGGAAGCCGCTGGCGCGCTTCACCGATGGGTCGGCGTTGAAGAAATATGGAAAATAGGCGACCGGGACGCCGTAGATGTCGAGCCACACGTTGCGATATTCGATGCGCTTGCGCTCGAGATCCTGGGTGGCGCTGGCGGCGCGCAGTTGCCACAGCGGGGCGGTCTCCGGGTGGCGTGCGCAGAGGTTGCAGGTCGAATAGACCGCCTGCGACATCTCGTTGATCTCGCCGCTGCTGCGGCGGGCACCGTTGGCGACGAGCCTGCCGTTCTCGGCCAGGATCGCGCCCATGCCCCGCAGCACGGCGTCGCGCATGCCCTGCGTCAGCTCGGCGTATTCCGAGGACAGCACCTGCCCGTCCGGCTCGATCAGCGAGACGTGGCCGGTGGCGGCAACGACGTTGGTGTTGCGGTCGAACACGATCCTGTCCGCGAGCAGGACGTGGTCGTTCTGCCAGGCCTGCACATGACCTTCGGCCGTCACCAGCCCGCGCGCGCGGTCATAGACGACGCGGTCGGCGACGAAGGTGACCGGCTGCTGCGACGAGGCCGGCTGCGCGCCGTTATGGCCGGAGAGGGCCGCGAACTGCGCCCACCCCGGCGCCGGCGCGAGGGCCACCCCGGCGAGCACCATCAGCGCGACCGCAAGCGCGCGGAACACCGTCTAGCCGTCCTCGAGGTGCAGCAGCAGTGCCACCGCGAGAAGCAGGCCGGAGAGTGCGGGGACCCAGGCGGCGAGCGTCGGCGGCAGCGCGCCGCTCTGGCCGAACTCCTCGGCGACCTTGGAGACGACGAACAGCGCGAACCCCGCGGCGACGCCGCTGCCGATCATCCGTGCGACGCCGCCGCGCCGCGCCGGCCGCATCGAAAACCCCGCCGCCACCAGCGCCATCGTGCCCGACAGCAACGGCAGGGCCAGCAGCGCCTGGAAATGCAACTGGTGGCGGATCGCCGAGAAACCCGAGCGCTCCAGCAGCCGGATGAAGCCCGGCAGCACCCAGACCGAGAGCGTGTCGGGCGAGGCGAAGCTGTCCTGCACGCGGCCGACCGTAAGGTCCGTCGGCAGCGCGATCGCGGCGGGGGCGGAGGGCAGGTGATCAGGGGTGACCGTCTCGGCCTTCTGCAACAGCCAGTGCCCGTGGGCGAGTTCCGCGCTCTGCGCCTGGATGCGCGAGAGCAGCCGGTCCTGCGGGTCGAGGCGGAACACGCTGACATCGGTCGCGACCAGCAAGCGATGTTTCACGTCGACGTCCTGCGCATGCAGGATCGCGATGCCGCGCGGCACGAGCTGGTGGTCGGACTGGCGCAGCCAGAGCTGCCCGCCGGAGAGCGAGAGCGGGCCGGTGCCGGGTTGGAGATAGGTGTTGTTGAGCGTCTCCGCCCGCGCCATCATCGCCGAGGAGAGCGGGCTGACCGCCCCGGTCGCGAAAGCGCCGAGCAGGACCGCGGTCGCCACCGGTCCGCTGAGGAACTGCCACGCCGAGACGCCCGCCGCCCGCGCGACGATCAGCTCGGAGGAGCGGGTCAGCCGCCAGAAGGCGATGATGCCGCCGAGCAGAACCGCGAACGGCAGGATTTCCATGACGGTATAGGGCACCCGCAGCGCCGCGATTTCGGACACCAGAGCGAAGCCGACATCGGGCCGGGTCGCCGCCCGCCGCAGCAGCTCGATGAAGTCGAACAGCGACACCAGCCCGGTGAGCGCCGCGAGCATCGCCAGCACCGCGAGCAGGAAGAGGCGCGTGACATAGAGCGTGAGCGTCGCGGCGAATCGCACTGTCAGGCGGTCCGCACGCGCAGGACCGCACGACGCCACGGCGGCACCAGCAGGACCCAGGCGGCCATCGACCCGGGCAAGATCGCCTCCAGATAGATCAGCGGGATCAGCGACGGCACCCGGGCTGCAAGGTTCTGTACCGCCAGCTCCAGAGCGAGCAGCACCACCACGGTGCCGATCGCCGCCAGCGGCCGAATGATGCCGCCGTAGCGCCGGAACGCACCGCTCAGAACCGACACCAGCGCCACCAGCGCGAACGACAACACGGTGAGCGGCGTCGCCAGCCGCCGATGCGCCTCCACCTTGAACTTGCCGATGTCGTGCGGGTTGCTCACGTAGGCCGAAGGGTTCAGCAACTCGGTGATCGGCATCTCCGACGCGTCGCGATAGCGCGGTGGACCGCTGGTACCGCCATCCGAGAGGTCGATCACGTTCTGCTTGAAGGTCAGCACGTCGAGCCGCCCGGTCTGGCGGTCGATCTGCTCGCGCGAGCCGTTCTCCAACAGCACGCGCGGGCCCGCAGGCCCGCTCACCAGCCGGCCGCGCTCCGCCAGGATCGTCGCGTGCGCATTCTGCTGCCGCGCGTCATCCACGAGGACGCCGTGCAGCGTGCCGTCGGCGTCCTTCTGCCGGACATAGACGGTGAGCTTGTCGGAGATCGGCGTGAACACGCCCTCCTGCAGCAGGAAGGCGGCCATGCGATTGCGGATCTCGAACTCATAGGTGCGGAACGCGCCGAAGCTCGCTGGCACCACCCAGACCGTCAGGCCGTAGCAGACGCTCGTGGTGAGCACCGCCAACGCCAGCGCCGGACGGGCGAGCGACCAGTCCGACAGGCCGGCCGCGCGCATCACCGTCAGCTCGCGATCGCCGGCAAGCCGCTGATAGACGAACTGCACGACGGCAAACGTCGTGATCGGCAGGATCACGGCGACAAAGTTCGGCACCAGCAGCGCGGTCAGGCGCAGGAACACCGCGGGCGACAGGCCGTGCTCGATCACGAGCTGCACGAAGTGCAACGACTGCGTCAGCCAGATCAGGGCCACCAGCCCGGTCGTGGTGGCGATCAGCGCGAAAGCGAGCTGGCGGAATACGTAGCGGTCGAGGCAGGTGATGAGCGGTCGCGTCATGCCCCATCCTACCGCGCTGCCCCGGAGCGGCGAAAGCCGTCCGTCGCGCGCGCGGCCGCGATCAGCCCTCCGTGATCGCGGCGAGGGCCTGCGGCGGCGTCTGCGCCGGCGGCGACTCGGGCGCCACCAGCACGGCGGCGGCCGGCGTGCGCCAGGTGATCCGGCCGGCGACGTGGCACACCGGGCAGGCGCCATGCCAGACCGGATGGATGGTGCCGCAGGCCTCGCAGCGCCAGACCGGATCGGGGTCGGCGGCGGCGGCGTGACGGAGCGCGTCGCGCGCGGTCTCGCTCCCCGGCGCTTCCGCCTCGGCGATGTCGGCGAGCAGCATCCAGACCCGACGCTGGTTGAGGCCGGCGTCGCGCGCCGCCTCCGCATGGCGCCGCGCCGCGCCGATGAGGCCCGCCTCCAGCTCGGTGCGGGCGACCAGCAGGAGGCTTTCGGGGGAAACGGGATTGGCCTGCGCCAGCTTCTCGGCCGCCTTGAGCCGCGGCAGTGGGGCGGTCAGGGGTGCCAGCGCGAAGTCGGCGAGGTCGGGATGCGGCGCTGCCTCCCAGGCACGCCGGATCACGTCCTGCGCCCGGCCCTCGCGGCCCGCCGCGCGCAGGCGGCTTGCATAGGCGAGGGCGGCCGGGGCGAGCGTCGGGTCGGCGGCAAAGGCCTGACGGGCGAGCTTGAGGGCCGCGTCCTCGTCCGGCTCGGCGGCGGCGGCGGCCGTCCCGACCGCCGCCAGCGGGCCGTCGGGGCCGGTGAGTGCGAGCGCCTGCTTCCAGTCGCCGGCGCGGATCGCAAGCTGGGCACGCTCGCTCCGCAGCCAGAGCGAGCCGGGGTGCGCCGCCTCGGCGCGTCCTGCGAGTTCGGCCGCGGCCGGCCAGTCCTGGCGCGCGATCGCCTGCCGCAGCAGCCCGCGCAGGCCGAGGAAGCGGGCATCGTCGCGCTCGGTCAGCGCCCGGTAGAGGCTCTCGGCCTCGCCCTCGTGGCCGAGGCGGCGGGCCGATTCCGCGGCCAGGAGCAGCGTCTGCGGCGTGTCGCCGAGCAGCCGTCGGGAGCGGGCGGACAGGCGCCGCGCCTCCGCGCTCTCGCCGGCGGCGAGTGCGAGCAGCGTGCCCGTCACCGCCTCGTCGCCGAGCCGCCGTGCCCGCCCCGCCCGCGCCCGCCGCAGCCGCCGCGGCAGGCGCAGCAGGCCGAAGAGGAGGCGCAGGATCACGACCAGCAGCACCACGAGCACGACCAGCGCCAGCACCGCGAACGGCGTCGTGGTCTGGACCGTGGTGGTCCCGAATTGTGCGGCCACATGCCCCGGCAGGCCTGCGACCCACCACGCGACGGCGACGACGATCGCCGCCAGCACCAGGAACGCGACGACGCGGCGCATCAGGCGTGCGCCTGCATGGTCGCCAGCGCGTCGCGGGCCGCGAGCAGTGCGCGGGCCTGCCCGAGCCAGCCGCCCATCGCCGCGGCTGCCGGGCCATGCAGGGTGTCGAGCTGCTTCACCGCGCCGGCGAGGTCGCCCGCATCCAGCGCCGTCTGCGCGGCGGCGAGCGTGCCGGAGGCCGGATCGCCGAGCACGATGCGGTCGCCCTGCCGCACCGTCACCACGTTCTGCACCCGCGCCCACATGCGGCCCAGCAGGGGCTTGCCGGAGAGATCGGGCCGGCTCGCGCGGGCGGCGGCGCGGGCGGCGGCGGGATAGGCGAGCCGGAGCGTCGAGATTGTCGGCGGAGGCGTGTCGGCGTAGCGCGCCAGCGCCGGCGGTGCGCCGGAGATCGCGCCCAGCGGGGCGCCGGCGTCGAGGTCCGCCGCGGCCGCTTGCAGCCGGGCCAGTCGGGTGGTGCGCGCAGCACCCGACTGAAGGCTCGCGACCGCCTGCCGTGTGGCGGCGAGCTCGCCGCCCGAGGCCTGCGCCGCCGCTTCCAGGGCCGCGACCCGCTTCGTGAGGTCGGCGACGCTGGCCTGCTCTCCGGCGATCGCGTCCACCCGGGCGCCGAGCGCGGCGACGTCGGCCTTGGTCGCCATGTCGGCGGGCGGCGCCGCCGCGGGTGCCGGCCGGTTCTCGATAGCCGCGAGCCGGGCCTCGATCGGGCCGAGATCGACCGGCTTCGGCTCCGGTGGCGGCTTCCGTGCGGCCAGTGCGGCGACCTGTGCATCGAGCCCGCGCATCTGGGCGCCGAGCGCTGCGACCCGGGTGCCGAGCACCGCCTGCGCCTGCGCCAGCGCCGGGTTGGTCGGCGGCGGCATCGGGTTGCGCCAGACCCACGCGATCGCGGCGGCCAGGATCAGAAAGCCGATGATGCCCAGCACCGGCCATGCAGCGGCGGCGCGCGTCCGCCGCCTCGCGGCGGGCTGGCTTGCAATCCGCTCGGACTCCGGCGCGGGGAACGCTTCAGGCGGCGGCTCGGCCGGGGACCCGGTTCGGGAATCGGGCCCGGGTTCGGGCTCGCGTTCAGCGGGGGCGGTCTCTTCTGCGACGGTCATAGGAGTGCCAGCAGCTCGTCCTGGTTGGGGCGCCGCGCCACGCGGACTGCGCGCCACGGCAGGGGTTGCAGCGGCGCCGCCGCGGCCGGACTGATCGCCAACGCCACAACGGACGGGAGCGTGGTATAAAGGCAAGCCGGCAGGCAGCGGACGAAGGCACGCGAGGTCTCGGCGGAGAGGAACAGCGCCGCGACGGCTGCCCCCTCCCGCAGGGCGCGCGCCGCCTCGGCCGGCAGGGTGGCGGTCGGTGCCGAGACATACACGCATCGACGCAGCACACGGAAGCCGCGTTCGCGCAACGTCGTCGCGAGCGGCGCGCCCTGGCCCCGCCCACAGGCGAGCAGCAGCGGCCCGGCGGTCGGATTGCACGCCCTGGTCGCGAGTTCGGCCAGGTCCGTGGCATCGCCGTCGGCGCTGCGCACCGCGATGAAGCCTGCCGCGCGCGCGCGGGCGGCGGTCGCTGCGCCGACGGCGAGCACCGGGGCGGCATGCAGGGAGGCGGGAAGGGCGGCCACCGCATTGCCGCTGGTGAGCACGACTGCCTGGATCGCTTCCGCTTCCGGCAGCGATGCGGCGATTGCGCGCGTGTGAAGCATCGGCGCGATCACGGCAGCGAGGCCGCGTTCCGCCAATCGCGCCGCCGTCTCCGCGGCACCCGGCTCGGGCCGGGTGACGATCACGGCAGGACGGCCGCCCTCCGCAATCAGCGTGTTGCCTCGTCCGCCGCGACGAACCGTTCGAGCCAATGGATCGTGTAGTCGCCGGCCTGGAACGCGGGATCGTCGACGATGCGGCGATGCAGCGGCAGCGTCGTCTTGACGCCGACGATCGCGAATTCGTCGATCGCTCGCCGCAGCCGCGCGATCGCGTCCGGCCGCGTCGCCGCATGGACGATCAGCTTGGCGATCAGGCTGTCGTAATAGGGCGGCACGCGATAGCCGGCATAGAGCGCACTGTCGACGCGCACGCCCGGCCCGCCCGGCACATGAAAGGCGGTGATGCGGCCCGGCGTGGGGACGAACGTCTCCGGGTCCTCGGCATTGATCCGGCACTCGATCGCGTGACCGCGGAAACCGACGCCGGATTGCGCGATGCCGAGCCGCTCGCCGGCGGCGATGCGGATCTGCTCACGTACCAGGTCGACGTCGCACACGGCCTCGGTCACGGGATGCTCGACCTGCAGGCGCGTGTTCATCTCGATGAACGCGAACTGCCCGTCCTGGTAGAGAAACTCCAGCGTGCCGGCATTGCGGTAGCCGAGCCGGCGCAGCCCCGCCGTCACGACCTCGCCCAGCCGCTCGCGCGCCGCGGCATCCAGCGCCGGCGAGCCCGCTTCCTCCAGCAGCTTTTGATGCCGCCGTTGCAGGCTGCAATCGCGCTCGCCGAGATGGATCACGTCGCCATGCGCGTCGGCCAGCACCTGCATCTCAATATGCCGCGGCCGGTCGAGATAGCGTTCGAGATAAACCGCATCGTCGCCGAACGCCGCGCGTGCCTCGGCTCGCGCCGTCCGCCATGCATCTTCAAGTGCTGCGGGCTCGGCCGCGACCTTCATCCCCCGTCCGCCGCCGCCTGCCGCCGCCTTCACCAGCACCGGGTAGCCGATCCGCCGCGCCACCCCCTCCGCCGCGTCGAGATCGGGCAGCGCACCCTCCGACCCCGGTACCAGCGGCACGCCCAGCGAGGCCATCGCGGTGCGTGCCGCCACCTTGTCGCCCATCATCCGGATATGCTCGGGCGAGGGGCCGATGAAGGTCAGGCCGTGCGCCTCCACCATCTCGGCAAAGCCGGCATTCTCGGAGAGGAAGCCATAGCCGGGATGGATCGCATCCGCGCCGGTGACGATCGCGGCCGAGATGATGGCGGCGGCGTTGAGATAGCTGTCGCGCGGCGCAGGCGGCCCGATGCAGACGCTTTCGTCCGCGAGACGCACCCACATGCCGTCCGCGTCGGCCGTGGAATGGACGGCGACGCTCTGGATATCCAGCTCGCGGCAGGCGCGCTGCACGCGCAGCGCGATCTCGCCTCGGTTGGCGATCAGGATCTTCTCGAACACGCTACTCGATGATCATGAGGGGCTCGCCGTACTCGACCGGCGTGCCGGTGCCGACCATGATCCGCACCACGGTGCCGGCGCGCGGCGCCTTGATCTGGTTGAAGGTCTTCATCGCCTCGATCAACAGTACCGTCTGCCCGGCGGCGACGCTCTGGCCGAGCGTGACATACGGCGGTGCGCTCGGCTCCGGCGCCAGATAGGCGACGCCCACCATCGGGCTCAGCACCGCGCCGGGATGCCCTGCGTCCTCGGCCTCGGCGAGGGCGGCCGCGTCGCTCGGGACGATTGCCGCCGGCAGCGACGGCGCGGCGAGTGCGGCATGGACCGGCGCCAGCGCGCGCACGACCCGGATGCGGGTGTCTTTCTCGGCGACCTCGATCTCGGTGAGCCCGGTCTCGATCAGGATGTCGGCGAGGGCGCGGATGCTGTCGGCGTCGAAGGGCGGACGGCTCACGAGGCCTCTCCCGAAGCCGGGTCGGCGGCGGGAAGCCCGGCCTCGATCAGGTCGGCCATGGCGCTCAACGCCAGCGCGTAGCCACGAATGCCCAGCCCGCATATCACCCCCACCGCCGCGCGGGAGACATAGGAGTGCTGGCGGAAGCTCTCGCGCGCATGGATGTTCGTCACATGGACCTCAATGACGGGAAGCTCCACGGCCAGCAGCGCGTCCATCAACGCGATAGACGTCGTGGTGTAGCCCGCCGGGTTGATCACGATCCCCGCCGCCGTGCCCCGGCATTCCTGCACCCACGAGACCAGCTCGCCCTCGCCGTTGGTCTGGCGGAAGTCGATCGCGAGCCCGAGCTGCTCGCCGGCCTCGGCGCACAGCGCCTCCACGTCGTCGAGTGTCGCGGCACCGTACAGCGCCGGCTGGCGCAGGCCGAGCATGTTCATGTTCGGGCCGTTGAGCACGGCCACAAGCGGTGGAGGCATGGCGCGCGGCCTAGCATGGTGGGGCGCGCAGGTCCAAGCGTTCCGCACGCCGGCAGCCGGGGCGCCACTCGACGCGGCAACGCCCCGTACCCATACTCGGCTCCATGCTGGACCTGACGCTCAACGGCGAGCCCCGGCAGTTGGCCGGACCGAGCACGCTCGCTGACCTGCTCGACACGCTCGGCCTGGATCGGCGCAAGGTGGCGATCGAGCGCAACCGGGAGATCGTTCCCCGCTCCCAGTACCAGGCGACCTGGCTCGCGCCGGGCGACGCGCTGGAAATCGTGCATTTCATCGGCGGAGGCTGACATGGACGGATCGCAAGCACCGCGGCGGGACGCGATGGACGAAGATTGCTGGACCGTCGCCGGACGCCGCTTCCGCTCGCGCCTCGTCGTCGGCACCGGCAAGTACAAGGACCTGGAGGAGACCGCCGCCGCGATCGAGGCCTCGGGTGCGGAGATGGTCACGGTCGCCGTGCGGCGGGTCAACCTGTCGGACCCGAAGGCGCCGATGCTGCAGGATTTCGTCGATCCGAAGCGCTACACCTACCTGCCCAACACCGCCGGCTGCCACACCGCCGACGAGGCCGTCCGCACGCTGCGGCTGGCGCGCGAGGCGGGCGGCTGGAACCTCGTCAAGCTGGAGGTGCTCGGGCCGCCGCCGTATCTCTATCCCGACATGGCGGCGACCTATGAGGCCGCCGAGGCGCTGCTGCGCGACGGCTTCGAGGTGATGGTCTACTGCGCCGACGATCCGGTGGGGGCCAAGCGGCTGGAGGCGATGGGCTGCGTCGCCATCATGCCGCTCGGGGCGCCGATCGGCTCCGGCCTCGGCATCCAGAACCCGGCGATGATCTCGATCCTGATCGAGCAGGCGGGGGTGCCGCTGCTGGTCGATGCCGGCGTCGGCACCGCGTCGGACGCGGCGATCGCGATGGAGCTGGGCTGCGACGCGGTGCTGCTCAATTCGGCGATTGCGCATGCCCGCGAGCCGGTGCGGATGGCGCGCGCGATGCGGGCGGCGGTTGCGGCCGGCCGGGAGGCGTTCCTCGCCGGGCGAATGGCCCGCAGGATGGCGGCCGACCCGTCGAGCCCGCTTACCGGCCTAATCCGCCGCTAAACCGGGTCCGACCGGCCGCGGGCCGCCGACGGGCTGTGCAGGAAGATGAGAAAGGTCAGGGCCGCAAGGTGGACGACAGGCGCCGCGGCGACCAGCGAGGCCGCCATGACCCGGCGCCGATGGCCCAGTATTCAGCCAGCCAGTCCCGAAGCCTGAGCATCGCCTGCCTGGCTTTCCCGCCCAGCCGCCGCCGTGCGAAAATCCTAGCGCAGCGCGTTCAGCGTGCCGTCCTCGGCCAGCACGAGGATAAGCCCGGAGGCCGCGATCATGCCGAGGTTGATGGCGCTGTCGGTGAGCCGGGTCTGCGCCAGCACATGGCCCTGCGCCGGATCGATGGCCGCGACCTGCCCCGTGGAGCCGGCGACGATCAGTCGGCTGCTCGCGAGCAGCGGCCCCGACCAACGGATCGGGCCACGCGACTTCTTCACGTTGCGCCAGCGCGGCAGGTCCATGACCCAGCGCACCTGCCCGTCGGCGCGTGCGACCGCCGCGATCTGCTGGTCGGTGCTGAGCACGAACAGCCAGTCGCCGGCGACCCAGGGCGTCTGCGCGCTGGCGACGCCGCGCTCCCAGACGCGGCGGCCGGAGTGCAGGTCGAGCGCCAGCATCACGCCGCCGAGGCTCACCGCATAGACGATGCCGTTGTCGATCACCGGCAGCCCGCGCACCGCCGAGAGGTCGATCAGGTCGTTGCCGCGCGGGGCGGCCAGGCTGTCCGCCCAGGCCACCTCCCCGGTATCGGCGTGCAGGCCCACGAGGTCGCCCGAGCCGAAGCCCGCGACGACGATGCCGTCGGAGAAGGCGGGCGAGGGCGCGCCGAGCACGCTGGTCGTAGCATGTTGGGCGCGGTAGCTCCAGATCCGGCTGCCGTCCTTGGTCGAGAGCGCGAGCAACTGGTCGTCGGCGGTGGGCACGAACATGCGGTCGCCAACGATGGTGGGGGCACCCCGCCCGGGCGCCGCGATCGTGTGGCGCCAGCGCACCTTGCCGGTGGCGGGGTCGAGCGCCACCACCTCGGCGAGGCCGTTGACGGCATAGAGCGTGCCGGCGTCGAAGGCGATGCCGCCGCCGACATTGGTGCTGCGGTCCTTCTTGCCGCGGGTCGGCCGGCGCCACAGCCGCTCGCCGTTGCGCAGGTCGAAGGCGGCGACGGCGGCCGACGGATCCATCGTGTAGGCATGCCCGCCGGCGACGATCGGCTCGGCGATGAGCGCCCGGCGGTAGCCGCCGCTCTGGCCGATGTCGGCGCGCCAGACCCGGCCGAGGCCGCCCGCCGCCGGGTTGACCATCAGATGCGCCAGGTTGCCCCCCGCCTGCGGCCAGGCGGCGTTCGCGACCGGCGCGGGCACCGTGACCGGTCCGGTCAGGCCGGGCGAGGCGACCAGCCCGTTGCGGGTCGCGATGACGTCCTCGCGGAGGCCGGGCAGGCGCGGCTTGGGCGGAGTGCCGAGCAGCCCGCAGCCGCCAAGCAGCCCGGCGGCGCCGAGGCTTGCCGCCCCGCGCAGCGTGGCGCGGCGGGAGACAGGGTTGCCGTCGCGCATCAGCCGCCCAGCCGCGTCAAAAGCCCGCGTGCGCGGCCGCGCACGCCGGCGGGCGCGGTGGTGTCCGCGGCGAGCTGCGTCAGCAGTGCCTTGGCGGCAGGTTTGTCGCCGGTTCGGAGGTCGATCAGCGCCTCGGTTTCCTGGGCGAGCCCGTGCCAGGGATCGGTCGGGGCGGCGAGGGGGGCGAGCCGGGCCTTCACCGCCGCCGGATCGCCGGTCCCAACCTGATGCTGCGCCCAGAGCAGTGTCGCCAACCCACGCAGCAGCGGATCGGCGCCATGATCGCCGGCGACCTGATCCCACAGCCCGAGCGCTTCCGGAAGGTGTCCCATGTCGGCCTGCAGCGCCGCAGCGCGGAGCCGGGCGAGGGTGCGGTAGCCGTCCGGCGCCGCGGCGGCGACGGCCATGAAGGCGCGTGCCGCCGCGGCACGGTCGGGCGGCTGTCCGGCGGTCCCCGGCGTATCGGCGAGCTGCATCGCCGCCAGATAGCGGCCGGCGACGGCGATGGTCTGCTTGCGCTGCCACCAGGTCCAGCCCTGCCAGCCGGCGGCGAAGGCGATGACCAGCACGCCCGCCACCACGAGCGCCAACCAGTAGCGGCGGGCAAGTTTCCCCATGCGCTCGGCGCGCAGGTCTTCCTGGATTTCGTCGAAGATGTCAGGCAACTCGGTTCCCCGGGGCGGCGGGGCGGACCATAGCGACGGCCCCTGCGCCGGGCAAACGGGTGCGCCGCGGCTTGCCGGCAACGATCCGTTCACCGATTCCATGGCCTTCTGCGCCCGATGGTCCGAGGCGTTCTTCTGCTTGCCGCGCTGGCGACGCTTCTGGCACTCGGCGGCTGCGCCGATGTGGCGGGCGGGATCGCTGCCGCCAACGTCGCGGCGATCCCGGTCTTCGGGCGCAGCGTCCCCGACCTCGCGGTGTCTGCCGTCACCGGGCGGAACTGCTCGATCGTGCATTGGGATCAGGGCAAGCCCTATTGCACGCCGCAGGAGCCGCCGCCGCTGGCACCGCCCTATTGCACGGCGAGCCTCGGCTACGCCGATTGCTGGGCGAGCCCGACCGTGTTCAGCAACCCGGCGCCGGGGGTGGCGGACGGGCCTTATGCGCTGACGCCGACGCAGGACCGGAACCGGACGCGGTCATGGCTGGACTTCGGGTTCTGACGGTCGGGTTTGCGGGGTCGGTGGTGGAGCTGAGGGGAATCGAACTGACTTTCGCCATCGTTCGCAGCCGTCCAAAAATCGCCTGATCATAGCTACATCGGATGGAACGTGTATTCGTCACGCTTCGCCATTGACCGCCCAAATCCGCGTCGCTGACGTAGGCTGATACGTAGGCCCAGGCGTGTGGGCTGACGGGCGGAGACCCGGATGACTGGATCACGAGCCCTTAATCGGCTTACCGCGCTCAAGGTCCGCAGCCTGACGAAGCCAGGCCGCTTCGGTGACGGCGGCGGCCTCTGGTTGCAGGTGCGCGACGAGCAGCGGCGGTCCTGGCTGTTCCGCTACGTCTGGCACGCAAGCGCCCGCAACATGGGCCTCGGCACCGTCAGCGACGTGACCCTCGCCGAGGCCCGCGAAGCGGCGCTGGCGGCCCGCAAGCTGCTCCGCGATGGCATTGACCCGCTGGCCCGGCGCGAGGCCGAGCGCGCGGCCAGGGCGGCGGAGGCGGGCGTGCCCACGTTCCGGCAGGCGACGGCGATCTACATCGGCGCGCACGAGAAACGTTGGGCGAACGCGAAGCACCGCTATCAGTGGCGCGCGACCTTGGAGCAATACGCCTTCCCCGAGATCGGCGACCGCCGCGTCTCTGAGGTCGATTCCGACGCCGTGCTCCGGCTGTTGCAGCCGATCTGGCACGACAAGCACGAGACGGCCTCCCGCCTTCGGGGCCGGATCGAGCTGGTGCTGGACTATGCCAAGGCCCGGCGCTGGCGCACGGGCGACAATCCGGCCGCCTGGCGCGCCAATCTCAAGCCGCTTCTGGCGACCCCGAAGAAGGCGGTCCAGCACCATCCCGCGCTCGCGTGGCGCGAGATCGGCGCCTTCATGGCGGCAGTGCGCAGTGAGGAAGGTGCGGCTGCGCGGGCGCTGGAGTTCACCATTCTGACCGCGGCCCGCACCGGCGAGACGCTCGGAGCGTGCTGGCCGGAGATCGACCTTGCGAACGCGGTCTGGATCGTCCCGGCCGAGCGCATGAAGCGGCGGCGAGAGCATCGCGTGCCGCTGTCCGCCGCGGCGCTCGCACTGCTGCGCGGAATGGCTGCGGTTCGGGCTGACGCCGACGGATACGTGTTCGCTGGTCTGCGCAAGGGCAAGTCGCTGTCCAACATGGCGATGTCCATGCTGTTGCGCCGGATGGGCCGAGCCGAGCTGACCGTTCACGGCTTCCGCAGTACATTCCGCGACTGGACCGCCGAGACGACGGCCTATCCACGCGAGGTCGCGGAGATGGCGC
>DATAYA010000236.1:0-2994 GCA_036272815.1 Acetobacteraceae bacterium
GGCCTTCAGAGTCGCGTACATACCTTGTGGACTCGCGCACAGAGCCTGTCCAAATCCTCGCATAAATTCGATGTCGCTGGCTCCGCGCCGCTCGATTGCACGGCGTTCAGTGAGTGTGCGACCTGGTTTCGCCGCTCGATGAAGTCCTCCAGCCGTTCGCCGAACCGCCCATGCGCCCGGTTGGGCTCGGTCTCGCTCAGAAACTCCGTCAGCGTTTTGTGATCGCACGCAAGTCTGGCGGCATTTGCAAGGCCGCTGAGGCGCCCACGTGCCAGAACGTCCATCGTTCGATTCCACGCCATTGTGGCCAGCTTGGGCGGTACTCACGGCGCGTTCCCGACGGTCCCGCCATCCGCACCGCCGCCCCGCCCGGCCGGCCCCGACCCGCCGTGACCGCGCCGCCCGCACCGGGCGGACGATCATCAGGCCGCCTCCCTCCGTCCCTCGCCGTCACCGGCCCGGCAAGCCGCAAGACAAGCGCGCCGCCGCGTGTCAAGCTCGGCCGATGCACCAGCTCCTGCTGCTGCGCCATGCGAAGGCGCTTCGGGACGAGCCGAGGATCGCCGATCACGCCCGCCCGCTGCTGCCCGCCGGATGGCGCGCGGCCGGCGCGATCCGCCGCGCGATGACGGAGCTGCGGCTGCTGCCGGACGTGGCCCTGGTGTCCTCGTCGCGGCGCACGCTACAGACGCTCGAGGCGCTGGAACCGTTCGAGGAGACGCCGTTGGTCGAGCCGCTGGACAGCCTCTACGACGCGACCGCGTCCGAGATCCTGGACGTGCTGCACCGCGTTCCCGAGACGGCGCGGAGCGTGCTCGTGGTCGGCCACAATCCCGGCCTGCACGAACTGGCGCGGCTGCTCGCGGGCAAGGCGGCGATGGCCGCGCCGGCAACGGCCGAATTGCGCCGCCTCGCGCGATCCTATCCCACGGCCACGCTCTCCGAATTCGCCATCCCCGGCGCCTGGGGCACGCTCGGCCACGGCGGCGGCCGGCTGCTGCGCTTCCTCCCGGCGGCCGACCTGCCACAAATGGCCTCGTGAGAGATGGCGTCGTGATGGATGGCGCGGCCGACGCGACGACGCTGGAACTCGACCTGCCGCCGGAGGCGCTGCCGCCGCTGCTGCGGCTGCCGGCGGTCGCGGGCAGCCGGGCCGGCCGGGCGCAGAGTCAGGCGCTGCGCATTGTCTGGCACGACACCGCCGCGGCCAGCCTCGCCGGCGACGGGCTGGCGCTCGCCGAGCTGCGCGACGGCTGGCGGCTGGAACGGCTGCGGCCGGACGGTTCGGGAAACTGGCCGCCGGCAACGCCTGCTCCGGTGCTGGCCCGCGCCGGCACCGCCGCCGAGCTGCACCCGCCGGCCAACCTGGTCCCGGTCGCCGCCTTCGAGGGCCGCGAGCGCACACTCCCGCTCGGCCCCGAGCCGGTCACGATCCGGGTGCTGGAGGGCGTGCTGCGGGCGGTCGCACAGGAGGCCCCATGCTGCCGCATCCGCCTCTCCGGCCCGCCCGCGCAGGTGGCCGCGCTGGCCGACCGGCTGGCCGAGGACGCGCCGCTCGCGGTGCCGCGCGACGGGATCGCCGCGGTCGCGATCGGCATGGCGCGCGGCGAGCGGCCGGCGCATCGGACCGGCGCGCCGCACGTCACCGCTGGGATGGACGTCTCCACGGCGCTCGCCGCGATCATCAGCCACCTGACCGACGTGATCGCGCACCACGCGACGGGTGCGGCCGCGGGCGAGGCGCAGGCGATTCACCAGATGCGGGTGGCGCTGCGGCGGCTGCGCTCGGCGATCGTGGTGTTCCGCCGCGCGGCGGACTGCCCCGGGCTGCAGCACGCCGCCGCCGGGCTGAAGGCGTCCGCCGCCGTGCTGGGCGAGGCGCGGGACTGGGACGTGTTCCTGGCCGAGACGGTGCCGCCGGTCGTCTCCGTCTTTCCCGAGGACCCTCGGGTCGCCGGCCTGATCACCGCCGCCGGCCGCCGCCGGCGGGACGCCCATGCGGCATTGCGGGCGTATCTTGCCGAGCCGGGCTTCCGCCGCCTGCTGCTGTCGCTCGCCGCCCTGCCGCTGCTGCGGCCCTGGACCGGGCAGGAAGATCCCGACCACGATCCGGAACGGGCCGAGCTGCTGGCGCTGCCGGTCGCCGATTACGCCACGCGTCGGCTCGCGCGGATGCGCGATCGGCTGCTCGCCGAGACCGAGGCGATCGAGACGCTGTCACCGCCGGCGATGCACGCGGTGCGCAAGCGTTGCAAGAAACTGCGCTACGCGTGCGAGTTCTTCGAGGATCTGTACCCGTCCAAGCCGGCCCGCCGCTTCACGCGGCGGCTGGCGCGGTTGCAGGACGATCTCGGCACGCTGAACGATGCGGCGGCGGCCGCGTCGCTCACCGGGCGCCTCGGCGGCGGAGCGGCGCGCGCGTTCGGGGTCGGCGTGGTGCAGGGCTTCGTCGCCGCCCACGCCGCGCGGGCGCGCGGCGACCTCGCCCGCCGCCGCGAGGCCTGGCGACGGCAGCCGGCGTTCTGGTCGTAGCGGCGCAGCGGAACGGCGGCCGCCGGCGCGCGTTGAGGGCCCGCTGTCCAATGGGAGTTCCGAGAATGAAACCAATGATCTGGCGCATGCTTGCTTGCGCTGCGCTGCTTGCTGGCGGGATCACTCTGGTGCCGGCTGCGCACGCGCAGCAGACGACCAATGGCCGCGCCTCCGGCACCACCACGTCGGGCACCACGTCGGGGCCGGCCTCGGGCGCTGCGGCCACCGCCGGCAACGGCCAGGGACGTGCGATCGGCGGCGCGGCGGGCACGAAGGCGAAGTCCGGCTCCGAGTCCGGTCCGGCGCCGCAGAAACCCGCCAACGGCGCCTCCGGCACCCAGCACTGAGCCGCGGTCAGCCAGGAACACGGGGCCAGGAACACGGGGCCAGGAACACGGCACCAGGGAGACGCCGCCGGGGTTGCCGCCGCACGCCGTGGCTTGGTAAGGGGGCGCCGAAGCT
>DATAYA010000237.1:0-5424 GCA_036272815.1 Acetobacteraceae bacterium
CGATAGGCAACGACCGTGAAGCCGGCGAGCCGGGCCAGGTGTAGAATGGACAGCATGTGACAGTTGCAAAGGGCGGCGACTAACATCTCCTCGGGATCAACGGCGGCCTCCACGGCCCACTTTCCGACAACGTGTGGCGAGGCGGATGCAGGGACCACTGTCCCGCCGTCGAAGCTTACCGTGTGACCGCGGCTATAGCGGCCACTCAGAAAATCGTCGCCCTTCCTCAGCATCCAATTGACGTCCGCAGTGTAGGTCGCCATCCGCTCCTCGCTTTCAGCCGGGTATATACAGCCGCGATACCAGGCCCGTATTCGGTTGACCGTCACGTCGTCGAACGCTCCGCGACCACATGCACCAAGAAAGTACGACCGCTTTGGGTCTCAGCCGACGCAGCAGGATGCGCCACTACGCGCGGCAGCCCGCACGCTGCGGAAAATGCGTACAGTGCTTATCGACGGGCTTGACCGAACGTCCCGGCTGCGATCACCGCCGCCAGATCGCGTAGAGAGGGTTCCGCAATAGGCTTTCGGAGGGCCGATTGTGGCTGAGCCGGGGCATCCAGCGTCGCTGGTCTAGCGGCCGGCGCCCATCCCGGCCAGCCTGGTGTAAAGGCCGAGCAGGGCCGCCTCGGCGGGCTGGTCCGTCCGATGCACGAAGAAGCCGAACCTGGCCGCGGCTGCGATCGCCGCGAGCCCCGCCTGCTGCCGCTCCAGCGCCTCGGCATAGGCCGCCCGCACGCCTTCCACGCGCGGCACCAGCGCGTCCGGCTCGCGCTCCAGTCCGCGGAAGCGGATGCGGCCGGAATAGGGCAGCAGCGCCTCCGCCGGGTCGAGCACCTGCACCAGCGTGCCCGCGACCGGGACCGAGGCGAGATGGGCGACGGCGCCCTGGATCTCCGGCAATGGTGCGAGAAAGTCGCCGAACAGCACCACCCGCCCGTGCGGCGGCAGCCGCGCAGGCGGCGGCACGCCGGCGCCCTCGGTCAGTTGCGGCAGCGCTTCCGCCAGCCGGTCCAGCGTCGCCCGGCCGGCCGAGGCGCGCACCTCCGAGCCGATCAGCCGCACCCGCTCGCCGCCGCGCAGCAGCAGGGCGGCCAGCGCCAGCAGCAGCAGCTCGGCACGCTCGATCTTCTCGACCGAGTGCCCGCGCGAGCGCCAGCGCATCGAGGCCGAGCCGTCGCGCCACAGCGCCACGGTCTGCGCCGCCTCCCATTCGGTCTCGCGGATGAAGGTGCGGTCGGATTTTGCGGATTGCCGCCAGTCGATCCGGTTCACATGGTCGCCCGGCAGGAACGGGCGGAACTGCCAGAAACTGTCGCCGAGGCCGACGCGGCGGCGGCCATGCACCCCCTGCGCCACCGTCGCCGCCACCCGCTCGGCCTGCGCCAGCAGCGGCGGCAGCCGCGCGCCGAGCGCCTCCGCGCGCCGGGCAAGGACGCTCACCCGATCCGCCCGACCATACGCTCCACCACTTCGGCCAGCGCCACACCTTCGGCGCGGGCGGAGAAATTGAGCGCCATGCGGTGCCGCAGCACCGGCGGGGCGAGAGCCGCCACATCCTCCAGGCTGGGCGCCAACCGCCCGTCCAGGATCGCGCGTGCGCGGCTCGCCAGCATCAGCGCCTGGGCGGCGCGCGGTCCAGGCCCCCAGGCGACGTGCCGGCGCACCTCCTCGGCCTCCGCCGTCTCCGGCCGGGCACCGCGCACCAGCCGCAGGATCGCATCCACCACCCGCTCGCCCACCGGGACCCGGCGGATCAGCGCCTGGGCGGCCAGCAGCTCCTCGCCGCCCATCACGCCGGCCGGGCGTTCCGCGACCGCGCCGGTGGTCGCGAGCAGCATCGTCCGCTCGGCATCCAGCTCCGGATAGCTCACTTCCACTTGCAGCAGGAAGCGGTCGAGCTGCGCCTCGGGCAGCGGATAGGTGCCCTCCTGCTCGATCGGGTTCTGCGTCGCGAGCACATGGAAAGGCCGCGGCAGCGGGTGCTCGGTGCCGCCGACCGCGACCCGCTGCTCCTGCATCGCCTGCAACAGCGCCGATTGCGTGCGCGGGCTCGCGCGGTTGATTTCGTCCGCCATCAGCAACTGGCAGAACACCGGGCCTCGCACGAAACGAAAGCTGCGGCGGCCGTCGGCGCCCTCGTCGAGCACCTCGCTGCCGGTGATGTCGCCCGGCATCAGGTCGGGGGTGAACTGCACCCGCTTGGCGCCGAGGCCGAGCACGGTGCCGAGCGTCTCCACCAGCAGGCTCTTGCCGAGGCCGGGCACGCCCACCAGCAGCGCGTGGCCGCCGGAGAGCAGTGTGATGAGCACCTGGTCGATCACCCCCTGCTGGCCGAAGATCGCGCGGCCGATCTCGGCGCGGGCGCGACCCACGCGGTCAACCAGCGCCTCCACTTCGGCCAAAACCCTGTCGTCGTCCGGCAACACAGCAGCCATTGATCGCATCCTTCGTGCCCACGCGGGACTTGGCGGCCTGCCTGCCACTTCACGCGGGCCGGGCAGCCTACCTATATCCTGGTGCCGGACGGAAGCACGGCATGGGAGCGGAGACGCGGACGTGACGGATGCCTGGCCACATGGGCCCACAAGCTTTGCGGTCCCGACGTCCGGCGCTCGGACACGGTCCCCGGATGCGCCGGCGCTGGCCGCGCGCCGCCCGCGGCCGCCGCCGGCCGAGTGCGGCGACCTGCCATTCCTGATCCGCCGCGACGGCACTTGGCTCTATCGCGGCTCGCCGATCGGGCGGAAGGAGCTGGTGTGCCTGTTCTCCAGCGTGCTGCGCCGCGCCGAGGACGGCAGCTTCTGGCTCCAGACGCCGGCCGAGCGCGGCCGGATCGCCGTGGAAGACAGTCCCTTCGTCGCCGTCGAACTGGACTGGCGCGGCGACGGCTGCGGCCAGGTGCTGTCGCTGCGCACCAATATCGACGAGGTGGTGACGGTCGGCGCCGACCACCCGATCCGCATCGCCCATGACATCCTGACGTGCGAGCCGACGCCCTACGTCCTGCTTCGGCCGGGCGAGGGGAGCTGGCCGGTTGAGGCCCGCATCAGCCGTGCGGTCTATTATGAGCTGGCCGCGCTTGCAGTGCCGGGGATGGTCCACGGACGGCGCATGCTCGGCGTCTGGAGCTGCCGCCGCTTCTTCCCGCTGGGCGAGCTGCCGCCGGGGGAGGGCTGATCCGGGGCATGCAGCGAGCGGAGCTGCGCGCCCGTCTGGCGGCCGGCGCGCGGCCGCTGCAGGTGGTCCGGGCGTCGCAATCCGTCTCGGTGCCCGCCGACGCGATCGCGGTGCCGGCGGCCGAGAGCGTGCTGGGCTTCGCGGCCGATGAGCTGGTCCGGGCCGCCGTGCTGGTGCCGATCCTGACCGGCCCCGCGCCGTGCGTGCTGCTCACCAAGCGCACGACGCATCTCTCCCGTCATCCCGGCCAAGTGTCGTTCCCGGGCGGACGGATCGATCCGGACGACGCCGATGCGGAGGCCGCGGCCCTGCGTGAGGCGCAGGAGGAGATCGGCCTTCACCCCGAAGCGGTCGAGATCGCCGGCCGGCTGCCCGATCAGATCACCGGCACCGGCTATGTGGTGACGCCCGTCATCGGCCTGCTCGGGCCGACACCACCCGATCTGGAACTCTCGCCCGAGGAGGTGGAGGCGTTGGTCGAATTGCCGCTCGCCGTCTTGCTCGATCCGGCGGCGCCGCAGCGCCGGCGCGCGGAGTCGCGCGGGCGGCTGCGGGAATTCTGGGTGTGGCCGCATCCCGAGCACGACATCTGGGGGGCCACGGCCGCCATCCTCGTGCAGCTCGCGCGGCGGCTGCGCGGCGAGGCTTGAGGGATGCGCTGGGCGGAGGCGCTGCTGTTCGCCGCCCCGTTCGCCGCGTTCCTGATCTGGCGCCGCATCTCCGCCGGGGAGGGGCCGTCGCCCGCGCTGCTGGCCGCGACGCTGGCCGTGCTGCTCGCCTTCGGCGGCGCGGTTGCCTGGCTCGGGCTCGGCCGACAGATCGGGCGCAACCGCACCTATGTGCCGGCCGCACTGGTCGGCGGACATATCGTCGCTGGCCACGCGGCGCCGCGGTGACCGGGTCGCCGTCGCTGCGGATCGCGCCCGGCTTCCTGGCCGACCCGGCGCTGCGCTCCGTGCTGGCGGCGCTGCCGGAGGCGCGCGTCGTCGGCGGTGCGGTGCGCGACGCGATCGCCGGCCTGCCGGTCGCCGACATCGACCTCGCCACCCCGGCGCGGCCGGAGGACGTCGCCCGCGCGCTCGCGGCGGTGGGCCTGCGCGCGGTGCCGACCGGGATCGCACACGGCACGATCACTGCAATCGCCAACGGCCGCCCGTTCGAGGTCACCACGCTCCGCCGCGACACCGAGACCGACGGCCGCCACGCCCGCGTCGCCTGGACCCGCGACTGGCGGGAAGATGCGGCACGACGGGATTTCACCATCAATGCCATATCGCTTTCGCCTGCCGGCGAGGTGTTCGACTATTTCGGCGGCATCGCCGACCTCGCCGCGCGGCGGGTCCGCTTCGTGGGCGAGCCGGCGCTGCGGATCGCCGAGGACCGGCTGCGCATCCTGCGGTTCTTCCGCTTCTTCGCCCGCTACGGCGGGGAGCCGGACCGGGCGGCGGTGGCGGCGATCGCGGCGGCCGCTGCCGGCATCGCCGGGCTCTCGGCGGAGCGGGTGTGGAGCGAACTCAAGCGCATCCTCGCCGCCCCCGACCCGCGCGCGGCTATGGCGCTGATGGAGCGACTCGGCGTGCTGGCGGCGGTGCTGCCGGAGGCGACGGATCGGGCGGCGCTCGACCGGCTGGTCACCGCCGGCGCCCCGGCCGATCCGCTGCTGCGGCTTGCTGCCCTGCTCTCGGGCGATCCAGCACCGGTGGCGGAACGCCTGCGACTCTCGACCGAGGAGGCGGGCCGCCTCGCCGCGATCCGTGCGGCACCGCTGGCCACCCCCTCGATGGACGATGCAAGCCTGCGCCGTCTGCTCGCCGACACGCCGGCGGAGACGCTGATCGACCGGGTGTGGCTCGGCGGCGGCGATGCGCGGCTGCGCGGGCGTCTCGCGGCGATGCCGCGGCCGGTGTTTCCGCTCGGCGGGCGCGATGCGGTGGCGATCGGGATGGCGCCGGGGCCGGAGGTCGGGCGGGCGCTGCGCGAGGTTCGCGACTGGTGGCTGGCGGGCGGCTGCGTTGCCGACGCGGCGGCGTGCCGGGCGGAGTTGGAACGAATTGCCGGAGCGGAGTGAGGCGATGTCAACCCTGGCCGTGCAACCCTATCGCGCAATGGCCCGCAACAACGCCGGGCCAATCACCGGCTGCTCGCGGCCTGTGCGCGGCTCCAGCCGGATGAGCTTTGCCCATGCGTGATTCAAGCACCGCGCGGGCCGGGCGTCCCGTCAGTCCATGACCTCATGCGCCTC
>DATAYA010000238.1:0-9480 GCA_036272815.1 Acetobacteraceae bacterium
CGCCCAACGCAAGAGCCATGCTGCCAAACCTGCTGGCGCCGGCGCAAGCCGCACACAACTTCGTGAGCGCCGGCGATGGCCGGGCAGGCGGCCGGCGGAGTGGCGCCCGGCGGTTCGCGACCCCATTCTCTGCTGGGCCGCCGGCCCCCATGGCCGCTCCGGCTTTTTGACCCAACCGCCGAGGCACGATCTTTGAGCATCCACCCGCCCCGGCGGTTCGTTCCCTATACCCCGGACGCCCGTCCCCGTCCCGAGCATACCAGACTCGTGCTGCGCGCCGCCGACGACCTGCGCCGCGGCGTCCCGGTGTACCTCCAAGGGGCGTCGCCGCTGCTGATCCTCGCGGCCGAGGCGGCCGAGGCGGGCTCGCTCGCCGAATTCGCTGCCATCGCCGGCGGCGGCGGCAGGACCGTGATCCTGGCCGCCACGCGCGCCGCCGCGGTGCTGCGCCGGCCGGTGCCGGAAGTGCCGGTCGCACTGCGCCTGGGCGCCGAACCGACGCCCGAGGCGTTGCGGGCGCTGGCCGATCCCGTCGCCGGCCTCGCCCTGCCCGAGCGGCTGGAGGCGGTGCCGACGCCGGCGCTGGCCGAAGCGGCGCTGGCGCTTGCCAAGCTGGCCCGGATGCTGCCCGCCCTGCTCGCGGCCCCGGCCGGCACGGATGCCGCCCGGCGTGCGGCCGAACGCGGCGTGCTGTCCGTCGCGGCGGCGGACGTGCTCGCCGGATCGGGCGCGGCGACCGCCCTGGTGCAGGTCGCGGCGACGGCGCTGCCGATGCAGCAGGCACCGGACGGGCGCGTCGTCGCCTTCCGCGCCCCGGATACCGGTGTCGAGCACCTCGCGATCCTGGTCGGCCGGCCGGAGGAGGCGGCGGCGCCGCTGGTGCGCGTCCACAGCCAGTGCTTCACCGGCGACCTGCTCGGCAGCCTGCGCTGCGACTGCGGCCCGCAACTGCGCGGCGCGATCGCGCGCATGGCGGAGGAGGGCGCGGGCGCGGTGCTCTATCTGGCACAGGAGGGGCGGGGCATCGGGCTGGTGAACAAGCTCCGCGCCTACGCCTTGCAGGATCGCGGGCTCGACACGCTGGACGCCAACCGCGCCCTCGGCTGGGCGGTGGACGAGCGCAGCTTCGCGCCCGCCGCCGCGATGCTGCGGGCCCTCGGGATCGGGCGAGTGCGATTGTTGACCAACAACCCGGACAAGCTCGCGGCGCTGGCCGCCAACGGCATCGAGATCGCCGGCCGCGAGCCGCACGCCTTCGCCGCCAACGGCATCAACGACCGCTATCTGGCGACGAAGGTCGAGCGGCTCGGGCATCTGCCAGGGTGAAGGGCCCGGGTGAAAGGCCAGGGCGCTGCCCTGGACCCGCTGGGGCCTGAGGCCCCAGACCCCGGTTCGGAAAAGCGACTGGACGCCCTCCTCGTGCTCCCCGTCATGGCCGGGCTTGACCCGGCCATCCACGCCTTTCTCTTGGCGGTCCGGAACCGAAGACGTGGATCCTCGGCATTCGCCGAGGATGACAGGAAGAGTTCAGGATCAGCGCGGGTCGGTATTCTTCGGAAAGCGGGCCTGGGGACGAGTCCCCAGCGGGGTCCAGGGGCAGAGCCCCTGGCCTACACTCACGCAGCCCGGCGCATCCCCCGCGACGGCCCGCCACGCCTGCGGTTGCGGTTCGCGGGCGGCGCCTGGTGGTGCGTGCTCTCGGCCGGAACCGCGCCGACGGCGGTGAGCGCGCGGCCGGTCAGCCGCTCGATCGCCCGCAGCGATGGCCGTTCGGCGCCGGAGCACAGCGAGATCGCGATGCCGCTGGCGCCGGCCCGCGCGGTGCGGCCGATGCGGTGCACATAGCTCTCCGCCTCCACGGGCAGGTCGAAATTGACCACGTGCGAGATGCCGGAGACGTCGATCCCGCGCGCCGCGATGTCGGTCGCGACCAGCACCCGCGCCCGCCCCGACCGGAACCGGTCGAGCGAGCGCTCGCGGGCGTTCTGGCTCTTGTTGCCGTGCAGCGCCTCGGTGGCGACACCGCCGGCCGCGAGGTGTTCGGCGACGCGGTCGGCGCCGTGCTTGGTGCGGGTGAACACGATCACCCGCGCCATCGCCGCATCCTCCAGCAGCCGCGTCAGATGTGCCCGCTTGGCGGCGGTCTCGACGAAGTGGACGTGCTGCTCGATCAGCGCCGGCGTCGGCTTCTCGGGCGCGATCGCGACGCGCACCGGGTCGCGCAGGAAGCCTGCGGCGAGCTGGGCGATCGGCGGCGGCATGGTGGCGGAGAACAGCAGCGACTGCCGCGCGGCCGGGACCGCGGAGGCGATGCGGCGGATGTCGCGGATGAAGCCCATGTCGAGCATCCGGTCGGCCTCGTCGAGCACGAAATGCGTCACCTCCTCGAGCCGGAGATGGCGCGTGCCGATCAGGTCGCAGAGCCGGCCGGGGGTGCCGATGACGACGTCCGGGCCGCGCCGCATCCGCTCCTCCTGCGGCCGGCGTCCGACGCCGCCCACGATGACGGCGGTGCCGAGCCGCGAGCCGGCGGCGAAGCGGCGGAACTCGCCCTCGATCTGCTGCGCCAGCTCGCGCGTCGGCGCCAGGATCAGCGCGCGGGTGCCGAACGGCCGGGCGCGGCCGGGCGTCGCGGCGAGGTGCTGGAGGATCGGCAGCGCGAAGGCGGCGGTCTTGCCGGTGCCGGTCTGTGCCACGCCGAGCACGTCGCGCCCGGCGAGCAGGGCCGGGATGGTGCCGGCCTGGATCGGCGTCGGCACGGTGAGGCCGGCGGCGTCGAGCGCGCGGACGAACGGCGCGGCGACGCCGAGGCCGGCGAAATTCTGTGATGTCATCGGGTGTGCGTTTTCCTGGGCCGCGGCCGATGGCGCGCGTGCCTTTGTGTGTCCGCCAACCCCACGTAACGATCGGGCGGACCTGCTGCGGATGGATTGTCCCGGGAGGGGCACACGCCGGAACGGCGGGCGCCAATTACGCGACCTGGGTCAGCGGCGCGGATATGCACGCTTTCGGGATGGAAAGCAAGGGTCAGGGATGGAATGATCCCTCGCACGCCACCTCGTCATGCTCGGCCCACGGGTCGGCCAGGGCCGCCCGAGGACAGGCTCAGGCCGAGCATCCACGCCTTCCTTCGATGCCGCCGAGAAAGTCGTGGATGACCGGCCGGAGCCTGTCCTCAGCTGGCCGCCGGTTCGCCGCCGGTTCGAAGCCTGCCGCAGATGCGATCCGGGGGCTGCGCCCGGAACCCGAGCAGGCGGGCGGCCGGCGCCATGGTCCATCCTTGCGCGACCAGCGAGATGACCACGACCATGAACGCCGGCTCGAACAGGAACCGCGCATCGGCGATCCCCGCGAGCATCGGAATGATCACCAGGTAGATCGGCACCGCGCCCCGCAACCCGACCCAGGACATGAACGCGGTCTCGCGCAGGCTGAAACGGAACGGCAGCAGGCAAGCCATGCAGGCGATCGGACGGGCGAGCAGCAGCAGCGTCGCGGCGACGGCGACGACGACAAACCAAGGCGTCCGCATGAGCATGTGGGGCGTGGCCAGAAGACCCAGCATGAGGAAGAGCACGACCTGCGCGAGCCAGCCGAACGCCTCGAAGAACGCCTCCACAGCCGGTGCGGACCGGTGCTGATGCGTGCCGACAACGACGCCCGCGAGATAGACGGCGATGAAGCCGCTCGCACCGGCACTCTGCGTCACGCCGAACAGCAGCAGCGAGCCCGCCAGCGTAAGCACGGGGTAGATGGCCGTCTCGGCCTGAAGTGTCCGGAGAAGAAGCAGCAGAAGGTAGCCGCCGCCGAGGCCGAGCGCCGCGCCGCCGCCCATCTCCCTCGCGAACAGCGCAGCTGCGTGCCCGATCGTGAAGTGGCCCGGGGCCAGAGCCTGCTCCGTCAGCAGCACCGTCAGGAACACCGACATCGGATCGTTCAGGCCGGACTCCACCTCGAGCGTCGCCGCAACGCGTGCAGGAAGCGCCAGTCGGGCGCGGCGCAGCAGCACGTCCACGGCGGCGGCATCGGTCGGCGCGAGGATGGCGCCGACGAGAAGGGCAACGACCCACAGCTGGTACGGCCCCGGAGGGGGAGGGAGCAGGAGGAGGACCGCACCGACGACGCCGGCGGTGATCGCGACGCCGCCGGTTGCGAGCGCGGCCGCCGGCCAGAGCGCGATTTTCAGCATGCTGCGCCTCGTCTTGAGCCCGCCCTGAAACAGGATCACGGCGAGAGCGACGCTGCCGATCAGATAAGCGGACTGAAAATCGTCGAACACGAGGCCGAACACCCTGGCCTGGCCGAACAGAACGCCGATCGCCAGGAACACGAGCAGCAGCGGCGTGCCGAAGCGGCCGGAGAAGAGCCCGACAAGAATGCTTAGCAGCCCGAGCGCCCCGGCGAGCGCGATCATCTCATGGGCCTGGTTCATCACGCGGTCCTCCGGCGGACGTGATCCAGGTCGGTGCGGCAGAGCGAGCTGAACGCGAGCAGCGGTTCGGGCTCGGGGCTCTGCGACAGCGCCTTCTTCGCGAGTTCGCGCAGATCGACGCTTGGCTGCAGTTCGATCTCCACAATGGTTCTCATCACGCGTTCCGCTCCGGCAACCACCTTGGGCGGAGCGAACAGCCGCATGCGGCTGATCAGCCCGGCGATGCGCTGCTCGTCGGCCCCGACTGTGATGGCGTCGCGCGTATAGGCGTTCAGCAGCAGGTTCGACGCGGTCATGACGAAATCGGTGTAGACGGTCTCGCGTTTCGTGATCTCGTTGGCGACGCGCTGCAGGCGATCCTGACACCTTTGGGTGTACATCGCCGCGACGAAGGAGATACCGCCACCAATGAGGGTTCCCAGCAGCGCGGACAGCGGACCCATGAGGGCCGGGGTGATTGACGCGGTCATTGGGCGGCTATCTCCATCTGTTCGGCCGCAACGGGCCGGGGCGTCTTGTCGCGCGGTGCCTTGATGCCGAACCACGTCACGTAGAGCGCCGGCAGGAACACGAGCGTCAGCACTGTCGCGACCGCCAGGCCGCCCATGATGGCGTAGGCCATCGGACCCCAGAACACGGTCGGCGCGATCGGGACCATGCCGAGGATCGCCGCCGCCGCGGTGAGCAGGATCGGGCGGAAGCGGTGTGACGTCGCTTCGACGACGGCATCCCACGGCTCGCGCCCGTGCTTCCTCTCCTTCTCGATCTGGTCGATCAGGATCACCGAGTTGCGGGCGATCATGCCGGTCAGCGCCAGCACGCCGAGGACGGCCACGAAGCCGAGCGGCTTGTCGGCGAGCAGGAGTGCGGCGACGACACCGATCAGGCCGAGCGGCGCCACGCTGAGCACGAGGAACAGTCGGCTGAAGCTCTGCAGCTGGATCATCAGCACCGTGAGGATCAGCACGAGCATCAGCGGCAGGACGGCCTCGACCGACGATCCCCCCTTCGCACTTTCCTCGACCGTTCCGCCGGTGGCGACGTGATACCCGGGCGGCAGGCTGGCGTTGAGCGCCTCGATCTTCGGCGCGATCGCCTGCACGACGGTGGCGGCCTGGGCGCCCGGGGCGACATCGGCCTGCACCGTCACCATCGGCCGACGGTCGCGGCGCCAGACTTGCGGATATTCCTGGCCGTAGTCGACGGAGGCGATCTGGCTCAGCGGCACCGATTGCCCGTTCGGCAGCGGGACCTGCAGCGTGCGGATCGTCGAGAGCGACATGCGCTGATCGGCGGAGGCCCGGACGAGCACATCGACCAGATAGATCCCGCTGCGCATCTGCGTGGCCGTGGCGCCGGTCAACACCGTGTTCAGGGCCTGCGACAGAGCTTCCGAGCTGAGCCCGAGCAGCCTTGCCTGGTCCTGATCGACCCGGATCCGCACCGTGCGCGCCGGCTCCATCCAGTTGTAGTTCACGCTGCGGGCCAGCGGACTCCCACTGACGATCTGCGCCACGTTGAAGGCGATCGACCGCACGTGCTCGGGGCTTATCCCGGTCACCCGGTACTGCAACGGCCAACCGACCGGCGGGCCGAGCTCGAGCGGATAGGCGCGGCTGACCACGCTCGGGAAATCGTTCGCCAGCGCCTGCTCCAGCCGCGCCTTCACCCGATCGCGCTGCGCGAGCCCCTTGGTCACGACCACGAGCTGGGCGAAGTAATCGTTGGGAAGCTGGACGTTGAGCGGCAGGTAGAAGCGCACGGCGCCCTGGCCGACGTATGTGGTCCAGTGATCGATGTCCTTGTCGCCCTTGAGCAGCTGGTCCACCCGGGCCGAAAGATCTCGCGTCGCGTAGATCGACGCGTTCTCCGGCAATTGCAGATCGACCATCAGTTCCGGCCGGTCCGACGAGGGGAAGAATTGCTGCGGCACGAAACGCATGCCGTAGAGCGCCGCCCCGAACATGCCGAGCGTGAGAGCGATCGTCACCCAGCGCGCCCGCATCGCGAGGACGAGGAAGCGGCGGAAATGGCGCAGGATCGGCCCGGGCTCGCGCGAATGCGTCTGCTTGGGCTTGTTGAGGATGTACACGCCCAGCAGGGGCGAGAACAGGACCGCGACGATCCAGGAAATGATCAGGGCGATCGCGACGACGGCGAAGATCGAGAACGTGTATTCACCGGCGGCGCTGCGCGCGAACCCGATCGGGACGAAGCCGGCGACCGTGACGAGCGTGCCGGTGAGCATCGGGAAGGCCGTCGAGGTGTAGGCGAAGGTCGCGGCCTTTTCCTTTTCCTCGCCCTCCTCCAGATGCGTGACCATCATCTCGACGGTGATCATCGCGTCGTCCACCAGCAGGCCGAGCGCGATGATGAGTGCGCCGAGCGAAATGCGCTGCAGGTCGACGCCTAGGAACTCCATGGCCACGAACACGGCGGCGAGCACGAGCGGGATGGACAGCGCCACCACCGCGCCCGCGCGGAACCCGAGGCTGAGGAGGCTCACGCCGAGCACGATCGCGACCGCCTCCCACAGTGCCTTCATGAATTCGTCGACCGCGTGTTCGACGGTGACCGGCTGGTCGGCGATCAGCGTCGGCTCGATGCCGACCGGGAGGTTGGCGGTGATCTCCTGCATGGCGTGCTCGACGTTGCGGCCGAGGGCCAGCACGTCGCCGCCCTTGCGCATGGCGATCGCGAGCCCGATGCCCTGCTTGCCGTTGACACGGAACATCGGCTGTGCCGGATCGGCCGGGCCGCGGGTGACGTGCGCGATGTCGCCGAGGCGGATGATCCGGCCGTTCTTCGCGACGAAGTTGACGCCCATCAGGTCCTTCTCGGAGCGGAAGGAGCCGGACACGCGGACCAGGATCTTCTCGTTGCCGGTCTGCACGACGCCCGAAGGCGTGACGGCGTTCTGTGCCTGCAGCGCAGAGATCAGGGCGGAACGATCGATCCCCAGGCCCACCATCTGCTTCTCGTCGAACTCGACATAGACGCGCTCGTCCTGCGCGCCGAGGATGTCGATCTTGGAGATGTCGGGGACTTGCAGGAGCTGCTTGCGGACATCGACGACATGGTCGCGCAGCTGCCGCTCGGTAAAGCCGTCCGCGGTGAAGCCGTAGACGATGCCGTAGGTGTCGCCGAACTCGTCGTTGAACGTCGGCCCGACGATGCCCCTCGGCAACGTGTTTTCGATGTCGTGGGTCTTCTTGCGGACTTGGTACCAGATGTCCGGCACCTTTGCGATCGGCGTCCAGTCCTTCAGATAGACGAAGATCGTCGTCTGGCCGGCGCTCGTGTAGCTCTTCAGGTAGTCGATATCAGGCGTTTCCTGGAGCTTGCTTTCGATGCGGTCGGTGACTTGCTCGAGCGTGTCGGCGAGCGTGGCGCCCGGCCATTGCGCCTGCACCACCATCGTCTTGACCGTGAAGTCCGGGTCCTCGCTCCGACCGAGACGCAGGTAGGAGAAGGCGCCCGCGGCGGCGATCATGATCATGAAATACAGCACCAGCGAGCGGTGCCGCAGCGCCCATTCGGAGAGGTTGAAACGGGTCATGACGCGGCTCCCATCGGGCGGACTTTCTGGCCGGGATGCAGCGTCTGGGCGCCGGCGGTGACGACGGTCTCGCCGTTCTCGAGCCCGTGTGCGACGATGACGTTGGCGGGATCGTACCGCGCGACATCGATGTCGCGCAGGGATACGGTTTGACGCTTCGGGTCGACGACCCAGACGGCCGGGTGTCCATCCACCTCGGTGAGAGCCGTGGGCGGGATGGTCACGCCTGGGGGTGCGGGCAGCTTGACGCTCCCCGTGACCGTGGCCCCCAGCTGCATCTCCGGCGGCGGATCGACGATGCCGACCTTGACCTGATAGGTCCGGGTCACGAAGTCGGCCTGCGGCGAAATCTCGCGCAAGCGGCCGATCGCCCGCACCTTCGGGTCGTTGGTCAGCGCGATCTGCACCACCGGATCTCGGGGCCCGGTGCGGATGATCTGTTCGGGCACGTCGAACACGGCGTCCCGTCCGCCCTGACGCGCGACATTGACGATCATCTGTCCGGATTTGACCACTTCGCCCGGTTCGGCGCCTTTCGCCGTCACCACGCCGGGCGCATCGGCGAACAGCACCGTGTAGCTCAGCTTATCCTTCGCGAGGCCGACCTGGGCCGTTTCGGCATCTACCTGCGCTTCGGCAGTCAGCAGGTTTTGCTGCGCCTCATCATATTTGGCGCGCGGGGTCCAGCCGGCCACGACCAGCTGCTGCTGCCGCCAGAACGTCAGCCGCGCCTGCGTCAGCGCCGCCTGAGACGCGGCGAGATTGGCTTCTGCCGCGCGCAGCGAATTCTGCTCGTTCTGCGGATCGAGCACCGCGACGACCTGTCCGGCCTTCAGCTGGTCACCCACGTTGACCAAGCGTCTGATCACGCGCCCGTCGAGGCGAAAGGCGAGATCCACCTGGTCCTTCGCACGGACCTGTCCCGTCAGCGACGTGTTCTCGCCCACCGCCCCCTGCTCGACCGTGAGCGTCCGGACCGGCCGCACTTCGGCCACGGGAGGCGGTCTTCTGTCGCAGCCAGCAAGGGCCGTCGTGATCAACAGGGCGGCTACGATCGGAGATCGCATCATTGTCACTCCCTTCCGCACAGACATCGCAAAGCTCTCGCTCCTGGACGGCGCCGGACCTGGCCGGCCGCGGAGGCGGCGCCGCCCTTGCCCTGCACTACACGATGCAGTATACTCATCTGCACTAGAGAGTGCAATAGGGATTTGGCATGCAAAAGCGGAATGACCCAAACGAAGCCGAGCCCAAGGCTCGTCGGGGAGACTCGCGCGAGGCGATCGTCGGCGCGGACGAGCGGTTGTTCCTCGCTCGCGGCTTCGGCGAGGTGAGCATGGATGAGCTCGCCGAGGCGGCCGGCGTGGCGCGCCGGACGCTCTACAATCAGTTCGCGAACAAGGAAGAGATCTTCCGGGAAATGCTAAGCCGCGTCTCCGGCCAGCTCGCGAGCGCGTTTCCGCCCGGCATCGAAACCCAAGGCGACGTC
>DATAYA010000239.1:0-2070 GCA_036272815.1 Acetobacteraceae bacterium
CGTTTTCCTCCCCAACCTGGTCAGCAAAGGGGTTGCTCCTTGCCGCGGGCCCTGCCCGCGGGCGAGCGATCCATGTCGCCACCCTCGACCCTCGCGGCGGTCGGCCGCGATCATGGATTCCTTGCCGCCCTTATCCACGAAGCCGAGATCATCGCCGCTTCACAATGCCCGGAGAGCGCGAACAACAATGAGAGCGCGAACAACAATTGAACCGAACACGAGATCATCGCGCCGCGGCATATCCTTCGCTTCTGCGAGAGTGGCCGGAGGGACGCGCTGGACCACGTCATCGCGCGAGCGGAACCAGGGGCCTGATCCAGCGGTCCAACTCCTGCACGAGCTCGCCGATGCGCACGCTGGCGCAGATGACGGCTGACGGCCGCGCGTCTGTCCTCCGCACGATGTCCACCATCCCGCATCACACGGGATCCCGCATCACACTGGATCCCGCATCACACTGGCGGCGGCGCCGATTTCATCCGCTCCATCGCGAACCGGCTGGTGACGTTGCGCAAGCTCACCGCGCCGATCAGCCGCTGATAGAACGCGTCGTACGCCGGAAGGTCCGGCAGCACGACGTGGAGCAGATAATCGACGTCGCCGCTCATCCGCCACGCCTGCACGATCTCCGGCATCTCGGCCACGAGGGCTGCGAAGCGGGCGAGCCAGGCGGCGGAATGGTCCGCCGTCTCCAGTGCCACGAACACCGACACCGGCAGTCCAACCAGGTCGGCGTCGAGCACGGCGACACGTCCGGCGATCACCCCCGATTGCTCGAGCCGGCGGATGCGCTTCCAGCACGGCGTCTGGGTCAGCCCGACGGCGGCGGCGAGTTCGGCGAGCGAGAGGGTCGCGTCGCGGGCGAGCAGCCGGAGCAGCTTGCGGTCGGTCTCGTCGAGGGCGGGGCGGGGCGGCATGGCATGCTCCGGGAAGGCGTGCGGAAAGCGACAACATGCCTGAGATTCTCGCCGGGGACAGAAAAATTTTCTTTCTGACGGGATGATCTTGCGTGTGCGAGAGAAAATGCTTCTCTCTCTCGGATGATCCCGCTCGCCCTCGACCCCACCGCCCTGCCGATCGCTATCGCCGGACGCGGTGATGCCGCGCTGCGGCGGCTGCGGCTGCTGCGTGGTGCGGGCGCCGACCCGGCGTTGTACAGCGACGCGCCCGAGCCGGCGCTTGCCGCCGTGGCGGGCGGGGCGCTGCGGCACGGTCTGCCGGACGCGGCGGCGCTGGGTTCGGTCCGCGTGCTCTGGATCGCGGACCTGCCCGATCCGCTCGCGGCCAGCCTCGCCGCGGCGGCGCGCGCGCGGGGCGTGCTGGTCAACGTCGAGGACCGGCCGGCGCTCTGCGACTTTCACAGCATGGCCGAGGTGCGCCGTGGCGCGCTGCTGCTCGGCATCTCGACGGGCGGGCGCAGTCCCGGGCTTGCCGCCCGCATCCGCGCCCGCCTCGCCGCCGAGTTCGGCCCGGAATGGGCCGCCCGCGTCGAGGCGATCGGGGCGCGCCGGCGCTCCTGGCGCAGCGCCGGGCGGAGCATGAAGGAGCTGACCGCGCTCACCGACCGCGCGATCGATCGCGCGGGCTGGCTGTCGTGACCGCGCCCGATCTCGGCCCCGCTCTCGGCCCCGCTCTCGGTCGGGCTGCCACATCGCTCGCGGCGCCGGATTTCGCGCCGGGCTCGGTGTGGCTGGTCGGCGCCGGGCCGGGCGACCCGGGCCTGCTGACCTTGCACGCGGCCCATGCGCTGGCGACGGCGGATGTCGTGCTGTACGACGCGCTGGTCTCGCCCGAGGTGCTGGCGCTCGCCTCCGGGCGGCTGGAGCCGGTGGGCAAGCGCGCCGGCGGGGCACGGACGCCGCAATTGCGGATCAATGCCCGGCTGGTCGCACTTGCGCGGGCCGGCCAGCGGGTGCTGCGGCTGAAGGGCGGCGACCCGCTGCTGTTCGGCCGTGGCGGCGAGGAGGCGCGGGCTCTGGCCGCCGCCGGCATCCGGTTCCGCATCGTGCCCGGCATCACCGCGGCGCTCGGTGCTGCCGCGGCGGCGGCGATCCCGCTCACGCACCGGAC
>DATAYA010000240.1:0-3615 GCA_036272815.1 Acetobacteraceae bacterium
TCCAGGACACGGTGAAGCCGGCCGCCGTCCGGTTGGTCACGGCGATGCCGGTCACGGCGTTGGGCGCCGTCACCACCGGCGGAGGCGTCGTGGTGCCGAGTACAGCTTCGACGGTCGCCTCGATCGAGCCGATGACCGCCGTCAGATCCACGTCGAGCGTGCTGCCGTCCGTCATCGTCTCGACGAGGGTTTCGCCCTGCATGACGGCGGACTTGATGCCGACGCCAGCAGCGCCGGTCGCGCCAGTGGCGCCTGCCGGACCAGTTGCACCAGCAGGCCCTTCGGGGCCGACCGGCACGTGAATGGTAACGGTCTCGTCGACGGTGTTGCCGGACATTCGGGCGTCTCCAAGGCAAAGGGATGCCGGGAGCGCGGACGCGCCCCGGCTGGTATCGTCAGGCGCCGGGTGCGGCGATGACGGCGGCGTAGGCATCCACTGCCGCGGCGGCGGCGGCGATCACCTTGGCGTCGGCCGCCGGCACCTGCGGGCCAAGCGTGGTGACAGCCCGCGTGATCGCCGCGCCGAGCGTGGCGGCGAGCTGCGGCGCGGTGGTCGAGCCCGACGGCACCGCCTGGAACGCGGCGTTGGCGGCGAGCACATCCACCATCGCGTTGCCCTCGACCGCCGACGTGACGGCGCCCTGAGCAACGAGATTGGCGCCGAGCGCGCCGAGGTCCGCGACGGCGGCATTGGCCTGCGCCTGCGCCGAAGCGAGGCTGATGGTGGCGGTCGGCTGCTGCGCGCAGCCGGCGAGCAGGCCGAGCGCGAGCGCGGCCCCGATGATGCGGTGCATGGAAGTCTCCGTGGATGAGGACTGGTTTCGGGCGGGAGCGTCGCGCCGCCCGGGCGCGGCTACGCCTTGGGTGCGGCGGGCGGCCCGGCGACAGGCACCGGCGCAAACGGCTCCGGCGCGGGCACGACATGGCCCTTGGCCATCGCGCGGACGGCCGTGGTGCCGTTGGCGAAGTTCAGCGCTACGTAATCCATGATCCGCCAGACGAAGGCGTAGAGCGTGCGCTGGTTGACCGGCACCGGGAGCACGGCGACGAGTGCCGAGCTGATCGCGATGGCGGTCGGGACGACGGACAACGCACCCGCGGCGATCTGCTGCGGCGTGAGGGCAATGAGATCAACGGCCATTCGAGAACTCCTATGTGGTGGGAGCGACGTTCGGCAGAAGCGCCATCGCTGCCGCCTCGCAGCGCGTGTTGCGCCCGGTCCAGCCGGCGCCGAACGTGGCGAAGGTCGAGAGTGACTGGTAGAAGCCCAGCCGCAACGCGGAGAACCGCCCGACCAGTGTCGTCAGGTTCGCGGCCGCCACGGCACCAAGCGTCTGCGGCCCGATGCTGCCGTCCTGCGTCACGCCGACCGCGCGTTGCAGGATGATCGCGGACTGTCGCGGACCTGCGTTCACACCGAAATCCGCAACCTCGAGCGCGAGCGCACCCGGCAGCGCATCACCCTGCACGGTGTTCCAGTAGAGCGCGCCATACAGCGCCACCAGCTCGTCCTCGCTGATCGCGAGCAGGTCCGTCGCGGTCGCGTTCGGATCGTCGCGCCAGCCCCGGAACGTCGTGAGCGTGACGCCGCGCCAGGTGAAGCCGCCGGGATCGGACGGATTGTCGGCCTCGCCGCCCTCTTCGCCGTAGCCGGGCACTTGGTATCCGATGGTGAAGGCGAGCCACGCATCGAACGCGCTGGCGGGCGACGGTGCGGCGATCGGCTTGGCAGGAACCGCGACGACGGAAGGAACCGCCATGCGGACGTTGTTGAGCGTGCTCATGCGTCGAACTCCGGCGTGCGGGTGAAGCTCGCGTCATCGCTCTGTGCGGATGCGACGATGCGCGCCCGCAACACTGCACGCGGGTGTGTCGGGAAAGATGTCATGAAGTGAATTGGTGCTCCCATCAGCGGCGTGATGGCAGCGAGGTGCGCAGGGCGCACGTCAAGCGGTGACGGCCCCATATACGGCGCCGACATCGGTTCGGGCAACGGTTTCAGTTCATGCCGGGGCCGGAAGGCTGCACGACGACGCGCGCGTCCTGATTGCACTGCGTATCCTGCACGGCCGCGCGCCGCGGCGCGATCCTCGGGCGGACCTGGGACCGAATGGACCTCGACCGCCGCCGCCGGTTAGCGCCCGGCCAGCGCTGGGCAGTTCCGGAATTGAGGCGGTGCCCGGCCATTCAAATGAACACACGCCGCCTAAAACGCCAGCAAATACAAGGGGTCAAGAGGCGGAAAACCTGCACTCGATTGAGTGCATCCTATTGATTATGCACGCAAGGGAATGGCCTTCGGGAGGTAGGGGCGGGAGGTTCGAATCTTCTCACTCCGACCAGTGAAGGCCGGCGCCGATTGCGGCCCGGATCAGGGGGCGCAAAGGCGGATTGAGTCCAGCCGCGCGATATTCAGGCGGCGATCGGGGCCGTCCGCCCCGATCCATCTGCGAACCGAAAGGTGCGTGCGCTTAGGCGCACCAAGCCTGCGCTTCGAGGGCGCAACCGCACTGCCGCGGGCTCCGGCACGGACCGCCGCCGCAATCGTTGTCGTACCGGATGCGCCGCAGGAACGCGGCCCGCAGCCGCTCGACCTCCGACACATGACCGACGGCGCCCGAGCCGAGCGACTCGGGGACCGACGCATTGGACGGATGACTGCCGAGGGCGAGATGCAGGCTTGCGATCTCCGCGTGCAGTTTCCCGATCTCGTCCCGGCGACGATCCAGTTCGAGCCGCATGGAGATGATCTGTTCTTGCATGGTCAGGCTGCTGGTCCGATCGGTTGCGTCGCCATCATGCAGCCCGCGATCATACGAAAGCAGTTCCGCCGCGTGAATTATGTGTGAGTCCGCGAAGGAAGTGATGTGGTCGTCGGGCATCGGCCTTGCTCCTGATGGCGTGCGCCGCCAACCCAGAGTCGCGCCGGGCGCGCGAAACCCTTGTGCGGTCGTTGCGCCATCAGTTAACACCGGTGCGGCGGGCGGACCCAACGAATTGCACCGTTGCGGCACCAAAACCGATTAGCGAAAGCTGGCTCGATGACGTTCGGCGGCCGCGGCGTGGCGCCGTGGCCCGCGTCGGGCATGCTCTCCGCTCAGGCGTTGCCGCGATCTTCCCGCCACAGGCCGAGCGCCTCCTGCACCGGACGGTCGGAGCACGAGAACAGCACCGCCCCTCCCCGAGTTGCTCGACGAACGACGCGTCGAGGAACTGCACCAGCGGGATGTCGAGCCCGTCGAGCCAGAAGGTCGGCCGCTCGCTCTCGTTGCCGTGGTCGTGCCAGGCCCGCGTCGATCCGCTCATAAAAGGTGCGGCGCTCCGGCATCTCCGGGGCGAGGGTCATGGCGGTTCCTCCTGTCCGGCGCGACCGCAGGATCGTCATTTGCGGCGGTCGAGCCCAGCGCGTTCCTGTGCCATCGCCGCCGCCACGGTCCAGTCCTCCCCGCCCCGGCCCGCCGCGATCGCGGCAAGCAGGTTGTCGTGCGCGAGGCCGGCGGTGGGCAGCGGCACGCGCAGCGTGTCGGCCGCCGCCAGCACCAGTCGCACATCCTTCAGCCCGAGCGGCGCCGCGAACAGCGCCGGCTCGTGCTTCCGTTCGGCGATCTGGCGGCC
>DATAYA010000241.1:0-2498 GCA_036272815.1 Acetobacteraceae bacterium
CAGCGCGAAGGCGTGGCAGCAGAGGCGTGTCCGCCGGCAGAACCGCGACGCCATCCGGCTCCAGCGCCTGCAGGATGCAGGCCTTCTCATCGGCGATTGCTTCGATCGAGCCGAGGAAGCCGATATGCGCCTTCTCGACGGCGGTGATCACCGCGACATGCGGCCGGGCCAGGCGCGCCAGCGGCGCGATCTCGCCGGCGTGGTTCATGCCGATCTCGACTACGCAGTACTCGGCGTTCCGCGGCGTGCGCGCGAGCGTCAGCGGCAGGCCCCAGTGATTGTTGTAAGACGCGACCGCCGCGTGGGTGCGACCCAGAGTGGACAGAGCGGTCCGCAGCATCTCCTTGGTCGTAGTCTTGCCGACGCTGCCGGTCACCGCGACCAGCCGGCCGGTGAAGCGCCGACGCGCATAGGCGCCGAGTTGATGTAGTCCGGCGAGCGTGTCGTCGACCCGAAGCAGTCGCCCGGAGGCCGCCATGTCGCGACGCACCATCGCACCGGCCGCACCCTTCGCCAGGGCTTGCTCGACAAACGCGTGGCCGTCACCGCTTTCGCCTTGCAGGGCAACGAACAACTGACCAGGCTTGATAGTGCGCGTGTCGATCGACACGCCCCCTGCCGAGAACGGCCTGTCCATGCTGCCGCCGGTGGCCGCCAGCAGGTCCTGCGCGGTCCAAAGCGGGGTCATGCGCCGACCAGCCGACGCACCACGTCGACGTCGTCGAACGGAATGATCGTGCCGCCGACCGTCTGCCCCTGCTCGTGGCCCTTGCCTGCCACGACCAGCACATCGCCTGCAGAGAGACCGTTCAGCGCCTCGGCAATCGACTGCGCGCGATCGCCGATCTCGCGCGCTCCCGGACATGCGGCCAGGATGGCCGCGCGGATCGCCGCAGGGTCTTCGCTACGCGGATTGTCGTCGGTCACGATCGCCACGTCGGCGAAACGCGCGGCGGCTTCTCCCATTAGCGGGCGCTTGCCGCGGTCGCGATCGCCGCCGGCGCCGAACACCACATGCAGTCTGGCGGCGGTATGCGGACGCAGCGCGGTGAGCAGCCGCTGCAGCGCGTCGGGGGTGTGTGCGTAATCGACATACACGGCGGCGCCGTTCGGCAGTTGTGCCGCCAGTTCCATCCGGCCCCGCACTCCCTTGAGCGTTGCCAACCGGTCCAGCGCGTCGCGCTCGCCCAGAGCAGTCGCCAGCGCAGCCGCCATCAGGGCGTTGTCCACCTGGAAGCGGCCCGGCAATGGAAGCGCCACTTCCCGCCGGACACCCGCCACATCCAGATGCAACAGCTGGCCGGCCGGTCGGGGCTGCACCGCAAGAATCCGGATCGTCCGCCCGGCCTCGCCGATGGTGCGCAGATCGAGCCGGCGCCGCGCCGCGATATCGGCAAGCGCCGAGAGCGTGGTCGCGTCCATGTCGCTGCTGGCCACCGCGGGCGCCCCCGCAGGCAGCAGATCGGCAAACAACCGCAGCTTCGCCTTGCGGTAGGCGTCCGGCGAGCCGTGGTAGTCCAAATGATCGCGGGTGATGTTGGTGAACGCGCCCGCGACGAGGCGCACGCCGTCCAGCCGGAACTGGTCGAGACCGTGCGAGGATGCTTCCAACGCGGCGTGCTGGATTCCGGCCTGGCCCAGGCTGGCCAGCATCTCGGCGAGGCCCACCGGATCCGGGGTCGTCAGGCCCGCCCCGGGTTCGAAGCCGGGTGCGACCAGCCCCAAGGTGCCGAGACTGGCGGCGGGTTTGCCATCGGCAACCCAGAGCTGGCGCAGAAACTCGACCGTGCTGGTCTTGCCGTTGGTGCCGGTGACGGCGACCACGATGCGCGGCTGAGGACCGGCCAGCGCCGCGGCCAGCTGGGCCAGACGACGGCGCGGCTCGGGGTCTTGCAGCAGCGGACGCGGCGGGACGCCGGGCGGCCAAGCGGTGCCCTCGGGCGCCAGCACAGCGACCGCGCCACGCGATACGGCGTCCGCGATATAGACGCGGCCGTCCTCGCGGCTGCCAGGGAGTGCGGCGAACAGAAAGCCCGGCGCGACGCGCCGGCTGTCCGCGGTAATCCCGGCAATCTCCAGACCGCCCATCGATGTGGAGACCTGGTGCATGACCTCAGCGAGCCGCAAGGGATTCGGCAACGGCATCGGCCGGCACTGGCGCCGGCAGCGCGGCCTCGTGGCGGGCGTCGCGCGCCGCCGGACGCGCCGGTGCCAGCGGCACCACCGGCACGGTCAGCGCCGGCCGTGGCGCCGGAGCCGGCGGTGCCGATGCGGTCACCGGCTCGCGCGGCGTGGCGGGAGAACGGCTCGGCTGCAAGGGGATGTACAGTGTCTGATTGATCTGCGGCGCGTCCTGGATGTCGGGCAACATGCCCAGCATCGGCGCAATGCGCGCAATCGTCCGGCCGGCGGCGGGCGCGGCCACCCAGCCGGCTGTCGAGTAGCCATAGGTACTTTTGTTGCCGTGTGGCTCGTCCAACATCATGTAGGCGGCATAG
>DATAYA010000242.1:0-6562 GCA_036272815.1 Acetobacteraceae bacterium
CCCAGTCAAGCGCCGCTACGAAGCGACCCGAAAAGCGTGTCGTCAGCGTGCCGGCATAGTGCCCGTTCTATATAATGACCCGGATTTTGGGAGAAGCCTCGATGGCCGACAGCAATGAAGCGGGCAGCAATGAAGCGGGCACGTTCACGCTCGGCGACCGCCGCGTGCGCCGTCTGGGCTATGGCGCGATGCAGCTCGCCGGCCCGGGGGTGTTCGGGCCGCCCAGGGACCACGACGCCGCCCTCGCCGTGCTGCGCGAGGCTGTCGCAAGCGGCGTCAACCACATCGACACCAGCGACTTCTATGGCCCGCACGTCACCAACCGGCTGATCCGCGAGGCGCTCGCGCCCTATCCCGGCGATCTCGTCATCGTCACCAAGATCGGCGCCCGGCGCGGCGCGGACGGATCATGGCTGCCGGCCTTCTCGGCCGAGGAACTGACCCGGGCGGTGCACGACAATCTCCGCAATCTGGGCCTGGATGCGCTCGACGTGGTCAATCTGCGGATCATGTTCGACGCGCACGGGCCGGCCGAAGGGTCGATCGAGGCGCCGCTTGCCGTGCTGGCCGGACTCCAGCGTCAGGGCCTGGTGCGTCACATCGGGCTCAGCAACGTCACAAGCGCGCAGATCGCGGAAGGACGCCGGATCTGCGGGATCGTCTGCGTGCAGAACCAGTACAATCTGGCGCATCGGGCGGACGATGCCCTGATCGACGAACTTGCCCGCGACGGCATCGCCTATGTGCCGTTCTTCCCGCTCGGCGGCTTCACGCCGCTGCAATCCTCGACTCTCTTGGATGTGGCGGCGCGGCTCGGCGCCACGCCGATGCAGGTGGCACTCGCCTGGCTGCTGCACCGCGCACCCAACCTGCTGCTGATCCCCGGGACTGCTTCGGTCGAGCATCTCCGCGAGAACCTGGGCGCGGCGGACCTCGTCCTCTCCGGCCAGGCCGTGGCTGAACTCGACGCGATCGGACGGGGGTGAGCGAGCGCCCGCCGGGGGTGATTTCTTCGGCGTGACGCCGATCTGCCGGGCGGCAGTTTCGGCCCGGCCGGCCTTGCCGCCCGGCGCGGTCCGCATGGGGCCAGCCCGGCGTTTACGGGCTGGCCGCGCGCTTGCATCGGGCATGCGGTCACACGGTCCAACCTCCAGGGAGCTCCGACGATGACCATGCCGCCGCTTGCCAGTCTCCAGCCGTCCGCCGCCTCGACCGGCGGTGCCACCGCCACGCACGGCAGCACCAAGCACCACGGGCACCAGTTGTTCTCGGTCTCGCAAGCTCGGACGCAGGGGCAGGGCGCCCCGGCCGCGGCGCTGCAGGGCACCGGCTTCACCCCGGGCGCGAAATCCGTGGTGCCGGGCGCGGGCTCGACCACATCCGATGCCGGGCTGCTCTCGTCCGACCTCGCACGGGCGCTGCAGGCGTATCAGGGCTGACTATCGCTGCTGCTGCGGCAACGTCTCGCGCGGCCAGCCGGCCGGCAGCGCGAACACCGAGGCCGGCTGGGCGGCGTAGTCCACGCTGCGCGCCACCATCGCGGTGTGGCCGCCGATCCGCGCGCGCAGCAGCACGCCATCATCCGTCAGGCATACCTCCGTCGGCTGCCCGGCGGCGTCCTTGGTCTGCCAGTTGGTGCAGGGCAGGCCGGCGATCGTCGCCGAGCCGGCGCGGGTGAAGGGCGCATTGCCCGGCGTGGCGCCGGGGATCGCCATGCCGACGCCGGACGCCTGCAGCACACGCTTCGCCTGCACCTGGACCATCGAGATTTCGTGGCGGGCGTAGTCCATGACCATGTAGAGCCCCGGGCTCGGCGGATCGACGCGCAGCAGGTGGTCGGCGACGTCCCACCGCATCCGCTGCGTCAGCTCATGCCCCGGCGCGGTCACCTGATAGGTCACGTCGACGTCCCGGCCGGGCAATGTCGCCGGCGGCCCTTGGGGCGTGGCGGCGGGGGGCGTGGCAGCGGCGGCCGGCAGGATGCCGAGCGCCAGCAGCGCCGCTGCGAGCATGGCCGCCCTCACGACCGGCGCCCTCACGACCGGCGCCCTGGCAGGTTGCCGAGCAGCGCGTAGCCCTCCGGCACCGCGAACAGCGCGGCCGGTTGTGCGGCCTCCTGCACGGAGGTCGCGATCAGGCTGCCGTTCACGCCCTGGTCGCCGCCATGGGCGCGCAGCACCAGCCCGTCGGCGGTGATGCACGCATCGCCGGCGCCGCTGCCCGTCGGGTCGCGCACCGACCAGTCGGTGCAGGGAAGCCCGGCGACGCGCGCCTGCCCGATGCGGCGGAAGCGCATTCCCTGCGCCTGGGCCAGGAAGCGGTCGGCGGCGGTGCCGATCGCCATCTCGAGGTAGCCATGGGCGGCCGGCATCACGACGGTGACGCGGGCCGCCGGGCGGTCGAGGATCGCGTAGCCCGGCGCGCCGTCGAGATCGAGGCGGACCAGCCCGGCGCCGCCTTTGACGTAGGCCCGCAGCAGCATCGTCCGGCCGTCGCGGGCGTCGGTCACGCGATAGGAGAGTGCCGCGTCGTGCGTCGGCAGCAGCGCCGGCGCCGCGTCGGCGCCTGCCGGGGACAGGGGGGTCGCGGCGGCCGCGAGGAGTGCGGCGAGGCCGAGGGAAGCGGAGAGGCGGGGCATCAGGATGCGGTCTCCTGCGAGAGTTCGGGGGCGGCGCGGCCGGCCATCGCGCACAGCTCACGCCGCAGCAGCGCCGGGTCGGGAGCGGCGAGCCACCCGGCGCGGACGTCGACGGCGGCGGCGAGCAGCATCTTGTATTCGTCGCGCGGCAGCTCGACGGCGCCGAATTGCGCCAGATGCCGCGTCACGAACTGCGTGTCCAGCAGCCGGTAGCCGCCGAGCCGCAGCCGTGCCACCAGATGCGCCAGCGCCACCTTCGACGCGTCCCGCGCCAGCGAGAACATGCTCTCGCCGAAGAAGACGCCCCCGAGCGAGACGCCGTAGAGGCCGCCGACCAGCCGGCCGCCCTGCCGGCACTCGACCGAGTGGGCGTGGCCGAGCCGGTGCAGGTCGCCGAACAGGCGTTCGATCTCGCCGTTGATCCAGGTGTCCTCCCGCCCCGGCGCTGGGCTCGCGCAGCCGCGCAGCACGGCGCGGAAGTCGCGGTCGGCCGCGACCTCGAAGCCGCCCGAAAGCACGGTGCGCAGCAGCCGCCGCGAGAGGTGGAAGCCGCCGAGCGGCAGCACCCCGCGCTGTTCGGGGTCGAGCCAGTAGAGCCGCTCGCCGTGCCGGGTCTCGGCCATCGGGAACAGGCCGGCGCGGTAGGCGCGCAGCATCAGGTCGGGGGTGACCTCGAAGACCCGGCGGGACATCGGCCGATGATGGGCCAGCCCGCGGGGCGGTGCCAAGCCTGATCCTGGATGCGGGCCCGATGCTGGACGCAGAAGGCGGCAACCGCCATGTGTGATGGATGTCCCAGACGCTCTCCCGCCCAGCCCCGGTCGCGTTCTTTCCGCAGAAGCAGCCGGCCAAGCAGCCGCAGAAGCCGCTGCGGATCGTCTCCGACTTCGCGCCCGCGGGCGACCAGCCGGCGGCGATCGCGACGCTGATCGCGGGCACCGAGGCCGGCGAGCGCGACCAGGTGCTGCTCGGCGTCACCGGCTCGGGCAAGACCTTCACGATGGCCAAGCTGATCGAGGCGACGCAGCGGCCGACGCTGATCCTGGCGCCGAACAAGACGCTGGCCGCCCAGCTCTACGGCGAGATGAAATCGTTCTTCCCCGACAATGCGGTCGAGTATTTCGTCAGCTACTACGACTACTACCAGCCGGAAGCCTACGTGCCGCGCACCGACACGTACATCGAGAAGGACGCGCAGATCAACGAGCAGATCGACCGCATGCGGCACGCCGCGACGCAGGCGTTGCTGGAGCGCGGCGACGTCATCATCGTCGCCTCGGTCTCCTGCATCTACGGCATCGGCTCGGTCGAGACCTATTCGCGGATGACGGTGCGGCTGCAGACCGGCGGGCAGATCGACCGCGACCGGCTGGCGCGCGCGCTGGTCGATCTGCAATATCGCCGCAACGATGTCGCTTTTGCCCGCGGCTCGTTCCGGCTGCGCGGCGAGACCGTCGATCTGTTCCCGAGCCACTACGAGGACCGCGCCTGGCGAATCACGCTGTTCGGCGACGAGATCGAGGGCATCTCGGAGTTCGACCCGCTGACCGGCGAGGTCACGGCGGCGCTCGATCAGGTCACAGTCTATGCCAACAGCCACTACGTGACGCCGCGGCCGACGCTGACCCAGGCGATCATCGAGATAAAGCAGGAGCTGCGCGAGCGGCTCGCGTGGTTCGAGGCGAACGGCAAGCCGCTGGAGGCGGAGCGGCTGTCGCAGCGGGCGGCGTTCGATATCGAGATGATGGAGACGACAGGAAGCTGCAAGGGGATCGAGAATTACTCACGCTATCTCTCCGGCCGCCAGCCGGGCGAGCCGCCGCCGACGCTGTTCGAATACCTGCCGGAGAATGCGCTGCTGATCGTCGACGAGAGCCACGTGACGGTGCCGCAGGTCGGCGGCATGGAGCGCGGCGACCACGCCCGCAAGTCGATCCTGTCGGAATTCGGCTTCCGCCTGCCCTCCTGCATCGACAACCGCCCGCTCAAGTTCGAGGAATGGGAGCGGTTCCGGCCGCAAACGACATTCGTCTCGGCGACGCCCGGACCGTGGGAGATGGAACGCACCGGCGGCGCCTTCGCCGAACAGGTGATCCGCCCGACCGGCCTCGTCGATCCGATGGTCGAGATGCGGCCGGTGGAGCGGCAGGTCGACGATCTCCTGGCCGAGGTGCGCGCGGTCGCGGCGCGCGGGATGCGGGTGCTGGTCACGACACTCACCAAGCGCATGGCGGAGGACCTCACCGACTATCTCACCGAGAACGGCGTGAAGGTGCGGTATCTGCACTCCGACGTCGATACGCTGGAACGAATAGAAATCATCCGCGACCTGCGGCTCGGCGTGTTCGACGTGCTGGTGGGCATCAACCTGCTGCGCGAGGGGCTCGACATCCCGGAATGTGCGCTGGTCGCGATCCTGGACGCCGACAAGGAAGGCTTCCTGCGCAGCCAGACCAGCCTGATCCAGACCATCGGCCGCGCCGCGCGCAACGTCGAGGGGCGGGTGATCCTGTATGCCGACGTGATGACCCGCAGCCTGCGCGCCGCGATCGAGGAGACCGAGCGCCGCCGCGACAAGCAGATCGCGTGGAACGCCGCGCACGGCATCACGCCGCAGAGCGTCCGCAAGAACATCGGCGAGGTGCTAGGGTCGGTGTTCGAGCAGGATTACGTGACCGTGGCGCCGGTGCGCGACAGCCGCGCGACCGAGTTCATCGGCCACAATCTTCGCGCCAGCATCGCGGAACTGGAGAAGCGGATGCGGGCGGCGGCAGCCGACCTCGAGTTCGAGGAGGCGGGACGGCTGCGCGACGAGATCCGCCGGCTGGAGGCGCTCGATCTCGGGATCGAGCCGCCGCCCGCGTCCTCGCCGCCGTCGCGGTCGCGCACGCCGGAGCCGCTGGGACCGGGCGGGGGCGGGTACGATCCGGAGAAGCGGCGCGGACGGGGGATGCGGCGCGCGCGGCGGGGGCCGTGAAGAGGCAAGGCCGGGCTCTGCCCGGACCCGCCAAAGGGCCGTCGCCCTTTGGAAACCCGTTCCATGGATGAAAGCGCGCGGCGCCGGGCGCTGGTGGAGGCCTGCCGGGCGATGAACCGGCTCGGGCTCAACCAGGGCACGTCGGGCAATATCAGCGTGCGCAGCGGCGAGACGATGCTGATTTCTCCTTCCGCGACGCCGTATGACGGCATGACGCCGGAGATGGTGGCGGCGATGCCGCTCGCTGGCGAATACGGCGCCTGGAACGGGCCGCTGCCTCCGTCGAGCGAGTGGCGCTTTCACCTCGACATCATGCGTGCGCGGCCGGACGTCGGTGCGATCGTCCACAGCCATCCGACGTTCGCGACGACGCTCGCGATCGCGCGCAAGGAAATCCCGGCGTGCCACTACATGATCGCGGCGTTCGGCGGCAGCACCGTTCGCTGCGCTCCCTACGCGACGTTCGGCACCGCGGAGCTGTCGCGGCACGCGCTGGCGGCGCTGGACGGACGTACGGCGTGTCTGCTCGCCAATCACGGCATGATCGTGTGCGGCGCCGACCTCGACCGGGCAATGTGGCTCGCGGTCGAGTTGGAGACGATCGCGCGGCAGTATTACCAGACGCTGCTGATCGGCGGCCCGGTGTTGCTCAGTGACGCGGAGATCGCGGAGGCAGCGGCGAAGTTCGCGACCTACGGCCTGCGGAAGCAGCCCGCCGCGGCGCGATGAGCGGAGATGGGGAACGGCGCCGGCAAGGCTGGTTGCGGGGACCCGCAACCACTTATGCCGAACAAAGTTCCAGCCTGGGAGTGCGGCGGCCTAAGCCCACGCGTTTCTTGAAGACGCGCTGAAAGACGGCCTCGCACTGATACCCGACCGCCCCCGCCACGGCCGCTGCGGACACCCCAGGCTTGCGCAATTCGTTGGTCGCCAGGGTCATTCGGATA
>DATAYA010000243.1:0-17133 GCA_036272815.1 Acetobacteraceae bacterium
CGGAAGGTGTAATAGATCACCACCGGAGGCACCGCGTAGATCACCGCCGTCGCCATCATCAGGTTCCACGGCGCCTCGTCGCTGTTGAGGAACTTTCCGAGCGCCACCGGCACCGTGATCGTGTTGTCCGACGACAGCAGCAGGAACGCATAGAGATACTCGTTCCACGCCAGCAGCAGCGCATAGGTGCCGATCGCGACCAGCGCCGGCGCCATCAGCGGGATGTAGATGCGCCAGAATATCTGCACCGGCGAGGCACCGTCGATGCGCGCCGCCTCGTCGAGTTCGTGCGGGATGCTAGCGCTGTACTGCTGGAAGATGAAGATCGCATACGGCGTCGCGAACGTCACCTCGACCGCGATCACCGAGAGCGCGTTGTCGGCGAGGCCGTAGGACTTCATGATCGCGTAGAACGGGATCGCCAGGAACGACATCGGGATGACGTAGGTGAGCAGCGCCGCATTGGTCAGCAACGCGCCGCCGCGCAGCCGCAGCCGGCCGATCGTGAAGCTCGTCATCGAGCCGATTGCGAGCGTCAGCGCGGCGACCGCCACGCCGATATAGAGGCTGTTGCCCATCTGCCGCCAGAACTTGGCGAGATACCAGAAGCTCTCGGTGAACACGGCGCGGAACGCGGCCAGTTGCGGGTGCGGCGGCCAGATGTTGCTGGCGAAGACGTCCTGCTTGTCCTGCACCGCGACCAGCAGCATGTTGTAGAGCGGCGCCAGCGTCCACACCAGGATGACGAAGCCGAGCAGCATCGCCCCAGCGTTGCCGGTGCGACGGCGCAACGTCCGGGCAGCGCGCGGGCTCACAGCGCCACCTCGCCCTTCGCGAGCCGCCGCATCAGCAGGATCACCAGCGGGATCAGCAGCGGCAAGGCGGAGATCACCGCCGCCATGCCCATCTGCGGGTTGCCCAGCTCGAACGCATCGCGGATGCCGAGTGTCGCCAGCACATGCGTCTGCAAGGCCGGCCCGCCGCCGCTCACGAAATGCACGGTGTTGAAGTCGCCGAGCGTCCATATCGTCGAGAGCAGCGTGCACACCGTGTAGAGGTTCGCCATGATCGGGAACGTTACGTGGGCGAACGCACGGAACCCCGTCGCGCCGTCGACGGCGGCGCTCTCATAGAGTTCGCGCGGAATCGCCATGCGCCCGGCGAGAAGGATGAGCGTCCAGAACGGCAGCCACTTCCACACGTAGGCGATGACGTTGGATGCCATCGCGAGATCGGCGCGGTCGAGCCAGGGCGGTCCGTCGGCGCGGAAGATGATCCACACCAGGTTGTTGATGAGCCCCCATTGCCCGTTCAGCATCCAGTGCCAGGAGATGAAGGTCGGGATCGCCGGCACCGCCCAGGGCAGGATGAACACCAGCAGCAGCCACTGCACCCAGCGCTCGCGCCGCATGAAGAAGCCCGACAGCAGGAGAGCGAGGAACAGCTTGAGGTTCACGCCGATCGCAAGATAGATGAGCGTGTTCACCACTGTCCGCCCATAGACCGGATCGGCGAACAGCGCCGCGTAGCTCGCCGGGCTGCGGCCGAGCCACAGTCCGTAGGCGACAGGATAGATCACGAAGGCCACGAACACGGCGACATAGGGGATCGCGAACGCGACCGCCCAGAGGGCGTCGCTGCCTTGCAGGCGCGGGCCGCGCCAGAAACGGCGCACCCCCGCGCCGGTGCCGGCGGCGCCGATCGCGGAGGTGCTGTCCATGCGAGCGTCTCCGGCGCTATTGCGTGGGGATCGGGTACTTGGCGAAGATCGCGTCGATCTGCTTGAACGCGCCATCGATCGCCTTGGCCGGCGTCATGCCGCCCTGCATCACGTTCGCCTCCGCCTTGCCCCAGACCTGCTGCGCGTTCACGTCGGCATAGGCCGGGTTGAAAATGTGGAACCAGGGCTGCGTCGGACCCTGCAATTCCTGCTTGGTCGCGACCGGGATCTGCGGGTCCTTCGGATTGGTCCAGAACGGATCGGTCTTGAGCAGCCCGGGCATCACCGGCAGCCAGCGTCCGCGCGCCGCGACCAGATAGGCGTCGATGTGCTGCGGCTGGATGAAATACGTCATGAACGACTTCGCGGTGGCGATGTGCTTCGCGCCCGCCGGGATGAAGGCGAGCTTGACCGAGACCAGCGAGGTGACCGGCTTGCCGTCCGGCCCGAGCGGCAGCGGCTGGGTCACGATCTGGTGCAGGTATTCGTCGCGGTGCTCGGCGACCGCGACCGCGATCGAAAGCGACGCGTTCGGCGTCATCACGATCTGTTTGGCGTAGAACGCGCTGTTGTTGTCGGGATCGCCCCAGTTGATCGCGCCCGGCGGCACGAAACCCTTTTTGTAGGGCGTGGTCAGCGCGGTCAGCGCGTCGATCGCCGCCTGCCGCACCTTGGGATCGTTGGTGTGCAACTTGCCATCCGGCGTCACGATCTCGCCGCCGTACGCCAGAAGATACTGGTTGAACAGATAGGTGCTGTCGCTGTCCTTCGTCGCCAGCGAATAGCCGAGGCCGTAGATGCGCTGGCCCTTGGCGCGCAGCTTCTTCTGCACCGTCTCGAAGAAGGCGAAATACTTGTCCCATGTATTCGGGATCTGGCTCATCTTGAAGCCGGCCTTGTTGACCAGCGGCCGCCAGACCGAGAAATGCAACGCCTGCTGCTTCAGCGGGATGCCGAAGAAGCTGCGCTTGTGGGTCACGTCGTCATAGAGTTGGCCCGCGGTCAGCGCGGTCTTGCTGTACGCCGCCTTCTGCGTGTCGACGACGTCGGTGACATCGACCGCCTTGTTGTGCCAGGCGGCCTGCGGCAGCAGCAGGAAGTCGCTGTTGTCGGCATAGATCAGGTCCGGCACGTCGCCCGTGGTCATCGCGGAGACGATCTTCGCCGGCAGGTCGGAGCCGTTGTAGAAGGTGATCGCGACGTGGTCGCCCGTCTGCTTCTCCCAGGCGGCGACGACGTCGCGCATCGCCTGGTCCTCGGCTGGATAGAAGCCCTGGTTCCACCAGACCGTGACGGTCTGCCCCGCCGCCCGCGCCGCCGGCGCTGCGCCCGCCATCCCGGCGGCAATCGCGAGCGTCGCCGCCACACTGCGCCAGGCCAGCTGCCATCCGATCCGATGCGCCATGCCCGTTTCCCCCTTTGTTGCGTGATTGCGCGCACCATCCGGCGGCTTCCCGGCGCTGTCAACGCGGCGCGGGCGCGGCCGTCGCGCCGATTCACGAGAGCGAGACGCATTCTTCATGCCGGTCCCGTGCCGCACCGCTATCCTGGGGCCGCGGGTTGGAGATGCGAGATGGAATCCATCTACGAGACGTTGGATTTCGGCTACGATCCCGGGACGGTAGAGGACATCCCGATTGCCGACCCGCCGGCGCTTGCCCCCGACGAAATCCCCTACACCGTCGATCCGATATACCTGCCGCCGGTCGGCATGCAGACGACGCCGAGCTGTTTCGTCTGGGCGTCCACCTACTGTCTCGCGACCTATGCGGCGGCGGTTGCGGTCCACACGCCGCCGACGACGACGGACCGGCAGGCAAGTGCCGCCTATACCTATCCGCAGGTGCTGCTCTCCGTCGACGGCCCCCGCGGCACCTGCACCGGCGGCACGATCAAGAGCTGCTTCGAGTGGCTCAGCGGCAACAAGGGGACGCCCTCCCTGGCGACCGCGCCGGACACTGACGGTTGCAAGGCCACCTGGCGGACCTATGGCAACGGCGGCCGGACACCCGACGGGGCCTTCATCCCGCCTGCCTGGTACAAGTTTTCCCTGCTCGGGACCGAGGGGCTGGAAAAGATGCGCATGAGTATCCTGCGCGGCCATCCCTTCGCCTACGGCACCCGGCTCTATACCGATTTCGTCACCTACGACGGGACGACCGTGCCGTACACCGGCAACGGCCAGATCGCCTACAAGAAGGGCACGAACGATCCAGTCGGGCACGTGATGGTCATCTTCGGCTACGACGACAGCATGGGCCCGGACGGCGCGGTGCTGATCCAGAACAGCTTCGGCACCAACTGGGGCGGCACCTTCAATGCTACCAGCAGCCGCGGCTATGTCTGGATGGCCTACCCCACGTTCCAGGCGCTCGCACAGGGCGATGGCGTCTACATCGGCCAGCCGCGCGACCCGGTCGGCTAGGCGGTCAGCCGAGCATGGCCATCCCGCCATTGACGTGCAGCACGGTGCCGGTGATCCAGCCGGCCTCGTCGGAGGCGAGATAGGCGACGGCAGCGCCGATCTCCTCCGACCGGCCCATGCGTCCCATCGGAATGGCGCCCAGCATCCGCTCGCGCTGCGCGTCGGTCAGCGCGTCGGTCATCGGCGTCTGCACGAAGCCGGGGGCCACGATGTTTACCGTGATGCCGCGCGAGGCGACCTCCTGCGCCAGCGACTTGCTCATCGCGACCAGCCCGCCCTTGGCCGCCGCATAGTTCGCCTGGCCGGGATTGCCGGTCGCACCCACGATGCTGGAGATGCCGATGATGCGCCCGGCGCGGCGGCGCACCATGCCGCGCAGCGCCGCGCGCGCGAGACGGAACGGGGCGGCGAGATCGACCTCCAGCACCGCGTCCCAGTCCTCGTCCTTCATCCGCAGCGCCAGCACGTCGCGGGTCAGGCCAGCGTTGTTCACCAGCACCGCAAGCGGTCCCGCCGCCGCCTCCGCCGCCGCCATCAGCGCATCCGGGGCCGCGCGGTCGCGCAGGTCTGCGGGACAGACGAAGCTGCCGTCGCCCAACTCCGCCGCCAGCGCGTCCAGCGCCTCGCGCCGGGTGCCGGAGAGCACGACGCGGGCCCCCTGCCCGTGCAGCGCGCGCGCGATCGCGGCGCCGATGCCGCCCGAGGCGCCCGTGACAAGCGCCGTCTTGCCGTTCAACTGGAACATCTTGCCTCCTTGCAGGAAGGCCAGGGGCTCTGCCCCTGGCCCCGGACCCCCGGGGTTCCAAGGGCGACTGCCCTTGGCGGGGTCTGGGGCAGAGCCCCTGGCATTCGCTAGAACACGCGCAGCATCGCCTCGACCTCGGCCGGCGTGCCGGCGGCGATCGCCTGCGCATCGGGCAGGATGCGGCGCACCAGTCCGCTCAGCACGCGGCCCGTACCCAGCTCGCAGAAGCTGTCCACCCCCATCGCCGCCATCGCCAGCACGCTCTCGCGCCAACGCACGGTCGCGGTCACCTGCTCGACCAGCAGGCGCGCGATCTCGTCCGGGTCGGTCGCCTTCGCCGCGGTCACGTTGGAGATCAGCGGCACCGCAGGTGCGACGGGCCGGGTGTGCTCCAGCGCCGTCGCCATCGCATCCGCGGACGGCGCCATCAGCGCACAATGGAACGGTGCGGAGACCGGCAGCCGCGTCGCGCGCCGCACGCCATGCGCCTTGGAAATCTCGATCGCGCGCTCCACCGCCTCCAGCGCCCCGGAAATCACCACCTGCCCGCCGCCATTGTCGTTAGCCGGCTGGATCACCTGCCGCGTCTCGCGTCCGTCCGGCTCGCGGAGCAGTGCCGCCTCCTCGCAGATCGCGCGCGCCGCCGCCAACTCGCAGCCGAGCAGGGCCGCCATCGCCCCCTCGCCTTCCGGCACCGCGTCCTGCATCGCCCGCCCGCGCAGCCGCAGCAGCCGTGCCGCATCGCCGAGCGTGAACGCGCCGGCCGCCGCCAGCGCCGCGTATTCGCCGAGCGAGTGCCCCGCCACCAGCCGCGCCGTTCCCGCGAGCCGGACATGGCCCTCGCGCTCGATCACCCGCAGCACCGCGATCGCGTGCGCGAGCAACGCCGGCTGCGCGTTCTCGGTGCGCGTCAGGGTCTCGGCCGGCCCTTCGGCCATCACCCGGAACAGGTGCTCGCCGAGCGCGTCGTCCACCTCCTGAAACGTCTCACGCGCGGCGGGAAAGGCGGCGGCGAGCGCCTGCCCCATGCCGACGCTCTGGCAGCCCTGGCCAGGAAAGATGAAGGCGTGGACGGACATGGGCCGAGGTTCCCGGGAAGGGCGCGGATATCACCGCCGGATGAGAAGCTGTCAATGCAGGCGCCCGCCGACGGCCCGTAAGGCGGGCGTAAGCGGTCCGCTTCAGGGTCCGCGCGGTTCGCAACCGGACAGGGGTTCCCTGACGCATCGTCTGGTTCCGTGCCTCGCGCTCGCCCTCCCGCTCGCCGCCGATCCCTGCGATGGGTCAGACTGGGGGCGCGAACTTACGTCCGCCTTACGCCTGCCGCGCGCACGGGGGCGCTGGCACCGCGCCCGCGGCAGGCGTAAGGCGGCACGTTGCGGCTGTGCGACGGAGATCGAGGGATGTGCCGGTTCCTGGCCTATCGGGGCGAGCCGATCCTGCTGGAGACGCTGATCGCCTCGCCGCTCCACTCGCTGATCGCCCAATCCCTGCACTGCGACGAGGGCAAGGCCGCGACCAACGGCGACGGCTTCGGCATCGGCTGGTATGGCGAGCGGCCGGAGCCCGGCCTGTTCCGCGACCTGCGGCCCGCCTGGTCGGACGAGAACCTGCTGTCGCTGTGCGCCCAGGTCCGCGCCCGCAGCTTCTTCGCCCATGTCCGTGCCGCAACTGGCACCGCGACGGCCCGCGCCAATTGCCACCCCTTTGCCTCCGGTCGTCACCTGTTCATGCAGAACGGCCAGATCGGTGGCTGGATGGCGATCCGCCGCGGCGTCGAGGCGCTCATCCCCGACGCGCTCTATGCACAGCGCGCCGGCACGACGGACTCCGAGGCCTTGCTGCTGGCCGCGTTGGGGGCCGGACTGGAGTGCGACCCGGTGGGCGCGGTCCGGCTGACGGTGTCCCGGGTGCGCGGCCTGATGGACGCGGCGGGGATCGCCGAGCCGCTCCGCTTCACCGCGGCACTCACCGACGGCGACACGCTCTGGGCGTTCCGCTGGTCGACCGACCACCGGCCCGCGACGCTGTACTGGCGGCTGCGGCCGGAGGGGCTCGTCGTCGTCTCCGAGCCGCTGGAGGGCGCGCGCGAGGACTGGACCGAGGTGCCGCCCGGCTCGGTGCTGATCGCCGCTGGTCCGGGACGGCCGACGATCGTGCCGATGGCGGCGGCACCGGCGGCCGGGAGCGCGCTTGCCGCATAGCGCCGTTTTCTCTCGGCATCGGCGTTCAGGATGGGGGCGTTCAGGGTGGGGACGGTCAGAATGAGCAGTGCGGTCACGGGCCGATGCCTTTGCGGCGCAGTCCGGTTTCAATTCGACAGGCCGCCGATGCTGACGCGCGCCTGCTGGTGCCGGGACTGCCAATACCTCTCGTCCGGAAACGCGTCGATCAATGCAATCTTCCCGACCGATGGCTTCACGCTCATCGGCGAAGTCGCCGAATACATCAGCGCGGCCGACAGCGGGACGATGATCCGCCGGCGCTTCTGTCCGAAATGCGGGACACCGTTGTTCAGCGAGGCGATCGGGGAACCCGACCGCGTGGCGGTCCGCTGCGGCGCGCTCGATGATCCCGAGATCGGCCGCCCGGAGAGCGTCATCTGGACCGCGTCCGCTCCCGGCTGGGCACGCCAGGCATCCGGACATGCGGCGCCGCTTTCCTGGACCACGGATTAACCCCCAGCCAGGAGCCTGCGGGAGGCGGATTGTGGCGACATCATGCCCTCCCCAATCCGCGGCGGACGCGCTACATCCGGCGGCGATGGACGCGGGCAAGACGGCGATCCGGGCCTGGACCCGGCAGCAGACCAGGCTCGGACAGCGCACGGCCTTGCCGGTGGCGGGCCTGGGCCTGCTCGGCACCGCCCTCGCGATCGGCCAGGCGTGGTGCATCGCGGTCGTGCTCGCCACCGGGCTTGCGGGTCATTTCCGGCCGGTCGTCCCGCTCGTCGTCTTTGGCGTGCTCGCACTGATCCGCGCCGCCCTCGCCGCGACCAGCGAGCGTCTCGCCGCACGCGCCGGCGCCGTCGCGCGGCGGCGGCTGCGCAGCGACGCGCTCGGCCGCCTGCTCGCCGCCGGTCCGGCGCTGCTGCGGCGCTCGCACTCGGCCGAGCTGACCGCGATCGTCGTCGACCGGATCGAGGCGCTGGACGGGCTGTTCGCACGCTGGGTGCCAGCGGCGACGCTGGCCTTGGCCGGGCCGCTGCTGGTGCTGATCGCCACCCTGATCTGGGTGGGTTGGCGGCCGGCGCTGGTGCTGGCGGCGGCCGGCCTGTTCGTGCCGGTCGCGATGGCGGTCGCCGGGATCGGCGCTGCGTCGGCCTCGCGGCGGCAGTTCCTGGCACTGGCCCGGTTGCAGGCACGCTTCCTCGACCGCGTGCGCGGGATCGCGACGATCGTGCTCGCCGGCCGCGCCGACACCGAGGCCGCCGCCCTCGCCCGCGCCGCCGACGAACTGCGCCGCCGGACGATGCGCGTGCTGCGCGTCGCGTTCCTCTCCTCGGCGGCGCTGGATTGCGCGGCGGCCGTGGCGCTGGTGTTCTTTGCGATCCATTACGCGACCGCGCTGCGGGCCGGGCAGGTGCAGGTCCGCACGGCGCTGTTCGCGCTGCTGCTGGTGCCCGAGTTCTTCGCGCCCCTGCGCGGCTTCTCCGCCGCCTATCAGGACCGGCTGCACGCGACCGGGGCTGCCGAGTCGCTCGCGACCCTGCCGCCGGCGCCGGTCGCGGCGGTCCCCGCCCCGGCGGTGCGGACGGTGCAGGCCAGCGGCGTCACGATCGCGTTCGAGGACGTGCGCCTGACCTGGGACGCGGCGCGCGGCCCGGCGCTCGATGGCCTGAGCTTCCGCCTCGCCGCCGGGGAGACCCTGATCCTCGCGGGCCCGTCGGGGTCCGGGAAATCGACAGTACTGGAGATCCTGCTCGGCTTCGTCCGTCCCGAGGCCGGCCGCGTCACGCTGAACGGCGCCGACATCGCCAGCGTGGTGCCCGAGGCGCTGTCCCGGATGACCGCCTGGATCGGCCAGCGGCCACTGCTGTTCGCCGGCTCGATCGCCGAGAACATCCGGTTCGCCCGCCCCGGCGCGAGCGATGAGGACGTGGCCCGCGCCGCCGCCGCCGCGCGCGTGGCGGAGTTCGCGGCCGGGCTGCCGCAGGGACTGGAAACGCCCGTCGGCGAAGGCGGCTTCGGCCTCTCCGGAGGTCAGGCGCAGCGGGTCGCGATCGCGCGCGCCTTCCTCAAGGGCGCGCCGCTGCTGCTGCTCGACGAGCCGACCGCGCATCTCGACCCGGCGACCGAGGCCGAGGTGCTGGAGAGCCTGAAGCGGCTGGCGATCGGGCGGACGGTGATCCTGGCGACGCACTCGGCCGCGGCGCACGCCTTCGGCGGCCGGCGGCTCGATCTGCGCGCCGGCCGGGCGCTGGCGGCGAGGGCGGCATGAGCGATCTGGCGGCGACGGAGACGTCCGGCCCCTCCCCCGGCGCACCGCTGCTCCGCATCCTGGCACTCTGGCGGTCCCGTGCCGTCTGGCTCGGCGTCGGCGCGCTCGTGGCGCTGGCGTCGCTGGCGTCCGCCGTGGCGCTGACGACCGCCGCGGGCGCGCTGCTGGCGGCATCGCTCACGGGTGCCGCCGTCGTCGCGGGTGCGCTGGTCAGTGCCCTCGGCCCGACCCGCGTGGTGCTGCGCTACGCCGAGCGGTTGATGACCCACGACGCGACCTTCCGGGCACTCGCCGACCTGCGCGTCTGGTTCTTCCGCGGCCTCTCGCGGGGTGCTGCCGGCGGCCTCGGGTTCCGGCGCGCCGGCGACGTGCTGGCGCGGCTGGTCGGCGACGTGGAGGCGCTGGACGGGCTCTATCTGCGCATCCTGGTGCCGCTCGCCGGCGCGGTGCTGCTGCTGCCGGTGCTGCTGGTCTGGTTCGGGCGCCGCGACCCGGCGCTCGCCGCCGGCATCGCCGTGCTGTTCGCGCTCGCCGCTTTCGTCCTGCCGGCGCTCGCCGCCCGTGCCACCACCGCCGGGGGCGCGCGCCTCGCCGCGGCACAGTCCGGCCTGCGGGTCGCCGTGCTCGACACCCTCTCCGGCCTGCGCGAGGTGCGCGCCTTTGGGGCCGAGGGGCGGATGCTCGCTGCGGTGCAGGCGCGCGAATCGGGCCTGCTGGCGGCGCAGCGCGCGCAGGCGGGCAGCGTCGCATTGGCCGGCGCATGTGCCTTCCTGTGCGGGCAGGCGGCGCTGCTGGCGATCCTGGCCGCCGCGGGCGCCGGGCCGGGGTTGGTCGTGGGGCTGTTCCTGGCGCTCGCCGCCTTCGACGCCATCGCCGGGCTGCCGCGGGCCGGCGCGCTCGCCGGCCACGCCGCCGCCGCCGCCGCGCGCGTCCTTGCCGCCGCCGAGGCGCCCGCCGCCGTGCCCGAGCCGGCGCACCCCGCCCCGCTCCCCGCAGGCACCGCGCTCCGGTTCGAGGCGGTCCGCTTCGCGTGGGCACCCGACCGGCCGCCGGTCTTCGACGGCCTCGCGCTCGAGGTGCCGCAGGGCGCCCGCGTCGCCATCCTCGGTCCCTCCGGCACCGGCAAGTCCACGCTTGCCGCCCTGGCGCTGAAGGTCGCGGCCCCGCAGGCCGGCCGGGTGCTGCTCGGCGGCATCGACATCGCATCCCTGTCCTCGGACGCGCTGCGCGGCCGCGTGGCCTGGCTGTCGCAGGCGACGCACCTGTTCGACGACACGATCCGGAACAACCTGCTGCTCGGCCGTCCCGATGCGGACGACGCGGCGCTTTGGGCGGCGCTCGACCAGGCCGCGATCGGCGAGATCGTCCGCGCCCTGCCAGACCAGCTCGACGCCTGGGTCGGCGAAGGCGGCACGCGCTTCTCCGGCGGCCAGGGACGGCGGCTCGCACTGGCGCGCGCGCTGCTCTCGCCGGCGCCGATCCTGATCCTCGACGAGCCGGCAGCCGGGCTCGACGCCGAGACCGAGCGCGCGTTCCTCACAACGCTCAACGGCCTCGCGCCTGGACGCAGCATGATCCTGATTGCGCACCGCCTCACCGGCGTCGAGCGGCTGGATCGGATCTGGCGGCTCTCCGGCGGTCACGCGGTCGCGGCGGCGGCGTGAGGCTGGGCTCCGGCTTTCGTGGTCCCAGCCGAAAGTACCGGGGTCAAGGGGCTTCCCGGCCCCTAGCGGGTCTGGGAGGCCGGCCGCGGAGTTGCTGGAGCGAGCCCGCGAGATGACGGGGGCGGCGCAGGCTCGCGCCGCCTCCGTTGCTCCCGCTACGCCTCGCGGTACGCCCCGGGGTGGCGCCCGGCCCGCTGCGGGATCAGCAGGATGCCGGCGACGATCGCAAGCGCCAGGACGCCGGATGCCTGGAAGCGTCCGAGCGCGAGACCGCCATGGGCAACCGGCTTGTCGAGGAAGTCGCCGATCGTCGCGCCAAGCGGACGCGTGAGGATGAACGCCGCCCAGAACAGTATCGTCCGCGATATGGTCGTGCGGCGATAGAGCAGCGCCACCACAGCGAGCGCCGCGCAGAACACGAGCGCGCCGCCGCCATAGCCGAGGCCGGTGGTGTCGGCGAGGAAGTCACCCAGCGCCGTGCCGAGCGTCTGCGAGAACATGATCGTCGCCCAATAGAACATCTCGACAGGCGACGAGGCGATCTGATCGACTGCGACCGATCCGAGCGACCAATACCAAAGTCCGAGCGTTGCCATCAGCAGCAGAAACAGGATGGACGATCCTCCGACATAGCCGATACCGAGCGAGCGGTCGGCGAAGTCCGCAAGCGTCGTACCCGCCGTCGTCGTCGCGACGATCACGAACCAGTAGAGGAACGGGCGGAACCGCCGCGACCGGATCTGCGCCGAGACCGCGAGGACGAATACGCCGGCGAAGATTGCCGTGCCGACGAGATAGCCGAGACCGAGCGTCATCGTTACGGCATCGCCGCCGGTCTCGCCCAGCGTCGTCGCCAGAATCTTGATGGCCCAGAAGCCGAGCGTGACGGCGGGCACCTTGCTCAGCGATTGTTCGAGAACTTTCTGCATGGGGGCGGTTCTTTCGCGAAGCGTCGGGCGCAGGCGCCGCCATCGCGCGCGCTCTGTGCGCGCCTCGGCAGCACCGTCCCGTTGCAGGGGATCTGCCGCCCGCCAGGGCAGCAGGGTTGATGGTAACGCGGCCGTCGGTTGATTGCCACCGGCCGTTGCGCGAGGACTAACCCGCGCTGCGGTCGACGCTCCGCCCCAGGCCCGGAGGCGACTCGCGCCCCCGGTGGCCAACGATATTGGCGCTCGCCCGTTGTGGGCGTTGCCGCCCCTTTAAGGAACGGTAACCCGCGCTGCAATCACCACGGCGAGAAAGCCGCTGCGGGCCTTCAGTGCGGGAGCGTTGAGGTCGATTTCGAGTCGGAGGACGTGAGGCTCGAGCCCATCGCCTCCACCACGACGGTGCGGAGACGCTGGGCGGAGGCGTCAAGGACGCGCGGCACCGCGGAGGACCACGGCCCTGCAAAAGCACGAATAAAACCGCTGACTCCGGCGCGAATTTCGGCGGACTATCATGCCGGCCCAGCCATCAAGAAGCCTGCCATTGTCTTTGAGAAGGGGTTCCAAGGGCGACTGCCCTTGGCGGGGTCGAGGGGCCGAGCCCCTCGCCCTTTGCTTCCATCGGCAGTTGACGCGACGCCGCGCGGGCGGGCACGAAGGACCGTCGTTGGGCCATCAACCCAGGGGGGAATCGGCGATGCGCCGACTGACCGCACTCGCGCTGCTGCTTGGCCCATTGCTGCTTGGATTGGGCGCCTGCTCGACCACCCTGCCGAGCGGGTCGGACGCCGGCACCGGCCGCGGCTACGTGGTGTTCTTCGACGAATGGTCAGCGGGCCTGGACCGGGCCGCGAACAACGTCATCGCCGCCGCCGCCCGCGCCGCCGCCGCCGCACCGGACGCGCCGGTGCATGTCGTGGGTGCCGCCGACACGCTCGGCAGCCCGCAGGCCAACATCTATCTCTCACAGACCCGGGCGCAGGTGGTGGCCGACGCCCTGGTGACCGACGGCGTGGCGGCGAGTCGCATCGTCCAGCTTGCACGCGGCTCGTTGCAGCCGGTCGGCGGCCTGGTCGAGAGCCGGCGTGTGACCATCACCATCGGCGGCTGAGCCTGCCTGCCCCGGCGGCAAGGACGGACACGGGCGCAGACCCGGCCGAGGTGCTGCACCGCGTCTTCGGCTTCCCCGCCTTCCGCGGCTTGCAGGAGCCGGCGGTGAGCCATGTCATGGCCGGCGGCGACGCGCTCGTGCTGATGCCGACCGGCGGCGGCAAGAGCCTCTGCTACCAGCTCCCGGCGCTCTGCCGGTCGGGCACCGCGATCGTGATCTCGCCGCTGATCGCGCTGATGGACGACCAGGTGGCCGCACTCCGCCAGCTCGGCGTCGCGGCGGCGGCGCTGCATTCCGACCTCGAGCCCGACGTCGCGCGCGACGCGCGGCGGGCGCTCGATTCCGGCGCGCTCGACCTGCTCTACGTCTCGCCCGAACGATTGCTCACGAACGGCACGCTCGACCGGCTGCGGCGGATGGAAGTCGCGCTGCTCGCGATCGACGAGGCGCACTGCGTCTCGCAATGGGGGCACGAGTTCCGGCCCGAATACCGCGCGCTCGCCCGCCTCGGCGAGGATTTTCCGGGCATTCCGCGCATCGCACTCACCGCGACCGCCGATCCGCGCACCCGCGCCGACATCCTCGCATCGCTGCGCATGGAACACGCGGCGGTGTTCGCGGCGAGCTTCCATCGCGAAAACCTGCATCTCGCCGCCGCCGGCAAGACCGCCGAGACCGCGCAGCTCCTCGGCTTCCTGCGCCGCCGCGCGGGCCAGGCCGGCATCGTCTATTGCGGCAGCCGCGCCAAGGCCGAGCGCACCGCCGAGCGCCTGCGCACCGAGGGGCTGCCGGCGGTCGCCTTCCATGCCGGGCTCGCTGCGATCGAGAAGCGCGACGCGCTGGCCCGGTTCCGCTCCGGCGAGCCGGTGATCGTTGCGGCGACGATCGCCTTCGGCATGGGGATCGACCGGCCGGACGTGCGCTTTGTCGTGCATCTCGACATGCCGGACAGCCCGGAGAGCTATTACCAGCAGATCGGCCGCGCCGGCCGCGACGGCGAGCGCGCCGACACGCTGCTGCTCTACGGCGGCGAGGACATCGCGCGCGCCCGCCGCTGGCTCGCGCAGTCCGCCGCCCCCGAGGCGCAGCAGGCGGTGATGCGCGACCGGCTGGAGGCGATGATCGCGATCTCCGAGACGCCGGACTGCCGCACCCGCACGCTGCTCGCCTGTTTCGGCGAAACCCTCGACCGTGCCTGCGGCCATTGCGACCGCTGCCGCACGCCGGTACGCACGATCAATGCGCTGGTCGAGGCGCAGAAGGTGCTCTCGGCAGTCTACCGCACCGGCGGGCGGTTCGGCGCGCTGCACATCAGCGCCGTGCTGCGCGGCGAGAAGACCGAGGCGGTGCTGCGCCACAACCACGACCGACTGCCGCTGTTCGGCATCGGCGCGGATCGGCCGGTGGGCTTCTGGCGCAGCCTGACGCGGCGGCTGCTGGCACTCGGCGCGTTGCGCACGGAGGACGGGAAATACGCGACACTGGCGCTGGTGCCGGAGACGGCGCGGCCGATCCTGCGCGGCGAGCAGGCGGTGCTGCTGGCCGAGGAGGCGCCGGAGGCAAATGCCGCGAAATCGGGCGAGTTGCGGACAGCGCGGCCGGAGGCGGTGGCGCTGCCGGCCGGGGCCGAGAGCACATTCGATGCGTTGCGGCAATGGCGGACCAGGGAAGCGAAGGCGCAGGCGGTGCCGCCCTACGTGATCTTCCACGACAGCGTGCTGCGCGAGATCGCCGCGGTGCGGCCGGCGAGCATTGAGGAACTGGGTGAGATCAAGGGGGTCGGTGCTTCCAAGCTCGCTCGCTATGGCCGCGAGGTGCTGGCGGCGGTGCGCGCCGGGTGATCGTGCAGGACGCTTGCGCCGCCACCAGGTCTCCATCCGAGGAGATCGATCCATGGTGGGTCGGTGATCAGCATGAAAAACGATTGGAAGCGTATCTTTGCATTTGAGTGAGAGACGGACGGCTTTCAGTTTCGCTCGAAAGCCAAGACTTCCGGATTTCCGAAAGAATGTGAACGTAATTGCATTGCCGCTGTCGGACCCGTTCAGGGGCGGAATCCCTTAGGACTTCGCCCTTTTCGAAGGCTTCGACTTGCCAGAACTCCTGAGGGCGACCGCTTGGCGAACGAGCGCCTTGAAGGCGGACCCGTCCACTTCTTCTCCTTCATGGATGTCGATGGCCCGGCGCGTGTTTCCGTCGAGACTCGAGTTGAAGAGACGGTCCGGATCGTTCAGAGACGCGCCCTTGGCGAAGGTGAGTTTCACGACTTTCTTGTAGGATTCGCCAGTGCAGATGATGCCGTCGTGCGACCAAACCGGAGTACCCATCCACTTCCACTCCTCGACGACGTCCGGGTCTGCTTCCTTGATGAGCTTGCGCATTCGGCTGAGGGTTTCCCCACGCCAGTCCCCGAGCTCGGCAATTTTGTTCGAGATCAGCTCCGATGCCGACTGGCCTTGGCTCGCGCCTGACGTTTTCATGTTCTCATCCTGGAGCGAATGCGGCTTCCCAGCGAGCATTTCATCCGACCCGTTTCCATGCTGCCTGCCGCGACACCGCAAGCGCCTGCCCGATCATGGCTCGCGCGCCCGTCACCGCATCACCGGCATCACGAACTCCGCTCCCGCCCGGATGCCCGTCGGCCAGCGCGAGGTGATCGTCTTCAGCCGCGTATAGAACCGCACCCCCTCCATCCCGTGCATCGCGTGGTCGCCGAACAGCGACGCCTTCCAGCCGCCGAACGAGTGGAACGCGATCGGCACCGGGATCGGCACGTTGACGCCGACCATGCCGACCTCGATCTCCTGCGCGAACGCCCGCGCGGCATCTCCGTCGCGCGTGAAAATGGCGGTGCCGTTCGCATACTCATGCCGCCCGATCAGCCGCACCGCCGCCGCGTAGTCCGGCGCCCGCACCACCGAAAGAACAGGGCCAAAAATTTCCTCCCGCCAGACCGCCATCTCCGGCGTCACATGGTCGAACAGCGTGCCGCCGATGAAGAACCCGTCCTCGTAGCCCTGCATCCGAAAGCCGCGCCCATCGACGACCAGTGCCGCTCCCTCGCGCACGCCCGCGTCGATCAGTCCCCGCACCCGCTCCAGATGGGCGGCCGTCACCAGCGGCCCCATCTCCGCCTCCGGATCGGCGCCCGGCCCGATCTTCAGCGCCCGCACCCGCTGCTCCAGCCGCCCGACCAGCGCATCGGCCGTCGCCTCCCCCACCGGCACCGCGACCGAGACCGCCATGCAGCGCTCGCCCGCCGAGCCGTACGCCGCTCCCATGAGCGCATCGACCGCCTGGTCCATGTCGGCATCGGGCATGACGACCATGTGGTTTTTTGCTCCGCCCAGCGCCTGACAGCGTTTTCCGGCAAGCGTCGCCGCCGCATGGACGCTGCGCGCGACCGGAGTGGAGCCCACGAAGCTGATCGCCGCGATGTCCGGATGCGCGAGCAGCGCCTCCACCGCCTCGCGGTCGCCATGCACCACCTGGAACACCCCCGCCGGCAATCCCGCCGCCGCGAGCAGCTCGGCCAGGATCACACCGGCCGAAGGATCGCGCTCGGATGGTTTGAGAATAAAGCAATTTCCACAGGCCAGTGCCACCGGGAACATCCACATCGGCACCATCGCCGGGAAATTGAACGGCGTGATCCCGGCGACCACGCCGAGCGGCTGGCGGATCGCGTGGCTGTCCACGCCCGTCCCGACATTCTCGCTGAACTCGCCCTTGAGCAGGTTCGGCGCCCCGGTCGCGAACTCCACCACCTCGATCCCGCGTACCACCTCGCCGCGCGCGTCGGAGAGAACCTTGCCGTGCTCGGCGGTGATGGCGGCGGCGATGCGTTCGGACTGCGCCTCAAGAAGCCCCAGAAAACGGTTGAGGATGCGCGCCCGGCGCAGCGCCGGCGTCGTCGCCCAGGCCGGGAACGCCGCCCGGGCCGCGGCGACCGCCGTATCCACCTCGGCCGCGGCGGCGAGCGGCACGGTCCCGGTCTGCTCGCCGGTCGCGGGATTGAAGACGGGCGCGTGACGATCGCTGCGGCCCGGCGTGCGGCGGCCGGCGATGAAATGCGAGATGTCGGTCGGCATGGGACGGTTCC